>NZ_JBHMIO010000016.1:0-111393 GCF_048060275.1 Micromonospora sp. LOL_015
CGGGCAGAACGTGCAGGTGGTCGCCAACCTCGCGGGACGGGTGGTCGACGTGGGTGATCCGCGTCCGGGGGGCACGCACGACCGGAAGGCATTCGACGTCTCCGGGATCGCCGCCCGGTGGGCCGGCCACCACGCCCCGGGCGGGCCCGGGATGATCGGTGACAAGGGCTACCAGGGTGCCGGCATCGCGAGTCCGTACAAGAAGCCCCGGGGTCGGGAGTTGACCGAGGTCCGACGTGCGTGCAACACCGCGCTCAACCGGCTCCGCGCCGCCGTCGAACGCACGATCGCCCACCTGAAGTGTTGGAAGGTTCTCAAGACCGGATTCCGCAGATCGCTGGAACAGTTCCCCGCCACATTACTTACGGTAACCAAGTTGGAGATCTTTCGCGTTTACGGATTACGTTAAACCGACCTGGAAATAGTTTTGGGTAGCCCTCACGGAACTCGCGCTCGACGCACTGAAGTCGGAATACCAGCTACTGTAGCCAACTCTCCATCAACCCGGGGCTTGACACCACGACAGTCAGACACCCGGCAGGAAGGCCACTGTACGGTCGTCGACGAGCACCGGCGTGCCGGACGAGTACTCCAGGCCGCCGGTGCCGGTGGCGTTCTCGACGCCGATGGTGGCACCGACGCCGCGCTCACCCGCGCTGGCCGGGTCGATCCCGGTGTAGTTGACCTGGATCACGCCCAGCTCACCGAGCACCACCTGGAACGTCATCCGCTCGTCGGGGTCGGCGGCGCGGCGTACGTCCCGCCATTCGACGACGAACTCGCGGAACGGCGCGAAGCCCCGCGTCGCCGTCACCACGCTGGCCTGCCCGTCAACGATCAGGTCGTCCCAGAACGCGGCGACCATCGCATCGGGTCCGCCGACGGTGGGGATGCCGGCCGGTGTCGGATGCGAGCCGCCGGGGTCGGCGAAGGTCAGGATCCCGTTGGTGTCCACCCAGGCCGAGTCGTAGGTCTGGCCGAAAAAGGTGACCGGGAACGGCAGTGCGGTCTCGGTGACCTCGTCGTCACCGGTGAGGGCGAGCGCCGTACCGGACACCGGCGTGAACGGCTGGGTCAGTTCCTGGCAGGAACTGCCGTCCGGGCTGGCCACCGGGGACAGGAACAGCACGACGTCGGCGATATCGGGGACGGTGACCTCCGTGCTGGCGACGGTTCCACAGTCACCACCGCCGGAGCTCGCGGTCACCGTGTACTGCCCCGGGTTGACGTCCGCGAAGCTGAAACCGCCGTCGGCGCCGGTGGATACCTGCCGACCACCCGGCTCCAGGGTGACCGTTACGCCGGCACCGACCGGCATGAAGTCCGTTCCGTACACGGTGCCGGTGACCGGCACGGGTGCGGGCAGCACCTGCAGGGTCACGCTCGTGAGCGGGCTGGTGAGGCCTTCGGCGGTCCGGCTGCCGACGAATACCGGCACGTCACCGAGTGCCGTCGGGGTGACGGACACGGTGACCGAGCCTCCGGGCACGTCCGGCACGGCGTTCTGGTTCAGAATGGCCGAGCCGACGCTGTAGCGGAACTGGGTCACGTTGGTGTCGCCGCCAGCGTCGAAGGTCACCGGGACGGAGGTGCCCAAATCGACACTGGCTCCGTCGGGCAGACTGACCTGGGGCGCGAACGGGCGGGCCTGCTCGCCGATCTCCGATGTGGAGAGCGCTCGCTGGTAGACGCGGACGTCGTCGAGCTGGCCGAAGAACTGGTCGGTGGCCGCGCCGGCCCGGAGCGCCTGCCCGACGGTCACCGGCCCGGTGGCGGCGACGCTGCCGGCGAGAGTGGCGGTCGCGTTCTGCCGAACGCCGTTGACGTGCAGCTGCATCGCGCCGGAGGGGTTGTGGTAGGTCGCCGCGAGGTGGGTCCACCGGCCGGGGACGGCTGCGGTGTCGGAGTCCACGCTGATCAGCGTGGCGGCGGCGGAGTCGCCGTCGGCCATCGTGAAGCGCCACCGGTCGGCGGTCGCGTCGTAGCCGATTGCGGCGACCGAGGTGGTGCTGCCGTCGACCGTGACGACGGTCTGTGCGGTGCCGGCCGCATCGAGTTTGGCCCACGCCGACAGGGTGAAGGTCAGGTCGGTACGCAGGGTGAGCGCGGCAGCGGTCGTCGGGTGCGGCCAGGTGACCGGTCCAGTGGTGGCCGCGTGGTCGCCGGCTGAGGTCAGTGACAGGGCGGGACTGCTCCGTCCTGGCGCGGTGGTGGCTCCGACGACGGTGAGGGGGTTACCGTTGCCGGTGTCGTCGTCGCCGACGGCACCACCGTCGTCGAAGCCCCAGTGCGCGGCCGGCGCGTTGCCGCTGGCGACCCGGAACTCATACTCCACCACCGTGGAAACCAGCCCTGCCTGGTCCTTCGACCAGACCCGCAAGGTGTTGAAGCCGTCTCTGCTCGGCTGGAGCTCGAGCGTGGCAGAGCCGTCGGCGGCGGCCGGCACCACCGGCGCGGAGCCGGGGCCGATGCCGCTGTCGAGGGTGTAGGCGTAGCCGACGATGCCGGTGGCGTCGGCCGGCGGGCTGATCGTGAAGATTCCCGGGATACCGACCCCGCCGACCGGCGGCTGGTTGGGTGCCATCGGCGGATAGTCGGCCGAGGTGACCGCCGACGGGGGCTGTGGTGCGACGACGTCCACGGTGAACCGGCACGGCGCCGACCAGCCCCCGGTCGACGTGCCGTCGCTGGTGCGCGCGCGGAGCAGGTAGGACGCGCCGTGCTCCAGCGCCGCTGCCGTCGGCACCGTAGCGGAGGCGAAGGACGGATTGCCGGTGCTCTGCTGCACCTGCTGCATGGTGTGCGGGGGCTGACCGACCCGCCGCCAGGAGAACGTGGTGGTGAGCGACTGCTGACCGGCGTCCGCGTCGCTGGCGCGGGCGGCGAACGTCGGTGTCGTCGTGAGCGTCCAGACTCTGCCGGCGCCCGGCTCGCAGGCGCGGCCGTGCACGGTGAGCTGTGTCGGGCGGTCTGGTGCCTGGTTGGCTGCGGCGACCGCTGGTGCGGCCGGCACCAGGGTGACCACCAGCAGGGTCGCCACGCCAGCAGCGAGGCGAGGCGGCCAACCCGACAGTCCCTTGAGTACCCGGTCTGCGTCGAACGTCAACTGGCGCCTGCCGTACGGCACGTCCACCCCCGCGATGTGTAAATGTGACTGCTGGAGCAGCCTAGCCACCGGACACCAGCTTCCGTCAATCCCGTTCTCCGCAGGATTTCACGTCAAGGATGACGATCGACACGCTGTGTAGTCAAGCTCGCGGTCGGCAGGTGTCCGCTCGTCAGGGTGCGCATTAGCCGTCTACGACGTCCGGTCGGGGTTCCGGTTGGGGCAGTTAGTTCGATACCATTGAACAAGAATCGGCGCGGCCCGGCGGGCGGTCCGCGCGGGGGTCACGGGAGGTCCGGTGCGCAGGTCTGATCGCGTCGTCGCCGACGGCGACGCACGCCAGGATCTGGTCGGCGCCCGGATGCGCCAGTTCCGCAAGGAGCAGGGGCTGACCCTGCGCGGTCTGGCCAGCCGCGCGAACCTGTCGATCGGGTTCCTGTCCCAGGTCGAGCGGGGTGTCTCGTCGATCGGGCTGACCGCGCTCAACAGCGTCGCCGCCGCCCTGGACCGGCCGGTCGCCGAGTTCTTCAGCGCGGAGCCGACCGAAACCGCCGAGGACCCGCAGGGCAGCCTGCCGGTGCACTTCACCCTCACCCGGGCCGACAACGGCGCCACCGAGTACGTCTCCGGTCAGCAGACCTACCGGATGCTCTCCGACCGTGGCCCCAACCTGGTGCTGGAGCCGATGCTGGTGCACATCGCGCCGGGCGGGCGCCGCGAGGAGGCGTACGGGCACTTCGGCGAGGAGTTCGCCTACGTGGTCAGCGGCGAGCTGCTGTACGAGGTCGACGGGGTGGAGCACCGGCTCTACCCGGGCGACAGTCTGCACCTGCGGTCCAGCACCCCGCACCGGTTGTACAACGACACCGACCAGGTGACCACCGTCGTGTCGGTGGTCACCCCGCGGCTGTTCTGACCGCCACACTGCCCACTGGTGGGCAACATGTTCACTGACACGTCATAATTTCGGGTCAGCTGACCGGGTCCGGCCCGTCACCGGCCCGGGACCCGGTCCAGGAAGCGGTCCACCTGCGTCATCGTCGCCTGCCAGATCGGCGCGGCCGGGTCGATCACCGAGAAGTGGTCGCCCGGCTGCTCCAGCCAGCCCGGGTCTTCACCGGCGGCCCGCGCCGCCGCCACGTACCGGCGGTTGAAGTCGATCAGGTCCAGGTCGTCGCCGGCACCCTGGACGATCAGCTGTGGCACCCCGACCGGCAGCCGGGCCATCGGATCCGAGGCGGCGTACACCTGCGGCACGGTGTCGCGGTCACCGCCGAGCGCGGCGGCTACCGCGCCGGTGCCGACCTGCCGCCGGTCCCCTTCGGCCAGGTCCAGCACCCCGGCCAGGGAGACCGCCAACGCCACCGGCACCGGACCGCCGTCGGCGGCCAGCCGCAGCGCCAACTGCCCGCCGGCGGAGTGGCCGAACACCGCGACCCGGTCCAGGTCGAGCAGACCGTCCGGCACCGCGCCACCGGTCAGCTCCGGCAGGTTGGCCAGCACCGCCAGACCGGTCGCCACGTCGGCGGTGGTGGCCGGCCAGCCGTGCCGGTCCGGCCGGCGGTACTCCAGGTTCCACGCCGCGTAACCCCGGTCGGCCAGGTCGACGGCGAGCGCGTCCATCAGGTCCGCCGCCCAGATCGACCGCCAGAAGCCGCCGTGCAGCAGCACCGCCACCGGCAGCGGCCCGGCGGACACACCAGGCGCATCGGCCGGTAGCCGCAACTCGCCCCACTGCTCCGGGTCCGGGCCGTACGCGATCCGTCGCGCCGGGCGGCGCAGCCGGTGCACGGCGTGCCGGATCGCCCAGGCCAGCCCCCACACTCCCCGGCCGGACAGGTGGACCGAGCCAGGACCGGTGGGCTGCGGGTCGGTCACCTGCGGGTCGTAGTGGACGGTGCGGCCTGCCCAGCGGCCGTCGGCGGTCAGCAGCGCCCGTACCGCCGGGTCCGGGCCGGGCAGCAGCACCACCGCGCGCCCGCCGACGCTGCCGACCTCGTCGAGCAGGCCGCGAACCTCGTCGGCGTCGGCGGCGACCACGAAGTCCCCGACCACGCCGAGGCCGGCTGCTTCGGCGACGACCAGGCCCCGCAGCAGTTCCGCATCGACGGTCAGTCCCGGGCCGGCGACGACGAGTACACCGTCGACTGTCATCGGCAAGCCTCCCTACGTAGCAGCGGCAGCACCTCGGTGCCGAGCAGCTCCACGCCACGGTCGTCGGTGAGCCCGTGCGGGGTGCCGAACTCGACCCGACGCACCCCGGCGTCGATCAGCGCCTGCGCCTGGGCGGCGACCTGCTCTGGGGTGCCGGAGAAGGCGAACCGGTCCAGCAGGTCGTCGGGCACCAGCCGGCCGGCGTCGACGTCGCGTCCGGCCGCCACCAGCGACTTGACCTGCGCCAGCAGCTCGTCCGGCACGGTGACGGTCGGATCCAGGTCGGCGACCACCGCCAGGTACATCGCCACCTCGGTGCGGGCCTTCGCCCGGGCCGCCGCGCCGTCGGTGTCCGCCACGGTCACCGCGCCGAACACGATGCCGACGTCGTCGACGGACCGACCGGCGGCGTCGGCGCCGGGACGCAGCCGGTCGCGGATCACCGGCACCATGTCCGGGTTGGCGCTGCCGCCGACCTTGATCTCGTCGGCGATCCGGCCGGCGAGCGCGGCACCCCGTGGCCCCCATGCGCCGAGCAGCAGCGGCGGGTCCGGGCGGTGCACCGCGTACCGCAGGGCGGTGTCCGGGGCCAGCCGGAACACCTTGCCGTCGAACCCGGACCGGTCGCCGCGCAGCAACCGGCGGATCACCTCGGCGGCCTCGGCGAGCACGGTCAGCGGGCGCGGCTGCTCGATGCCGACCGCGCCGAGCCAGGTGCCGCGGGCCAGCCCCAAATAGGCCCGCCCGTGCGAGGCCAGGTCGAGCGCGGCGAGCTGGCCGGCGATCTCGTACGGCGCCATCGAGTACGGGTTGAGGCAGGCGGTGCCGAGCCGGACCCGTCCGGTGGCGGCGGCCATCTCCAGCAGCGGGAAGATCGGCGGCTGGTACATCAGGTCACCGAAGACGCTCAGCACGTCGAAGCCGTGCGCCTCGGCAGCACGGGCCAGCCGGGCGTAGTCGCCGGCGCGTTTGTCGCTCTGCAGGCCGAGTCCGATTTCCACAGCCACGCGAACCTCCGATGCTTCAGGTCAGGTCGGCGGAGTTCATCCGCCGCTTGCAGGTCCGTTCGACCCGCATGACCAGGCCCTCCTCCGGGTCCGGGCAGGCGAACAGGGTGTCGCGTTCCAGCCAGTCCCCCGGCGGCATGTCGCGCTGCTTGGCGGCCAGGAACGGCAGTACCGACGCGAGCGCGTACACGCAGAAGTGTTTTCCTTCCGGGATCTTCAGGTGTGCGCTGTCGGTGAGGTCGAAGTGGTCGCCGACGGCCATCCCGCAGACCGACCGGCCGGTGATCCGGTCCACGCTGACCCGCAGGTCGTAGACCTCCATGTCGCCGCCGTCGGTCAGGTCGCCGCCGTCGGTGCCGACATTCTGATCGCTCATGACTGCTCCCTCGGGTCGATCCGGACGATGATCTTTCCGGTGGTGCGCCGGTCGGCCAGGTCGGCGAGCGCGGCCGGGGTGCCGGCCAGGTCGACGACCCGGTTCACCGGGGGCCGGACCGCGCCGGCCGCGATCAGATCGAAGATCCGCTGGTACGCCTGGGCGACCGCGTCCGGCCGGGTCCACGGGTACGTCGAGCCCCAGGAGAGCCCGATCAGAGTGTGGTTGCCGGCGATCAGCCGCATCGGGTCCACCGGTGGCGGGTTGCCGCCGGCCGCACCGACCGCGACGAGCCGGCCCTCGAACGCCAGGCAGTCCAGCGACCGGGTGAACACGTCACCGCCGACCGGGTCGACGATCACGTCCGCGCCGGCACCGCCGGTGGCGTCGCGGACCGCCGCGACGAAGTCGCCGGCCAGGTAGTCGACGGCGACGTCGGCGCCGTTGTCGCGGCACAGCGCGGTCTTCGCCGGCCCGCCGGCGGTGCAGATCACCCGGGCACCGCGGGCGGCGGCCAGCTGGGTGGCGGCGATGCCGACGCCACCGGCTCCGGCGTGCACCAGCACCGTCTCACCAGGTTGGACCGCGGCGCGGTCCAGTGCGAACCAGGCGGTCTGGTGGGTGACCGGGACGGCGGCGGCGACGACCGGGTCGATCTCCGCCGGACGCGGTACGGCGAGCGCCGCGTCGATGGTGACGGTCTCACCGAGCGCCCCGTGCGGCAGCGCCGGGCAGGCCACCACGTCGGTGTCGGCGAGCGCTTCGGCGCCGGTGCCGGTGGCCACGACCCGGCCGGCCAGTTCGACGCCGGGGGTGAACGGCGGCGCCGGGCGGACCGGGTAGCTGCCCCGGCAGAGCATCACGTCGAGGAAGTTCAGCCCGACAGCGGCGACGGCGATCCGGACCTGGCCGGGGCCGGGTGGTGGGTCGTCGGGCAGGTCGGCGACGGTGAGCACCTGGTCGGGTTCGCCGTACCCGGTGGCGACGAGGCGTCTCATGCCGGGCCGCCGGCCGGTTCGAGCGCCGGTTCGCGGGCCGGTCCCGCCGGGTGGCGGACCAGTTCGGAGTGGTGGTGCACGATCCGCCAGCCGTCGCCGGTGCGGCGCAGCACGTCGGTGACCCGGCTGTGTTCGGCCGGGCCGCCGCCGGCCGGCACCGCGACCAGCACGTAGCGGGCCACCGCGGCGTCGCCCCACACGTCGATCCGCAGGTCCTCGGGGGCCAGCCGGTCCAGCACCGGCCGGGCTCCGGCGGCGTCGCGCCGCTCCCGGTAGGCGTCCAGCTGGTCGCGGGTGCGCAGCGGGCCGGGCAGATGGGTCTCCCAGGTGGTCACGTCGGCGTGCAGGTGCCGGTCGAAGCGGACCCTGTCGCCGGCGAGGAACGCGTCGTACATGTCGCCGATCGCGGCCGCGATCTCGGCGGTCTCCTGCTCGGACATTCTGCTCCTCACGTCGTTCACCAGGCGGTCCAGCCGGCGCGGTCGTCGCGGACCACCCGGCCGCCGGACATCACCCAGCGCACCCCCCGGAACGCCGACGTGTCGGCGACCGGGTCGGCGTCCATCGCCACCAGGTCGGCGTACTTGCCGGTCTCGACGGTGCCGAGGTCGGCCTCGGCGCCGAGCCAGCGGACCGGGCCGAGAGTGCCGGCGTACAGGGCGCGGGCCGGGCCGATGCCGCTCTCCGACAGGTACTCCAGCTCCCGCACCGAGGCGTTGGTGCCCTCGAAGGACCAGAACGGCGGCATGTCGCTGCCGAGCAGTACCTCCACCCCGGCGGCCAGGGCCATCGCGTAGCTCTCCAGGTGCTGGGGTCCGGCACCGAGCGAACGGCACTGCATCCACTGCGGTACGCCGAGTTCGTCGAAGAACTCCTTGCACCGGGTGACCAACAGGGTCGGCACCAGGGCGGTTCCGCGCCGCGCCATCCGCGCGGCCACCTCCTCGGTGAGCTGGTAGCCGTGTTCGACGCAGTCCAGGCCCAGCTCGACAGCTTCACCGATGACCGGTGCCGGGCCGGCGTGCGCGGTGACCTTGCGGCCCCAGGCGTGCGCGGTGTCGATGACGGCGGCCATCTCGTCCGGGAACAGCTGCCGGGTGTGGATCGACTCGTGTTCGCCGGCGATCCCGCCGGAGATCATCACCTTGATCAGGTCGGCGCCGGCCCTGATCTGGCTGCGCACGCCGCGCCGGAACCCGTCGGCCCCGTCGCATTCCAGGGTGTCGGTGCTCTCGTGGCCGTGCCCGCCGGTGCAGACCAGCGCCCGGCCGGCGGTGAAGATCCGTGGCCCGGTGACCCGGCCGGCGGTGATCGCCCGGCGCAGCGCGAAGTCGGCATGGTCCTTCTCAGCCACGCAGCGGACCGTGGTCACCCCGCAGAGCAGGGTGCGCCGGGCCCCGTCGGCCATGTAGAGAGCCAGCTCGTGCGGGGTCAGGTCCTTGACGCTCTGCCCGCCGGCACCGGGCAGCGACAGCGACAGGTGGGTGTGCATGTTGGTCAGCCCGGGCGTAAGGTACGCACCGCCGAGGTCGACCTCGGTGACGTCGGCCTCGGCGCGGGCGGCGGCGGTCACCTCGGCGGCCGGGCCAACGGCGGCGATCCGGTCGCCGCGTACCCAGACGGCGGCGTCGGTGACCGGGCCGATGCCGTCGAGGATGCGGGCGTCGACGACGGTGCAGTTGGTCAGCACGGTGTCGACCGGTTCGCGGTGGGTGGCGGCGCTCATGCCGGCGTCCGGTCAGCGGGATTGGTCATCGCGGGCCTTTCTGCGGGTGCGGGGACGGGTACGCCGTAGACGTCGCGGGCGGCGGCCGGTGACACGTAGCCTTCGGCGACGTCTTCGCGTACCGCCTCGGGGTCGCGTCGGCGCGGGTCTCCGTGCCCGCCGCCACCGGCGGTGAGCAAGGTGACCCGGTCACCGGGGGCGACCAGCGTGCGTTTGGTGCTGACCCGCCGTTCCCGGTCGGTGCCGGGGTGGACGATCACCTGGATCGGGTCCGGCTGCCCGCCACCGGCCAACGCCCACGGCGCCGACCTGGTCTTCTTCACCACGGACAGGAATTCGCCGGCGGTGGCGAACCGGATGTCGCGGCGCAGCCCGGGTCCGCCCCGGTGCCGGCCGGCGCCGCCGGAGTCGGTGCGGATCTCCAGCCGTTCGAAGAACATCCCGGTGCGGGCCTCGAGCACCTCGACCGGGGTGTTGCGGGCCTGGGTCTGGCACAGGTGGTTGGCCGGGCCGATGCCGTCGTGGTCGGGCGAGGCGCCCCAGCCGACCGGGTCGTTGTTGCTGACCGCGTAGAGCTGCCCGGTGTCGGGGTGGGTGCCGACCATCATGAACCCGGGTACGTCGCCACCGGACGAGGCGGCCAGCCGGTCCGGCATGCCCTGGGCCAACGCCCGGTAGATCAGCTCCATCGCCACCGTGCCGGTCCACTGGGTGAACGTGGCGGCCGGGTAGACGGCGTGAAACAGGCTGCCTGGTTCGGCGACCACCCGCAGCGCGGTGAAGTGCCCGGCGTTGGTCTGCTCGGTCGGGGTGGTGAGCGCCTTGAACGCGACCCGGGCGGTGGCGATGGTCGATCCGTACGGCAGGTTCACCGGTCCGGCGACGGCGGGTGACGATCCGGTGAAGTCCACCGTGCAGGTGCCGTCGGCGATGGTGACGGTGACCTGCATCTTGATCGGCTCGTCGGTGATGCCGTCGTCGTCGAGCCAGTCGACGGCGGTCCAGCAGCCCTGCGGCAGCGCGGCGATCGCGTCGGCGGTGGATGCCTGCGCGGCGGCGATCGCGGTGTCGACGACCGTGGTCACGGTGGCCAGGCCGAACCGTTCGACCAGCTCGATCAGCCGGCGCTCACCGGTGCGCAGCGCCGCGACCTGGGCGTGCAGGTCGCCGATGACCAGTTCCGGCATCCGCGAGTTGAAGCGGATCAGCTCGATGATCTCGGGCACCGGCTCGCCCCGGCGGAACACCTTGGTGCCGGGGAAGATGACGCCTTCCTGGTGCATGTCGGTGGAGTCGAGCACGTAGCCCGGGTCCTTCGCGCCCAGGTCCATCCAGTGCGCCCGCACGCACAGGAACCCGATCAGCGTGCCGTCCCCGGCCGGCCCGTCGCCGCCGGCACCGGCCGGCTCCGGCAGGAAGACCGGGGCGAACAGGGTGGCGTCGTAGGCGTGCGCCGCGTTCCAGTACGGGTAGTTCAGCAGCACCACGTCACCGGGGTGCAGATTCTCCCGGCCGACGTACTCGACGCCCTTGCGGATCGAGTAGTCGTTGGCGCCGAGGAACCGGCTCAGCCCGGTCGACTCGGCGACCAGCCGCAGCCGGGCGTCGTAGATGGAGATGCCGAAGTCGTACACCTCGTAGATGACCGGGTTGAACGCGGTACGCACCAGCGCGGAGCGCATCTCCTCGGCGGCGGCCACCAGGTAGCTACGCACCACCTCGGTCGCCGCACCGTCCACCCTGGAAGTATCAGTCATCGACGTCGACCCCGTACACCTCACGGGCGGCGGCCGGCGACACGTAGCCTTCGGCGACGTCCTCACGGACCGCCTCGGGGTCGCGTCGGCGCGGGTCGCCGTGCCCGCCGCCACCGGCGGTCAGCAGAGTGACCCGGTCACCGGGCACCACCGGTGTCCGTTTCGTGCTGACCCGCCGCTCCCGGTCGGTGCCCGGGAAGACAACCACCTGGTTCGGGTCCGGCTGCGCGCCGCCGTCCAACGCCCACGGTGCCGACTTCGTTTTCTTGATCACCGACAGGAACTCGCCCGGGGTGACGAACCGGATGTCGCGCCGCAGTCCGGTGCCGCCCCGGTGCCGGCCGGCACCACCGGAGTCGGTGCGCATCTCCACCCGTTCGAAGAACATCCCGGTCCGGGCCTCGAGGACCTCGATCGGGGTGATCCGCCCGGTGCTGCCGGAGACGTGGGTGGCGGCGTTCATCCCGTCGTGTTCCCGGGTGCCGCCCCAGCCGACCGGGTCGTTGTTGCTGACCGCGAAGAGCTGCCCGGTGTCCGGGTGGATGCCGACCATCATGAACCCGGGCACGTCCCCACCGGACGAGGCCGGCAACCGGTCCGGCATGCCCTGGGCGAGCGCCTTGAGGATCAGCTCGACGGCGACGATGCCGGTCCACAGGGTGAACGTCGGCTGCGGGTAGACGGCGTGGAACAGGCTGCCCGGCTCGGCCTTGACCCGCAGCGGCGCGATGGTGCCGGCGTTCGACGGCTGGTCCGGCGAGGTCAACGACTTCAGGATCACCTTGCAGATCGCCTCGGTCGCCCCGTACGGCATGTTGATCGGGCCGGGCACCGCCGGCGACGAGCCGGCGAAGTCGACGGTGAAGGTGCCGTCGGCGATGGTGACGGTGACCTGCATCTTCACCGGTTTATCGGTGATGCCGTCGTCGTCGACCCAGTCGGTCGCGGTCCACGAGCCCTGCGGCAGGGCGGCGAGAGCGGCCCGACTGCGGGCCTCGCCGTCGGCGATGATCGCCTCGACGGCGGCGGCCACCGTGGGCCGGCCGAACTTCGCCAGGATCTCCAGGAACCGCCGCTCACCGGTGCGCAGCGCGGCGATCTGGGCGTGCAGGTCGCCGAGGACCTCGGCCGGCATCCGCGAGTTGAACCGGATCAGCTCGTGGATCTCGTGCACCGGCTCGCCCCGGGACACCACCTTGGTGCCGGGGAAGATCAACCCTTCCTGGTGCATGTCGGTGGAGTCGAGCACGTACCCCGGGTCCTTGGCACCCAGGTCCATCCAGTGTGCCCGCACGCAGAGGAACCCGACCAGGGTGCCGTCGGCGTCCGGGTCGGCGTCGGCCGGGTCCGGCATGAACACCGGGGCGAACAGGGTGGCGTCCGAGGCGTGCGCCGCGTTCCAGTACGGGTAGTTGAGCAGCACGATGTCGCCCCGGTGCAGGTTCTCCCGGCCGACGTACTCGACGCCCCTGGCGAGCGAGAAGTCGTTGGCGCCGAGGAAGAACGTCAACCCGGTCGCCTCGGCGATCAGCCGCAGGTCGGCGTCGTACATCGACATGCCGAAGTCGTGCACCTCGTAGATCACCGGGTTGAACGAGGTACGGATCAACGTGGCCCGCATCTCCTCGGCGGCGGAGATCAGGTAGCTGCGTACCACCTCGGCGGTGGCTCCGTCCAGCGTGGTCACTTCGCCTCCTCCAGGGTCACCAGCAGGTAGCCGTGCGGGTCGACCTCGACGCGCTGGCCGCTCGGCACCACCGTGGTGGAGGTGCCCTCGTCGACCAGGGCCGGGCCGGCGAACCGGTCCCCCGGCGCCAGCTTCGCCCGGTCGTAGACGGCGAACGACACCACCTTGCGGGTGCCGAAGTCGAACGCGTCGCGGCGGCCGAGCAGCGCCCGCGTCGGGTCGCCGTCGCCGGCCGGCGGGCGGACCAGCTCCGGGCGGGTGGTCCGACCGATACCGCGCACCCGCAGGTTGAGGATTTGCAGCCGGTTGCTCATCGCGTGGCCGTACCGGGTGCGGTGCAGCTGCTCGAACGCGGCGCGGATCGCGTCGCGGTCCAGCTCGGCGCCGACGGTGACGGTCAGGGTGTGTTCCTGACCGAGGTAGCGCAGCTCCAGTTGGCGTTCCAGCACCGCCGAGCCGGCGTCAACGCCCTGCTCCACCAGGGAGCCGACCGCCTCGGCCTCGACCTCGACGAACATCGCCTCCAACGCGGCCAGGTCGACGCTGCCCTCCGGCGCGTCGGCGTCCAGGGTGGCCAGCACGGTACGGGAGAAGTCGTCGACGATGTCGGCCGACAGCATCCCCCAGGCGGAGAAGCCGGACGGGGCGAACGGCACCACCACCTCCCGGATACCCATCTCGCGGGCCAGCAGCGGGGCCAGCAGCGGGCCGGCGCCGCCGAAGGCGAGCAGCGAGAAGACCCGGGGGTCGTGGCCGCGTTCCACGGTGATCTGCCGGACCGCGCCGACGGTGCGGGCCAGCAGCACGTCGTAGACGCCGGCCGCGGCGGCGGTCGGGCTCAGCCCGAGCGGGGTGGCGATCTGCTCGTCGAGCGCCGCCTGGGCCGCCTTGGCCTGCAGACCCATCGTGCCGGCGAGGAACCGGTCCGGGTCGACGTAGCCGAGCACCACCGAGGCGTCGGTGACGGTCGGCCGCTGCCCGCCCCGGCCGTAGCAGACCGGCCCCGGATCGGCGCCGGCGCTCTGCGGCCCCACCTTCAGCAGCCCCCGGTCCAGCCAGGCGATGGAGCCACCGCCGGCGCCGATGGTGCGGATGTCGTAGGTCGGGATCAGCAGCGGGAAGTGCTCCAGCTGCGCCTCGTACGCGGCGACCGGGCTGCCCGCCTCGATCACGCAGGCGTCCAGCGACGTCCCGCCGATGTCGAAGGTGAGCAGGTTGTCCCGGCCCAGCGCGCCAGCCAGGTAGGCGGCGCCGACGATGCCGCCGGCCGGGCCGGACAGCACGGTGTGCGTCGGCGACTTCTTGGCCGTCGTCGAGGTCATCGACCCGCCGCCGGAACGCATGATCAGGAACCGGCCGGTGAAGCCCCGGTCGGCCAGCCCGGACTCCAGTTCGTCGACGTAGCGTTCGAAGATCGGCCGGATGTACGCCTCCAGCACGGTGGTGCTGGTCCGCTCGTACTCGCGGTGTTCGCGCACGATGTCCGTCGACACCGAGACGCTGACCTGCGGGTACGCCTCGCGGATGAGCGCGGCGGCGGCGCGTTCGTGGCTGGGGTCGACAAACGAGTGCAGGAAGCAGACCGCGATCGACCCGACCCCGTGCTCCTCGACCAGGGTGCGGGCGGCCGCCTGGACACTGTCCGGGTCGAGTTCGGTCACCACCCGACCCCGGTAGTCCAGCCGGCCGGTCACCCCGGCGGTGTACCGCCGTTTGACCAGGCTCTCCGGCCGTTCGTACTGGAAGTCGTACATGTGGTCGGCGGGCACGTTGCCCCGGCCGAGCAGGAAGACGTCCCGGAAGCCCTCGTTGGTGATGATGCCGGTGGCCCCGCCCCGGCGCTCCAGCACCGCGTTGAGCCCGAGCGTGGTGCCGTGGATGAACAGCTCCACCTCGGACAGGTCGGTGCCGAGCGCGGTCACCGCGTCGAGCACCCCTTCCCAGGGGCGGGCCGGGGTGGTGGACGCCTTGCGGAACCGGACCTGGTTGGTACGGGTGTCCAGCTCCATCGCGTCGACGAAGGTGCCGCCGATGTCGACGGCGAGCCGGATGTGCGGTGCGGGCATCGTCTCAGGTCACCTTTCGGATGCGGTCAGCAGGTCGGGGATCTCCGGGGCCCGCCAGCAGGCCGCCCGGCTGCGCCCGTACGGCAGCAGCTGCTGTTCCTCTGTGCGGCACCGGCCGGTGACGAACGGGCAGCGGGCGGCGAGCGGACAGCCGGCGGCGGCGTCGGTCTCGTCGAGGTCCTTGAGCAGGTCGACCCGGCCGCCGCCGAACCCGGCGCCGAGACTCGGCGCGCTGGACAGCAACGCCCGGGTGTACGGGTGCGCCGGGCTGGTGAAGACTTCGTCGACCGGTCCTTCCTCGACGATCCGGCCCAGGTAGAGCACGATCACCCGGTCGGCGAAGCCGCGTACCGTGGCCAGGTCGTGGGAGATGAACACGCTGCCCCGGTCCCGGTCGGCGGCGACGTCGCGGATCACTTCGAGGATCTGCGCCTGCACGGTGACGTCCAGCGCCGACGTCGGCTCGTCGAAGACGATCAGGTCGGGGTCGCCGACCAGGGCACGGGCGATGCCGACCCGCTGCGCCTGCCCGCCGGAAAGTTCATGCGGGCGGCGGGCGAGGATCGACCGGTCCAGCTCCATCCGGTCCAGCGCGGCACCGACCCGTTCGGCCCGCTGCGGCGCCGGTACGCCGAGCGCGCGCAGCGGTTCGGCGATGGCGTCCGCGACGGTGCGGCGCGGGCTGAGCGCGCCGAACGGATCCTGGAACACCATCTGGGCGCGGGTCCGCAGGGTGCGCAGCGCCCGGCCGCGCAGCTCGGCCATCCGGGCGCCACCGATTTCCACGGTGCCGCTGGCCGGCTCGACCAGCCCGAGGATCAGCTTGGCCAGGGTCGACTTGCCGCAGCCGCTCTCCCCGACCACGCCGAGGGTTTCGCCGGCGGCGACGGTCAGGTCGACGCCGCGCAGCGCGTGGTGCCCGCCGCGGCCGAACCGGCTGCGGTAGACCACATGCGCGTCGTCGATGCGCAGGACCGTCCGCTCGGCGGCACCGGCCCGCTCGGCGTCGACCCGCGGTGCGGTGCCAGGCGACGCGGTGCCCACCGACGTGTCGACGACGGCCGGATCGGTGACCAACGGCCCGGTCTGCGGGTGGAAGCAGGCCAGCGTCCAACCGGCCGTACCGCCGACGGCAGTACGGTCCGACGCGACGCGGTCCGACGCTGCTGCCGGCACGGCGCCGGTCGGCGGACGCTGCGCGGCGCAGCGGTCGGTGGCATGCGCGCACCGGGAGACGAACGGGCAGTCGCCGGGCGGGGCGGTCAGCAGCGGCATCCCGCCGCCGGTGGCCCGGACCGGGCGGCCGTCCACGTCGGGCACCGAGGCGAGCAGCGCCCGGGTGTACGGGTGGGCCGGGGCCCGCAGCACCTGCGCCGCCGGCCCGCTCTCCACGACGGTGCCGGCGTAGAGCACCACCACCCGGTCGCAGACCTCGGCGATCGAGGCCAGGTCGTGCGAGATGAGCAGCACCCCGCGCCGGTCGGCGTCGGCCGCGTGGCGGAACTGGCGGAGGATCTCCCGGGCCAGGGTGACGTCCAGGCCGGTGGTCGGTTCGTCGGCGATCAGCAGGCCGGGCGCGCAGCCGGTGGCCAGGGAGATCATCACCCGCTGCGCCATCCCGCCGGACAGTTCGTGCGGGTACGCGTCGAGCCGCCGCTGCGGGCTGCGGATACCGACCGCCGCGAACAGTTCCCGGGCCGTCTGGCGGGCCTGCTGCCGGGTCATCCCCTGATGGGTGGTGAGCCGGTCGGTCAACTGCCGACCGACGGTACGGGTGGGGCTGAGCGCGCCGCGCGGGTTCTGGAAACAGATCGCCGCGCCGTGGCCGCGGTGGCGGCGCAGCTGCTCCGGGTCGAGCCGCAGCACGTCGACCGGGCCGCCGGTGTTGCCGGCACCGTCCCCCGGCCCGCCGCCGGGGTCGGCGGTGGCGTCACTGCTGACGTCGCCGCCGTGGAAGCGGACCCGGCCGGTGGCCTGCGCGCCGCCGGGCAGCAGGCCGACGATCGAGCGGGCCACCATGGACTTGCCGCCGCCGCTCTCGCCGACCAGGCCGACCACCTCGCCCCGGTCGACGTGCAGGCCGACCCCGCTGAGCGCGGCGACCTGCCGACCGGGCCGGCGGATCAGCACCGACAGGTTCTCGATGGCGAGCAGGTCCCGGGTGATCGTCGTCGGGTCCATCGCGGTCACCGCCGTTTCGCTTCCGCGCGTTCCTGCAGCCCTTCGCCGAGCAGGCTGAAGCCGAACACGCTGATCAGCAGGAACAGGCCGGGCGGCACCGAGGTCCACCAGCGGCCGGCGACCACGTCCGGTGAGCCGAGACTGATCATCGACCCCCATTCGGCGGTCGGCACCGAGATGCCCAGCCCGAGGAAGGACAGTCCGGCCAGGGTGAGCATCGCCCAGCCGCAGCCCAGCGGGGCGATCACCCGGACCGGGGTGAGGCTGTTCGGCAGCACGTGCCGCCAGAGCACGCCGAGGTGCGACGCGCCGGAGGTGACGGCGGCGTCAATGAACGGCAGTTCGCGTACCGAGCGGACCTCGGCCCGCACCAGCCGGGCGTAGCCGGGGGCGTTGACCAGGGCGATGGTCAGGATCAGGTTGACCGTGCCGCCGCCGAGCAGGGCGGCCACCGCCAGGGCCAGGATGAAGGTGGGAAACGCCTGGAAGATGTCGAGCAGCCGCATCAGCACGTCGTCGATCCAGCCGCCGAAGTAGCCGGCGACCAGGCCGAGGGTGGTGCCGGCGAGCACGGCGAGGGCGACCGCGGCGACCGCGATGCCCAGGTCGAGCCGGCCGGCGTGCAGCAGCCGGCTCCACACGTCCATCCCGTTGATGTCGGTGCCGAGCGGGTGGCTGCCGTCGGGCGGCAGCAGGGTGCCGGCCGGGTCGATTTCCTGCGGGCCCCAGGACGACAGCAGCGGCGCGGCGATCGCGGCCAGCGCCACCACGGCGAGGATCGTCGCGCCGACGGAGATCAGGACGGTGGCGAACCGGCCGCCCCGGGCGGTGCCGGTGGCCACCACCGGGGCGGCGGCGTCGGCGCTGTCCGCCGGTCCGCCGGCCGCGCGCAGGTCAACCATCAGATCTTCACTCTCGGGTCGAGGATCGCGTGCACCACGTCGGCGATCAGGAAGACGAGGACGTAGCAGACCGCGATGAGCAGCACGGAGGCCTGCACCACCGGGAAGTCGCGGTAGAGCAGCCCGCGCAGCGCCCACTGGCCGAAGCCCTGCCACGAGTAGACGTACTCGATCAGCACGGTCGACCCGATCGCGGTGCCGAAGACCAGGGCTGCCAGCGACGGCAGCCGAACCAGGGCGGAGCGCACCAGGTAGCCGCGGCGCAGCAGCCGGTCGCGCAACCCGTGCGCGGCGGCGGCGGTGTATGCCTCGGAGTGCAGCACCTCCAGCGCGGAGGCGCGCACACTGCGCAGCAGCGGAGCGACCACCACGATCGCCAGGGTGGCCACCGGCAGCGCCAGGTGGGCCAGCGCGGAGGTGAACGCCGGTCCGTTGGCGGTCAGCGCGGCGTCGACCAGCTCGGCGCCGGTGATCGGGGTGAGGTTGGTGTCCGGGGCGACCCGGCCGCTGGGGGCCGGGAACCAGCCGAGCATGCTGTATCCGACCAGCACCAGCACCAGGCCGAGCCAGAACTCCGGCACCGAGTTGCCGATCAGCGCCAGCACCCGGATGCCGTGGTCGGCTGCCCGGTCGGCGCGGCGCGCCGACCAGATGCCGCCGACCACGGCGATGAGCACCGCCACGGCGACCGCCAGCACCACCAGTTGCAGGGTGGGACCGACTCGCAGGGCCAGCTCACCGGCGACCGCGTTGCCGCTCTGGATCGACGTGCCGAGGTCGCCGGTGAGCAGCCCGCCCAGGTAGTCCAGAAACTGTTTCCACAGTGGCTGGTCCAGCCCGTAGCGGGCGCGTGCCGCCGCGGCCTCGACCTCGGTGGCGTTCGGGCCGAGGATGGTCCGGATCGGGTCCCCGGGGAGCACCCGGACCAGGACGAAGGTCGCGACGATCACGCCGAGCAGCACCGGTACGAGCTGCAGCAGCCGGCGGGCGACGAAACGGGCGATGCGCATGAGGGGTGGGTGCCGGGGTCGGTCAGGCCGAGGCGTGGAGGTAGCGCAGCCGGGCCAGTCCGTCCATGGGCTGGACCCAGCCGGCGACGTCCTCGCGTACCGGCAGGTTGAAGTTGGGTTGGCAGAGGATCGCCCAGGGCACGTCGGCGGCGAGGATCTCCTGCACCCGCAGCCAGAGTTCGTTGCGCTCGGCCGGGTCGACGACGGTGTGCGACCGCTCGTAGATTTCCTCCAGCTCCGGGTTGACGTAGTTGGAGTAGTTGAGGTTGGCACCCTCGACGAAGCTGGTGGCCAGCATGTACTCGACGTCGTTGACCCACAGCTGGCCGGCGGTGATCTGCAGCGGGATGTTCTTCTGCTGCCGCCGCTCGGCGAGGGTGGCCGGGTCCAGCGGGACCAGTTCCAGCTCGATGCCGACCTTGCGGGCCTCGCTCTGCACCAGGACCGCAATCTGCTGCTGGGTGTCGTTGTCGGTTGCGTAGACCAGCTCGGAGCTGATCTGGTCGACCCCGGCGGCGGCGAGCGCGGCGCGGGCGGCGTCCGGGTCGTAGCCGTACGGGTAGCCGCGCTCGTCGTAGCCGGGCATGTCCAGCGGCACCAGGCTCTTCGTCGGGCGGGCGTCGCCGCCGTACACGTTGTTGATGATCTGGTCGTACGGCACCGCGTGGGCGAGGGCCTTGCGAACGTCGACGTTGTCGAACGGCGCGGTGGTCACCGACATCTGGATGGCGACCTGCTCGTTGCTGGCCGCGGAGATGACCTTGACGCCGTCGGTGTTCTTCAGATCGGCGATGTCACGCTGGCCGATGCCCAGCGCCACGTCGATGTCGCCGGCTTCCAGCTGGAGCCGCTGGTTGGCGGCGGCCGGGACCACCGAGATCCGGATGGTCGTGGTCTGCGCCGGGTCGGGGCCCGGGTAGCCCTCGTTGGCGGTCAGCACGATCTCCTGGCCCTGCACGGCCCGCTCGACGTTGAAGTAGCCGCCGGTCGGGGCGTTGTTGGTGAACCACTCGGTGGCCCACGGGTCGGCGTCGGTGGCGTGCTTCTTCGCTTCCTCGGAGTCGAAGACGTACAGCGAGATCGCCTGGATCTGCCGGGTCAGCGCGCTGGGGAACGCCTGGGTGAACTGCACGGTGTAGTCGTCGACCACGGTGACCTGGTCCGGCTCGGTCAGGCCGATGGTCCGGTAGATGCCGGCGACGTTGGCCTGGGCGGCGAACGCCCGGTCCTTGGACCACTTGACGTCGGCGGCGGTCATCTCGTTGCCGCTGGCGAAGGTGACGCCCTGACGCAGCTTGAGGGTCCAGACGGTCTGGTCGGCGTTCGGCTCGAACGACTCGGCGAAGGTCGCCATGACGTTCTCGGTGTCGAGGATCCGGGAGCCGTCGACCTCGGTGACCCCGTAGTCGATCATGTACGGGAAGACGTTCTTGTACAGCATGAGCGCGACCGGGTCGAAGCCGACGAAGTCCTGGTCCCAGCTGCTCAGGTAGCTGGAGACGGCGATACGCAGGGTGTCGGCGGAGGTGCCCGGGGAGGCGTCGTCGGAGCCGTCGGTGCCCGATCCTGAGGCACAGGCGCCGGTGGCGAACAGGAACGCGCCGATGCCCCCGAACTGGAGCACCGACCGGCGGGAGAGGGCGGGCGAGGCGAAATCGCCCCGCGGAGAGGTACCAGCCATGGGAGAAGACCTCCGTCGTGAACGGCGAGGGTGACCTTGCATTCAGGTAGCTGTGCGTTCAGGTAGCGGGTCGAACGGCGAAGCGGGCCGCGAAGCACGACGCGCCCACCCCGTGTTCTATCAGGTTGAACGTTCGTGAACAAGAGGCGAAATCCGTTCACCGAGACTGTCCCGGCGTATGGCGAGGCAGAGAAGCCAAACAGCCGAGTCCACCCGCGCAACCTTGTTCACAGAGTTTCACACACCTGATACACAGCACCGCTCCGACCACCCGCGGGTGATCGACAAAAGTTGATGCTGGGCCTAAGCTGCCAGATTGACCTCTGGTAGCGCTCCCAAAGCCGTCCCCTGCCGGAGGCGCACCGAGAGGAGGAACAGTCATGCGCCGCTCTACCGCGAGCGTACTCGTCGGGGTGGCCGCCCTGACACTCGTCGCCGGCTGCACCCCGCCCCCGACGGGGTCCCCCGGCACCCCGTCGGTCCCGGGCGTCGACACGCCGACCGAGACCCGCGAGCCGATCCAGGTCAACGTCGCCGAGGCGCTCAATGTCGCTCAGCAGGAGTTCGACCTGATCGCTGGCGGCGACTGGTCGGGTGCCTGGCGGCTGTGGACCACCGAGGCCCAACAGTCGGTTCCGGAGGACGTGTTCGTCGAGACCAACGAGACGTGCCCGGTGCAGGACGGCGTCGAGTTCCAGCTGCAGGAGGTCACACCGGTCGACGAGACGGCCGTCGACCTGACCTGGCGCCGCGAGGACACCGTGGGCAACAGCTCACTGCGGCTGGTGCAGGACACCTGGCGGTTCGACCCGGGCGGCGGCGTGCTCGTCGAGTACGCCTCGGGCGCCGCCGACGCGATCGAGAAGCGCCGGGCGGCCGGCAGCTGCCCGGCCTGACCCTCGGGCCTCCGCCGGTCGTTCCCTGGGCCGGCGGGGGCCCGGCTTCGACCGGACGGTTGCCCGGTTCGGCAGCGACGGACCCAACCGCGCTGCGAACCGGGCAACCTGTCGCGGCTCGCCGCCGTTAGCGGTGCCGCTTGTTCCGGTGCAGCGCGTCCCCCGCCCGCCGCAGCAGGTTCGAGGTGCGCGACGGCCCCTTGCGGGACTCCACCACCGAGCTGAGCTTGCGCGCCCCGGCCGCCGCCAGCGGCACGGCGACCGCGACGACCGCCCAACGCTTGATCATCCTGCCGACCATGGTCGCCTCCTTCGGTCCGGCGTCGGCACCCGCACGTCGCGCCGACATCGACCCTGGCTGGTGCCGTATCAACGGTTCCGGCGCGTGCTGTCGGCAGACACATACCCAGCAGCCGGCTCCGCTAAGCCTGAGCTGGACACGATCCATCGGGTGGACCGTCCGCAGGTGGGCGGGCAGCTCGGATCAGCCGGTGGTGGGCAGGCGACGAACGGTCGCCGCCGCACCGGACCGGTCGTCATCGACCGGATCCGCCGGGTCGACGACCAGGAACAGCTCCAACTGGTTGGAGCCCGCGACGAACAGCCGCTCGTCCGGGATCAGCCCGACGAACCGGAGCTGCCCGGCACCGTCGCGCGCCGCCTGAACCACGGTGCCGACCCGCCCGTTCAGCGCGACCGCGAGCGGGGCGCCGACCGGCACCGACTCCGGCAGGGTGCCGTGCACCAGCGCCGGGATCTTGCCGCGCTCCGCCCGGACGTCCTGGTACTCGGACAGATTCGTCACGGTCGCCGGCGGGCCGGTGCCGACCACGGCCAGATCGTCGACCGCCGCGCCGATCAGGCCGGCCGCCGGCAGCGGCGGGAACACCGGCCGGGCGCTGGCACCCGCCCGTACGGCGGCGAAGTGGACCGGGCCGTCGATCGTCACCGGCTCGCCTGGTCGCGGGTCGAACCGCTTGTCGGTAGTCTCCCGTTCGCCGCGCAGCGCGGAGATGCCGTCGGTACGCCACGGCACCTGCACCCCGGCGTGGTCGGCGACGGTCGGCAGCAGGTCGACCTGCTCCCAGTTACGATCGTCAATCCGTCCAACCTGTTGGCCGGGTTCCTTGACGAACAGCGGCACCCAGGCGAGCTCGGCGGCGGCGGCGAACTGGTCGTCCATCTCCCGGCCGGCGATCCCCTCGCTGAAGCTGCCGCCGTGGTCGGAGGTCACCACGATCAGCGCGTCGTCGTAGAGGCCGTTCGCGCGCAGCGTGCGCAACGCCTCGCCGATCAGCAGATCCGTGTAGCCGACCTGCTGCAGATGCCGCTGATGGGTGAGCCGGGCCCACCAGGGTCCGTCGTACGGCAGCCCGCCCGGACCGTCGTACCGCATCCCACTCGGCAGATAGGTCCACGGCGAATGGGGCATCAGCAGGTGCAGAAAGTGCAGCGTCGGGGTGTCCCGGGGTTGCAGCGAATCGAGGAACCCGGTGAACCTGGCCGGCTGGTTCTCCTTCAACCGGCTCATCCGAAACCCGGGGCCGGCGTCCGGGGACTTGTCGTTGGCCCGAATGTCGTCGGCCACCGTCGGTTCGCGGAAACTCGCCGCCGGGTCGTCCAGCGAATCGTCCGGGGAGATCAACTGGCCGTACAGTGCCGCGGTTTCCCGCAGCATCACCGGCAGGCTGCCCCGGTCCTGCCCGGGACGTCCCCGACAGTGCTGCGGCGGGCAGAGCTGGGTGACGTTCTCCCAGGCCTCGATCTGGTAGGCCGGTCCGAGCAGGGTGAACAGGTTGTCCGGGTGCTGTGAGTAGTGCGGTGTCAACTCCCCGGTCGGGTACCGTCCGGTCAGCATCGCCGGCACCGCGTTGACGGTCTTGCCGCTCACCGTGGTGGCGTTGCGGTACCAGGTCGAGCCGGCCGCCAGCCGGGCAAAGTTCGGCACCAGCTCGGCGTCGATCTCACCCTGCTCGTCGAGCAGCGACACCAGCGGGAACTCATCGAGGATGATCATGACGACCGGCGGATGCGGACCGATGCTGCGCACCGGCGCGCCGGACGCCCCCCGGCCGAGCAGCACCGCCGACGACGGCGAGGCGAAGACGAACAGCAGCACGAACGCCAGCGGACCGACCGCGGCGACCCGCAGTACCTGCCGGGCGACCGTCGACCTGGCGAACCCCGCGAGCAACACCGTGGCGACGACGACGGCGAGCACCACCAGCAGCGGGCCCCGCACATCGATCAGCGTCTTTCCGATCTGCACGATGAACAACACGGTCAGACCGCCGAGCTGGGCCAGATGGGTCCACCGCCGGACCGTCGCCCCGGCCAGCCCGGCCAGCCAGCCGAGACCCCACAACAGCACCGGCGGAACCAGCACGATCACCGCGACCAGGGTGAGAACGGCGGCCGGTCCGGCACCGTGAAAGAAGAAGAAGTCCGGGCTGCGACCGATCACGTCGAGCAGCGGCTGGGCCACCACGAGCCCGCAGAGTGCGATCAACTCCACCAGATAGGGCCAGCCGGACGCCCGTCGGGGGCTCGGCTTCGGGTCGTCGGCACCGGTGCCGGGCTGCGTCTGGGTCACCGTGCACTCATACCACACCAGGCCATGTCGAATGCCGGCGCAGACGACCGGACGGCTGGCGCGCCGAAAAGTGTGCGCACCAAGGGAGAATTTAACATCTATGAACCTAGATTGGCCGTGTTCGTCATGGCATGATCAGCCGAACGTCGTCCTATGCTTTCAATCAGTCACTAGTCGACCCGGTGGACCCCTGCGGTCAGGTGGCGGAACGGAGATCGTGTGCAGGGTGACAGCATGACGGGTCGAACACCCCGACCGGGTGCCTCTTCCGCCCCGATGCGTCCGGTCGCGGCGCTACGCGTCCTGCCCGGGCTGGTCCGCGACCCGCTGCGGACCCTCGTCGGGCTCACCGCCGACGCCGACGGCGGCATCGTCCGGCTGTCCGCCGGACCGGCCCGGCTCTACCTGGTCAGTGATCCCGCTCAGGTGGCGCACGTGCTGCGGGACAACGCGACCAACTACCTGCGCGACGGCCGTGGCCTGCTCTGGCGGCCCATCCTGCGGTTGTTCGGCGACGGCATCCTCAGCGAAGGTCCGGTCTGGTCGGACAGCCGCCGTACGCTGCAGCCGCTGTTCACCGCACGACGGCTGGACGCCCTCACCGACGACCTGGCCACGGCGATCGCGGACGCGACCGGGCCGCTGGCCGACGCGGCCCGGCACGGACACACCGTCGACATCGGCGCCGAACTGGCCCGGCTGGTCTGCCGCGCCATCGTCCGGGTCATGTTCGCCGACCGGTTCACCACCGATCAGGCGCTGCGGATCGCCGCAGCCCAGGACACCATCGCCACCGCCGTACTGCCGAGGCTGCTCCTGCCATTCGTGCCCAACTCGGTCCCGCTGCCCCGCGACCGCGCGTTCCGTCAGGCCGTACGGACCATCGACGAGATCGTGCTGCCGGTGGTACGACAGGCCCGGGCCGACGGCGACGACACCGACGACGTCGTCGGGACCCTGGTCCGGGCCCGCGACCGTGACGGCCGGGCCTTCGACGAGGCGCAGATCCGCAACGACACGGTGGCCATGTTCGCCACCAGCACCGAAACCACCTACGGCGTACTGACCTGGCTCTGGCCGCTGCTGCACCGCCTCCCGGCGGTCGCCGACCGGCTGCAGCGGGAGATCGACGAGGTGGTCGGCGGCGGACCGGTCCGCCGCGACCACCTGCCCCGGCTGCGCTACACCCGGATGGTGCTGGACGAGTTGCTGCGGCTGTACCCGGTGGCCTGGCTGATCCCACGTACCGCGCTCGCCGCCGACGTGATCGACGGGGTCCGCATCGAGGCGGGCGCGCAACTGGTGGCGAGCCCGTACCTGACCCACCGGTTGCCCACGGTCTGGCCGGACCCGGAGCGGTTCGACCCCGACCGGTTCGACCCCGACGGTACGGAAGACCCCGGTACCGGTCCGTCGGCGGCGGCACGGCGCCGGCAGCGGTACGCTCACTTCCCGTTCGGCGGCGGGCCGCACCAGTGCCTCGGCCAGCACCTGTTCTACCTGGAGGCGTCGCTGATCGTCGCCACGGTCCTCAGCCGGTTCCGGGTGCGGGTGACGGACGGACGGCTGCCCACGCCGCAGGCCGGTGCGTCGGTACGGACCGACGCACCGGTACGGGTCCGGATGGAACCGGCCGCCCTCTCCCGGACGGTCTGATGCACTCGATGTCCTCATCGGCCGCAGCGAACCTGCACAGCGCGGCCGAGAACGGCCGGATCTGCGCGATCGCGATCCACGGTCAGCGTGACCTGGCTGAACACACCCGGGCCTACCCCGGTCTGTTCCCGGCCCGCCCGTTCGACCCGGCGGTCAGCGCCGCGATCTCGCTGGCCACCGCGTTCGCCGCGCCCTGGTGCACCCCGGAGCAGCTACGGCTGGCCAACCGGGCCGCGCTGTGGGTGTTCGCCGCCGACTGGTTGATCGACTACCGGGCCACGACTGACGACGAGATCGTCGCCCTCGTCGACCGGTGCCGTGCGGTGGCGCACGGCGCCGCGGCCGGACCCGACGACGAACTCGGCCGATTCCTCGCCGACCTCGTCGCCGAACTCGACCAGGCACCCGCCTTCGCCGCCCGACGGGACCGCTGGTGGGCCGAGCTGGACCGGACGCTCACCGCCATGCACCGGGAATGGCGGTGGAAGGCGGCCCGCCGCACCGCCCCGGCGGAAGCCGGCCCGACCTTCGCCGACTACCTCGACAACGCCGACAACTTTGGATCGACCTTCGTCAACGCGACGCACTGGCTGCGTCTGGGTGACGGCCCGACGCTCGCGCACCTGACCGAGCTGATCACCGTCAGTCGGGAGGTGCAGCGGGTGCTCCGACTGGTCAACGACCTCGCCTCGATCAGGCGGGACACCACCTGGGGTGACCTCAACGCGCTGCTGGTGACCGCCGACCGGGGTGTCGTGGAGGACCAGATCGGACATCTGGTGGACCGGTGTCGCGACCTGCTGCGGCCGTTGGAGATCCGCTGCCCCAACCAGGCCGCCTACCTGTCCCGGCAGCTGGGATACACCAGCGGCTTCTACCGGGTCACCGACTTCTGGGGCGAGCTGTGACGGTCACCGGAAGCCGGGCCGCGCCCAGTGGCGGGCCCGCCACGACCGGCCCGGTCCCAGGCCGTGCCCGATGGTACGCCGGCCCCGTCACAGACAGTTGGGACCGGGCCGCGCAGGAAGTCGTGGACCGGCTGCCCGGTCAGCCCTGGGGCCACACCGACGTCTCCGTCTACGAGACAGCCCGCCTGGTCAGCCTCGCCCCCTGGCTGACCGGGCACCGGACTCGGGTGCGACATCTGCTGGCCAGCCAGCAGCCGGACGGCAGCTGGGGCGGTCCGGGCGGCTACGCGCTGGTCCCGACGTTGAGCGCCGTCGAGGCGCTGCTCGGCGTCGCGGCCGTACCGGCGGCGGTCCGGTCCACCGCCACGCCGCTGCCCGACGCGACGATGCGGGGGCTGACCGCCGCGCACCGGATCCTCGCCGCGACGACCGGCGGGACACTGCCCGACACCCCCGCCGTCGACCTGATCGTGCCGGCGCTGGTCGACCGGATCAACCAACGGCTACGGCACCGCCCCGGCCCGCCCGCGAACGACCCGGCGCCCGACGCCCTACTACGGCTGCGGGGTGAACTCGACTCCGGCCGGCTGGACGCGGTACGCCGGCTGTCCGCCGGTGGCCGGCCGGTGCCGACAAAGCTGCTGCACGCGTACGAGACCTTCGCCCACCAGGCGGCGCCGCTGAGCCGTCCAGTGGTGGCGCCCGTGCCGGCACACCCGCTCACGGGATCCGGGACGGGCCGACGGGCCGGCACGGTCGGCGGTTCGCCGGCCGCCACCGCGGCCTGGCTCGCCACCATCGACCCGATCCGCACCGAAATCGACCCGGTGCCCGCGCGCCGCTACCTGGAAACGGTGGTACGCGAACACGACGGTCCGGTGCCGTGTGCCACGCCCGTCGCCGTGTTCGAGCGGGCTTGGGTCCTGACCACCCTGCTGCGCGCCGACGTCGCCATGCTGGTGCCGCCCGAACTGCCGGGATCCCTGCGTGCGGCGCTCACCCCGGCCGGTGCGGCGACCGGGGCGGGCCTGCCGCCGGACGCCGACACCACCGCCGTGGTCCTGCACTGTCTCGCGCTGCTCGGACAGCCAGCCGATCCGGCGGTGCTGCTCGATTTCCGGGCCGGCGACCACATTGCCACCTGGCCGGGTGAGGACGGCGCCTCGGTGACCACCAACGCGCACGCCCTCGACACCCTTCAGGCGGTCGGGGGTGGCCGGCGCGCCGCCGACCTGGATGTACTCCGCCGGTCGATCAGCACCTGGCTGTGCGACCAGCAGCAACCCGACGGCTCCTGGCAGGACCGCTGGCACGCCTCGCCGTACTACGCGACCGCCGCCTGCGCGTTGGCGTTGTCCGCCGCCGGCACCGGGGCCCGGCCGGCAGCCGCCGTGCTGCGGGCGGTGGACTGGGTGCTGCGTACCCAACGGCCGGACGGCTCCTGGGGGCGCTGGCACGGCACCGCCGAAGAGACCGCGTACGCGGTACGGATCCTGCTCGCCACCACCGACCCGCCCAGTGACCGGATGCTACGGGCCGCCCGCCGGGGTGCCGCCCATCTCGTACCGTCCACCGCCGACCAGGGGCCGGCCCTCTGGCACGACAAGGACCTCTACCAACCGATCACAGTGGTCGCGGCAGAGATCGTGGCCGCCGGCAAACTCGTTCACCGGGCACGCGTCACCGGCTCCAACAGGCACGCTTGAGCACCGGACCGCGACGCTGCTAGCGTGCGCCGTGCCCATGCGCTCATGAACAGGCGCGGCGCGGTCCGCGCATGTACGGCCAGGAGTAGCAGGCAGATGACGAGACATTCGCAGGTCAGGCCGGGGACGGTGTAATGGTGTCACGCGGATTTCACCTGCGTACCAAGATTGTCGCGCTGCTGCTGTCGCTCAGCGCGCTGTGGGCATTCGCCGCATGGGTGACCCTGCGCGACGGCCTGAATTTATTGTGGGTGCAGACCTACGACAGCCAGATCTACCAGCCGAGCGAGCCGCTGCTGCGCGGGCTGCAGTCCGAGCGGCGCCTGGCGATGGCATACCTGGCCGGGCCGACCGACGAACGCCGCAGCGAACTGGTCGAGCTGCGCGAGGCGAACGAACGGCTCGCGGACGAATTCCGGGCATCCGCCCAGCACTGGTGGGCGGACCTCGCGGCCGGCGCCGAGCTGGAACAGCAGGTCGCCGACACCGTGCAGTGGCTGACCGAGCTGCGTGTCACCCGCGACGCCGTCGAGGCACGGGAAGTCGACCGGGGCAGCGCACACGAGGACTACACCAACACGATCGCCGCGTTCTTCCAACTGTTCGGTGCGCTGGGCAATCTCGACGAACGCGACATCGCCGACGACACGGCGACCCTGACCGATCTCAACCGGAGTCAGGAACTGGTCGCCCAGCAGGATGCGCTGATCGCCGGTGTGATCGTCGCGAAGCGGTTCACCGCGGCCGAGCACACCCGGTTCGTACAGCTGGTCGGCGCACAGGAATTCCTCGTCAACGCCACCGTGGTGAACCTGCCGGAACCGGACCGGGCCCGGTACGCGGAACTGGTCGACAGCGACAGCTACAAACGTTTCCGGAACGCTCAGCAGCGGATCGTCGCGAGCGGGCCGTCCTCCTCGTCGGCACCGTTGACCGAGGCGCAGTGGCGGCCCGCGACCGACACGACCATGTCCGATCTACGCACGATCGTGCTGGCCGGCGGCGACGACCTCGTCGACCGAGCCGTGCCGGTGGCCCTGCTGGTACTGCTCCGGCTGCTACTCGCGGCCGGTCTCGGCATGCTCGCGGTCGTCGCGTCGATCATCATGTCGATCACCACCGCGCGGGCGATCGTCGCCCAGCTCGAACGGCTCCGAGACGCGGCGCACCGGCTGGCCGAGGATCGGCTGCCGGGCGTGGTCGACCGGCTCGGCCGGGGCGAGGAGGTCGACGTGGCGGCCGAGGCACCGCCGCTGGAGTTCGGCAACGACGAGATCGGGCAAGTGGGCCGCGCGTTCAACCGGGTGCAGGAAACCGCCGTGCGCACCGCCGTGGAACAGGCCGAGCTGCGGCGCAGCGTACGCGACGTGTTCCTCAGCCTGGCCCGCCGGACCCAGGCGCTGGTCCACCGGCAGCTCACCCTGCTCGACTCGATGGAACGCCGGGAGGAGGACGCGGACAAGTTGGAGGAGCTCTTCCGGGTCGACCACCTGGCCACCCGGATGCGGCGCAACGCAGAGAATCTGATCGTGCTCTCCGGCTCGACCCCCGGCCGGACCTGGCGCCGCGACGTGCCGATGGTGGACGTAGTCCGGGGTGCCATCGCCGAGGTCGAGGACTACACCCGGGTGACCGTCGCTCCGATCGGGCAGGTCTCGTTGGCCGGCCGGGCCGTCGCCGACGTGATCCACCTGCTCGCCGAACTCATCGAGAACGCGTTGTCGTTCTCCCCGCCGCACACCACCGTCCAGGTCAAGGGACAGTTCGTCGCCAACGGCTACGTGGTGGAGATCGAGGACCGCGGGCTGGGCATGAGCGACGACGAGCGAGCCGCCGCAAACGAACGGATCACCGAGCATCCGGAGTTCCGGTTGTCCAGCACGGTCCGGCTCGGCCTGTTCGTGGTCAGCCGGCTGACCGAACGCACCGGCATCCGGGTGCACCTGAAGGAGTCGCCGTACGGCGGATCCACCGCTGTCGTGCTGATCCCACGGGAACTGGTGGTGCCGGGCGACGAAGCCACCGACCCGGATCTGCGCTCCAGCGGCCGGCTCCCAGCGACGGTGCCTGCTACCTCCGACACCATCGATACGCTGCCCTTGGCGGCCGCAGCCGGCCCGGGTCGGGCCGCCGAGCGGCATTCCACCGTGCGGGCGGTCGCCCCGGTGGCCGCCACCGCCCGCTCCGAGCCCGGACCGGCACCGGACGGCGACACACCGGCGACGGCCGCACCGGCGGGACGTCCTGCCGGGCCGGTGGAGCCCGAGCCCCAGCCTGACCGCGTCCGGGCCGCCCCGCCAGCCGGGCCACACACCTCGACGTACACCCCGTCCGGGCTACCGGTCCGGGTACGCTCCGCAGCCGCCGGATCCGCCGGTGGACCGGGTGCGAACCGGCCCGACAGGTCGCAGCGGGACCGGCACCCGGACGGCGAGCCGGCCGATCCCCCTGCCCGCCCGGCCGAGCAGGTACTACGGATGATGAGCGCATACCAGAGCGGAACGAGGCAAGGTCGATCGGACGCGGCACGACTGCCCGACGCGCCGCCGCCCGAGGACTCTGCGACGGCGCCGCAAGGACAGTCACCGGCCACCGCACCGGTCAGCGACGACCGGAACCCACCATCGGCGTGAGCCTCAGCGCTAGGGCTGGCACGAACAGGAGAACCACTGATGCAGCAGACCGCCTCGATCGCGGACCTCACCTGGTTGCTCGACGATCTGGTCGGTCGGGTCAAGCAGGCCGAGCATGCGATCGTGCTTTCCGTGGACGGCCTGTTGATGGCCGCCTCGGCCGGCCTGGGACGCGACGACGGCGAGCACCTCGCAGCACTGGCCGCCGGAATCCAGAGCCTCGCCCGCGGCGCCGGCAAACGGTTCCATGGTGGACCGGTACGACAGACCATCATCGAGATGGAGTCCTCGTTCCTGTTCGTCACGGCGGCCGGGCATGGTGCCTGTCTCGCCGTACTGGCCAGCGAGGAGACCGACGTGGGACTGATCGCCTACGAGATGGCGATGCTGGTGACCAGGGCCGGCAAGTACCTGGCCTCCCGCACCCGCCCGGCCGAGAACCACACAGAGAAGTGACCCGGCGACGATGAGCCAGTCCGACGAATCCGGTGAGGACCGGTGGATCGACGACCACGCCGGGCCGGTGGTCCGGCCGTACGCGATGACCGGCGGCCGCACCCGGCCACGCCGCGGCCGGTTCGACCTCATCTCGTTGGTGCTGGCCAGGCCACGGACCCCACCGGGGGAAGCCGGTCTCGGCCCGGAGCACCTGGCGATCCTGGACCGCTGCCGCGAGCCGCTGTCGGTGGCCGAGGTCGCGGCCTACCTGGATCTGCCCCTCGGCACCGTCCGAGTCCTCCTCGGCGACCTGCTCGAACACGCACTGGTCGAGGTACAGGAACCCCGTTCGGCGTCGAACCCGACTGACGACAGCGTATTCGAGGCGGTTATCAATGGACTACGAGCGCTCTGATCCGGCCGGCACCAGGCCGATCGCGCCGACCGCGGTGAAGGTGCTCATCGCCGGCGGCTTCGGGGTGGGCAAGACGACCCTGGTCGGTTCGGTCAGCGAAACCCGGCCACTGCGCACCGAGGAACTGCTCACCGAGGTCGGGGTCGCCGTCGACGACGTCTCCGGCGTGGAGGAGAAGTCCACCACCACGGTGGCGATGGACTTCGGCCGAATCACCATCAGCGAGGACCTGGTTCTCTACCTGTTCGGCACCCCCGGCCAGGAGCGCTTCCTCTTCGTCTGGGACGAGCTCGCGACGGGCGCGCTCGGAGCAGTGGTTCTCGCCGATACCCGGCGGCTGGCCGACTGTTTTCCGTCCATCGACTACTTCGAGCAGCGGGGAACCCCGTTCATCGTCGCGGTCAACTGCTTCGACGGTGCCCGGCAGTACGCGCTCGGCGAGGTCCAGTTGGCGCTGAACCTCGATCCGGACGTGCCGGTGGTGCTCTGCGACGCCCGGCAACGGCAGTCCGGCAAGGAGGTCCTGGTGAAGCTGCTGGAACACGCCCGGGATTACTCGCGCCGGTCGGCTGCAGTCGGATAGCCGCCCCTGATAGCCGCCGGCCCGACCGACCTCCGGCACCGGCCGGCGGGACTTCCGGCCCTGCCGCCCTGCCGGGAAATCCCCTGACAATCGATGTGTCGGAGAGAGCGCCGGACACCGACACCGGTCAACGACAGGGGAGGGATCGAGATGGCAGGCACCACACACCCGGCACCAGCCACCACCGACAGGGGATTCGCCGCCACGCCAGCCGAGACCCGGTTCGGCGAGGTCGTCTGGGCAGTGACCAGACTGGCCCTCGGATTCGTCTTTCTCTGGGCTTTCCTCGACAAACTCGCCGGTCTTGGCAAGTCGACCCCCAGTGAGCGCGCCTGGATCAATGGCGGATCCCCGACCACCGGGTACCTCAGCAACGTGGAGGGCCCGTTCAGCGGATTCTTCAGCGGCATGGCCGGTCAGGCCTGGGCCGACTGGTTGTTCATGGTCGGCCTGCTCGGCATCGGCGTGGCGTTGATCCTCGGCGTCGGAATGTGGGTCGCCGCAGTATCCGGCTCGTTGTTGCTGACCCTGATGTGGCTGGCGTCGCTGCCGATCGCCACCAACCCGTTCCTGGACGACCACCTAGTCTACGGCCTGGTGCTGCTCGGTCTGGCCGCGACGGGCGCCGGTTTTCGGTACGGTCTTGCCAGCTGGTGGCGGAACCTGCCGCTGGTACGGCGCAACGCCTGGCTCCGCTGACCCACCCGGGTCGGTCGACCGTCACGGCCCCGCTGAGTGAACTCAGCGGGGCCGACCGCTGTCCGCGCAATTCGACGGCAGGGATCGCACATGAGCGCCGGCTGCGGTGATCACCGCAGCCGGCACCCACGTCCATCAAACGGCAGCTACCGAGCATCCGAACCGGATGCTCACCGCTCCTGCGGTCGTCGCCTGAACCAGGCGATCGTCACTGCTCCTCTATCCTAGAGAGCTGCCGTCGGTTCGGTAATGGATTGTGGGCCATCCCACGTGGTGTGGGCGGCCAGTGCCGGCGGACCAGATGATCAGTGACCCCGCCGGGCAGGCATTGACCCCCGCGCCCGGATGCCGGTTTTCCTCGACCGACCGCCCCCTGGCCAGCGCCAAATGGTGTCCGGATCGAGATCCGGAGCCGGCGAACGCCGACCGCCTGACCACCGACAATGGCCGAAGTGTTGCGGAATCGATGGCCAATGCGTCAGACTCAATTCCGAACACGGCCGTATCCCGAGGAGTGAGCATCTGTGGCCAAGAAAGTCATTACTCTGCTGACCGACGACCTCGACGGCAGCGAGGCCGACCGGACGGTCGAGTTCTCGCTGGACGGTGTCACTTACACCATAGATCTGTCCGAGAAGAACGCCGGCAAGCTGCGCAAAGCCCTGGACACGTACATCGCCGCCGGCACCCGGGTGAGCCGCAGCAGCGCCGGCGGCCGGGGCGGCCGCGGGAGCTACTCGGCCGCGCCGGCCCGCTCCGACCGCGAGCAGAACCGCGCCATCCGCGAATGGGCAGCTAAGAACGGCTACCCGGTCTCCGAACGCGGCCGCATCCCGGCAAACGTGATCGCCGCGTACCACAAGGGCTGACCACCCGTCGGTCACATTCCCGGCAGAGTTGCCCACGCGTCACTCGGGCAGCTAGGTTATCGGCGCCGGCGGCACCGCCGGACGATTTTGTCCAGCGGAAGGGCGGACATCCGCCGGCGCCACCGCCCCATCGGCCAGATGGCCGGGAGGCACGCGATCAGTCGAACGACACATGGTCGAACGCGAACTCGCCACTCATCTCGGCACGGCGGGACAGCAAGGCCCGCAACTCGCCGGCCAGCTCGTGACGCTTACACAACTGCGGCTCACTGAGCTCCAGTGTCGTCAACCGCTCCCCGACGGCCGCCGCCGCCAGGTCTTCAGCGAATCGTCCGGGCGCTATCCCGAAGTGCAGCCGGTGCGGCCAGATCCGTACCCTTTCGAACAGCAGCCCACCCTCGCCGGCAGTCAGCCAGGCCCAGCCCTCTGCGCCGCCGTCCTTCCATTCGAGGTGCAGGCCACGTAGGAGCGGATCGGACAGCTGCCGGCTGACGAAGGCCTCCACTGCCCGGACGCGGGCCACCGCGCCCAGATCATTGACCCGGCCGGTCCGACCGTCTGGCAACCGGCCGACGATGTCCCGGTAGCTGATTTCCCCGACGATCTCGCCGGACCACAACCCGGCCGCGCTCTGCTGGAACGTTCGTGCGTCGAGCACGTACTCCACCACCCGCCGGCCCGGACCGGTCGCCGTCAACGCCGCCGACTCGACCCGCAGCACCGCCAGGCCCACCGCTTCGCACACGGCGTCGGTCATTCGTTCGTCGCGTCGCTGCTCTGCGGTCCGGTCGGCGGGGTCGACGAAGTCGGCCACGAAGACCGGACGGTAGTCGTCGGCAGCACAGACCACGAAATCGAACCGCGCCCGAGTGGCCACACTCCATTGCCGGGTGGTAACACCCGGCGGACGTCCACCTACCAGCTGCCCGAGTCGCCGGCCCGGCACGATGACACAGCCGGCACGGTCGAACAGCTCGCCGCGCCGAACGCCCGCAGCGTGTTCCGCGAGGCTGAGAACCGGGCGCAGCCAGGGCTGCCGGACGTCGTCGTTGGTCATCAGATGCCTTCCGTGGATACTGCGGCCTTTCAGGCAGGGGAGGATACGGACTCCTGCGGAGCAGGGCAGGGAGAGTCGACTCGCCGCCGGAGCGCATCGACGTCCACGTTGCCTTTCCGGTGACGGCAGGAGATTCGACCCGTGAGAGTCGAATCTCCCCGCTTCAGCAGAGGAAGATGTCAAGGTCGTGTCCTTGGCTTGCTCGCCACGCCGCGACCGACGAGGCCTGCCCATGCTAGACGCCTGTCGACCAGGGAAGGACGGCGGCGGTACGTGTGGGTCAGCGCGGCGACAGCGGCACGCGGTCAGCGGCGCCGACGGCAGAACCGGTCAGGGTCGCCGACGCGCCGGCTGGGCGGAGGTCAACCGCAACGCGAGCTCCGGGCAGTTCGCCACGGCACGGTCGGCGTGCCGGCGCAGCTCCGCAGGCACCGCCGGCTCCCGGCTGCCGTCCCGGGAGATCGGAAAGCCCCAGTCGTCACGGATCAGCAGCTCGGGCAGCAGCTCGATGCAGAGACCCCGACCGTCACAGCGAGCCCAGTCAATCTGCAACCGTGCACCGTGCGGATCGTTCACCTGTCGTCACTCCTAACGACGTCACCCGGTGAGCCCGGGTGTGGATCCTCTTCACGCTGGCATCCTATCCGCCCTGAAGCTGAAGGACAGAGCTGCACGAGTTACACGTACCGTGTAGGTCTATGGCTGAACACGAAGGCATCCGTACCGGCAGACATTGCGTTTCGCGATGCATGCCCACTTGGTCTTCGTGACGGAGTTTCGCACGAGGTGTTCGGCGATCGGCACCCGGCCCGCATTGAGGCGATCATGCGGGACGTGTCCGGGCTCTCACCCCGCCCTGAGGGCCGGAACGCTGGCCCGCAATCCGATAGCCGTCGGAGTCACCGGACGGCGGGATGGCACCGGCCTCGGGTGGTCGCCGGGCGACGAAGTCACCATCGGCGTCAGCGTCGGGCAGCCAGCCCGGCGGGTCCGCCGGCTGGGAGACCGATCCCGGCTTGCGGTACATGTCCAGCAGGCTGGACGGTACGGAGGCGGCCCGGCCGCCTCCGTAGGAACCGACCGGGTGCTCTGCCTGACCTGCCGCCGCAGGCGGCCGGTCCCACATCGGCCCGGTCGGCTGGTACCCGGCAGGTTGGTAGCCGGCGGGTGGGTACCCGGCGAGAGCGGCAGGTGGGTACCAGACAGGCGCGCGGTCGCCTGGCGGATCGGCGGGCAGCCAGTCGGTCGGCGGGCGGACGGCTGCCTCGTCGGTTGTGGGTCCCGACCGCCGGTGCGATCCGCCGGGGGCCCGCCCCCCGGGTCGGGGAGCGTCGTCGGTGGCCCGCCGTCGCGACCGGGGCCGCACCCACAGCAGCAGGCGCCAACCGAGCGCGCCCAGCACAGCCGCCAGACATCCGGCGTTGACCGCCACCATCCAGGTCTGGCCGCTGTCCGTACCGGTTCCGACCGAGTGGCCGAGCGCCGCCGGCCAGGCGGCGTACGCCAGCCAGTGCAGCGCCCGCCACAACCGCACCTCGATCCGCCGACGCAGCAGACTGGTCACCACCAGCACCAGCATCACGTCACTGGCGAGCGTGCCCAGCCCCATGTACAGCGGACGGTACTCGGCGCCGAACGGCACGAACAGGTCGTACACCCGGAGCTTGGCGTACGGGTCGAAGAGCAATGTGACCACGTGGACCGTCAGCAGCCCAACCGCCAGCAGCGCCGCGTTGCGGTGGACCAGGCTCACCGCAAACCGGGGCAGCCCGAACACCGGCCGGCCCGACCGGCTGCCCACTCCCAGCACCACGACCACCGACAACAGGACGAGCGCCGTCACCCCGGTGCCGCGCGCGACGAACCACCCTGCCTCCGTCACTGTGTCTCCTCCTCCGCGGACCAGCCTCCGACGGTCCGCACCGTGCCGTCCCCGGCCACCAGCCGGGCCGGTGCCCCGAGACCTGCGAGCCACCGATCGGCGGCCGCACCGCGCACCAGCGCCGCGGTGCTCAGCGTGTTCGCCCGCACGCAGCTGTACGCCGCCACGGAGACGCTGCGCCACACCCGGCCCGTCGGCGTACCGGTGCGGGGGTTGACGATGTGGTGCATCGTGGCGTCTCCGGCGGTCCACTGCCGGCTCACCGTGCTCGAGGTGGCCACCGCGCCACCGGCCGGCAGACCGATCACGCACGCCGGATCCGACGGACGGTCCTGCACCCGGATCCGCCAACGCTCGTCCGGGGCCGGCCCCGCAGTGGCGATGTCGCCGCCGAGGGCGACCAGCACACCGACCCGGCACCGGCGGGCGACGTCCCGCGCACAGCGATCGGCTGCCCAGGCCTTTGCGGTCGCGCCCAGGTCCAGCTGCACCCCGTCCGGTACGGTCAGTTCGGTCCCGTCGAGCCGGACCTGACGCCAATCCGCGGCCGGCAGGACGGTCCGCGCCACGGCGGGCCGGCCATGCAGGGTCACCCAGCGCAGATCCTCGTCGTAGCCCAGCCGGCACAGCGTCGACCCGACGGTCGGGTCGACGTCGCCGTCGGTCTCGCGGGCCGCCCGCAGCGCCACCGACACCAGGCCGGCGAGCAGCGGGCTGATCCGTACCGGCGTTCCTCCGCTGCGGCATGCCCGGACCAGTTCGGAGTCGGCGCGGAACCGGCTGCAGGCGGTGTCGACGGCGGCCAGCACGTCGTCGACGATCGTTCGGGCCGCCGGCACCGCCGCAGGGTCGCTCACCACCACCCGGGCCAGCGTCCCCCACACCTGCCACTGCGCGCAGTCCGGCCCGACCGGGATGGTCTCCAGCAGCGGCATCGCCTCACGACCCGCCGGAGGTGGCCTGGCCGGGTTCGCCACCACCGCCGGTCACCGGCGGAAACTCCGCCGTCGGCGGGGCCTGGCCGACCGGCTGGTCCGGCTCGGTCGCGCCGTCCGGGGCAGGTTGTCCGTCGCCGGCCGTCGCCGCCGGATCGGTACCCGCCAGACCCGGGGCGGGTTGCCCGTCGACACCGGCCGGCTGCGGCGCGGTTTCGCCCTGCACGCTGTCCGCCGGAGTGTTCGCGTCCTGGTCCGCCGTGTGATCGGCGTGCGCCACCACAGCGACGCCGAGCGTGCCGGCGATGCTCGCCACGGCCAGCCCGCCGGTGATCATTGTTACCCGCCGCAGCCCCAGCTCCCGCTCCCCCACGTGGCCTCCCGAATCGCCGTACCCAGCGGACCGCCCGCCGTCAACCCGGGATACGGCTCCGACGGATGCCCGGTTCAACCGACCGGGCACACACCCCCGGCGGGTTCGTCAGGTTCTACCGGCGACGGATTTACAGCGCTGATAATCGATGACACTGTGTCCACAGCGGAGGGCGAACGCCCCTGCCACGGGTGGCTGACCGAACCGGCGACCACCTGTCGTCTATGGAGGGAAACTGAATGTCGACAAGGACAACGACGAGGTCCACAGCGGCAACCCTGACAGCGGCGGCGGCGGCACTACTGATGCTCGTCGCCGCGGCACCGGCCAGCCAGGCGGCGACGCCGCACTTCTCGCATCTTGATCCGGGCGGCGCGCCGGCGCTCACCGAGAAGGTTCCGGTGAACGTGGTCTTCCTCGGCTACAGCCGGACGCAGGTGGACCGGTCGGCGTACCTCGACGAACTGCCACAGCGCTACGAGCCGGTGGTCCGCTCCCGGCTGTGGTACGACCAGGTCGAGAAGCTGGGCCTGACCTACACCTACGACTACCACCTCCGGTACGCGAACAAGCGGTACGAGGACCGGTTCTTCGCCGAGTTGCAGCGGCTGGCCACGCCTGCACCGCTCACCGCCTACCAGGAGCTCTACAACGAGCAGCAGGGCAACGTCGCCACGATCACCGACAACCACCACATCGACGCACCGAGCGTGGAGCGGTGGCTGGCCCTCAACCCACCGGCCGGCGTCGACACCCGACGCAACACCATATTCTTCATCAACTGGTTCGGCCGGTCGGACTTCAAATTCCACGTCTACACCAAAACCGACGAACCTGATCCGGACACCGGGCACAACTTCGGCGCTGAGCGGGACAGCCGGAAGATCTCCGCGTGGGGCGGCACCACCGCCGACGACGAGGAGAACGGTCTCGGTTCCACCCGCCGGGTGTGGTTCCACGACCTGTCGGCCGGGCCGGAGTCGTGGACCGAGAACTGGAACGTCGACGCTCCCGATCTGGACGGCAACGGCATCGAGGACTACCGGATGCCGCCGGTCTGGGAGTACGCCGCCGCCGGCTACCGCTCCCCCGAAGCGCTCACCGGCGATCTCGCTCTGATCACCCGCTACGTGGCGATCAACCTGCTGTTCACCACGTCGCCGCTGTACCCGGCGGAGCTGCCGAGTGCCGCGCCGCCGAAGACGATCAACATCGACAGCAACGTCTACGAAGGCTGGGACGGCGTCAACGCCTCGGTCCGCTACATCGACGAGGAGCTACTGCAGCTGGAGTTGCGGGAACTGCGGTGGCGCAACGTGCTGGACTACGACGGACAGAACCTCGCGTTCGAAGGTGACGCCGAACGCTGCTACTACGCCGTGCTGCTCGACGACGAGTCCTGCTACCCGGAGCTGGGCTACCCGCCGTTCGCCAACTTCTATCTGCAGAACAGTTTTGAACTAGACCGGGTGCTCGACGATCAGAACCGGGTCGACTACGAACTACCGGTGTTCAGCTACGCGTTGCCGGCCGGCACCCCGGTGCCGGCGCTGGGCTTCGCCGACGACAACTACACCGACGGTACGCAGTCGTACGTCTTCGCGTTCGTCTCCCCGGAGATTGTCGACAGCGGCTACGGGCTGACCACCACGCTGATCCACGAGGTGGGACACCACCTGGGCATGAGTCATCCGCACGACGGTTACGACAGCGAAACTGGCATCGACTACGGCCCGGAGGACGACTTCTTCTTCGCCTGGTCCGGCGACCAGGTCAACTCGATGATGAGCTACATCGACCTGAACTGGGACTTCAGCCAGTTCGACCGGGACAACAGCGACCGGTTCCTCACCGCCACGTACAACGAGGCGGCAAACCGGCTCGCCGAGTCGGTGCTGGACGGTCCGCACCCCGGCCGGGCCCATCGGGACCTGCGGGCGGCCGACCGACTGATCGGTGCGGCCGAGCACGCGCTCGCCCGGCACGACTACCGGCGTGCGCTGGTCCTGGCCGAGCAGGCGTACGGGAAGGTCGTCGACGCTGCCGAGCGCGCCGGAGTGCCGGCGGGGACCGTGGCCGAGCGGATGTCTGCCCGGGCGCAGCAGGCCCGGACGGCGTCCGAGGTGACCGGACCGCACGAGTTCATCGACACGCTGGGCCCCGACAGCCCGCGTAGCCAGCCCTGACCAGCAGGTAACAGCAGATCAGGAGCCGGGCGGCCTGGGCCGCCCGGCTCCTGGTCTGCTCGCGGACCGCCGTTGCTCTCCCGGTGTCCGTCCGATGGGTGGGCCGGAGCCGGGCCGGGTGAACCGGCGCACTGCTGGACCATCGATTCGGAAGCCCCCGGTCAGCCAGCTCTACCCCGACGCCGGGCTCGCGTACGCCAGTTTGTCGGCCCGGCGCCGGCACCCGCCGGCCGGCCCGCAGCAGCAGTCCGACCAGCAGCCGGGTGGGTCGTCGTGGCAGGACCGTTCCTTGACGGTGACCGGAGTACGTACCGACGGCCCGGTAGGGGCCGTCGGGCTGGGCCGGTACGACGGCGCGGCCCCGGGGATGAACCCGGTCGAGGGTGGCCGGTCGCGCCGGCCACCCTCTGTCATCGGTTACGGGGGAGAGTCAGTTCACGGGCAGGGCTGCCAGGCCAGGTGGTACATCGTCTCGATGCTGCCGTCCGTCGAGTCCATGGTCAGGAAGCTAACGTCCGTCGACGATCCCTTGCTCAGGCGCAACTCGGTGTTGATGTTGAGGTTACGGATCTCGCCACACGGATGCCAGACCACGGAGGCGATCGGCACCTCGTCGCTCACCATCCAGTTGTCGTCCAGCGGAGCCGGAATCGGATGGTTGCTGAAGGTGCCCTGAGTCATTCCCTGGAAGTAGTAGTTGGCCCGCTGTGTGGCGATGGCACCCGGGCTGAGCAGCCCGTAGCCGCGGTAGTCCACCTTCACGATCGCGAAGGTGTAGCCCGCCGGCGCGTGCACCAGCACGTTGAGCTGACAGTTCCGGCGACCTTCGGTGACCGAGATACCCGGACCCGCCTGCACCAGGTAGTCGCTGTAGATGGCAGTGAAGGCGGTGTTGTCCGGCGAGACGGCGACGTCGGCGGTACCTGGCCGACAACCGGAACCCGCCATCGCGACCAGGTCGATCACGACCTGGTCATCCGGTGGGTCATCCAGGATCCCCTTGGCAGACGCGGGTGCGCCCGAGATCAACGATGAGGCGAGCAACGCAAGCACCACGCCGCCACGCGTCAGCAGTTTGCGCATGAAACCTCCTCCGATGTGTGATGCGACGATGCGTGCGCAACAATCTACGTACAAGCATTGATCGTTGTCAACGTAAATTTAATTCCCTGAAGTGGCTTCCAGAAATTGGTCGCACGCCATCTCGCCACCAACCACCGACCCAACAGACGGAGCAGGCGGCGACCGTGCCAACCGCACAAATCACCCACAACATGCCTATAGGTCGTTCAAACTGCCTCCCATGACCGGCTAGTTGATCTCACCGGAACGAACACACCACGTGCGACCTGGGCGGAATCAATATCAACATTTCGACGCTAGAAGATACTTGCATGAATCGACGCGCGTCGCTATCATCCTTTCGCAGGACGCCCCGCCGAAACACTCTGGACCCAATCCCCATGATCCAAAGGGCCCAGCAGACGAAGATCAACGGCGCGGTTGTTCCGCAAAGTCGTGTGTGCCCCAGCCGTCATAACCTGAGCCCCGAGGGGAACGGAATGAAAAGAAGCCTCACCGGCGCGAGACACGGATTGTCCGCCGCACTCGGCACGGTTCTCGCGCTGACTCTGACCGCTCCAGCCCATGCCTCCCCGGCAACGTCGAGCGCCCTGCCGGACAGCGACATCACCGTGGAGGTGGTGGCCGCCAGTGGTTCAGGCTGCGCGCCCGGCACGGCCAGGGTCGTTGCCAACCCCGACAACACCGGCTTCCGGATTCGCTACTACGACTTCCTCGCCACCGTCGGTGACGGGGCCGACCCGACGGACAGCCGGAAGAACTGCCAACTCGGTGTGCTCGTCAAGGTGCCGGCCGGCTGGACCTTCGCGGTCGCCACCGCGGACTACCGGGGTCGGGCCCGGATTCCCAGTGGAGCGACCGGCCGGCAGCGGACGAACTACTACTGGCAGGGTTCGTCCGACAACAGCCGTACCGACGCCACGTTCGGCGGACCGTACAACGGCTTCTGGGCCACTGCCGACCACGCACCAGTGCTGGTGTACGTCCCCTGTGGGCAGCAGCGGGTACTGAACATCAACACCGAACTGCGAGTGGACGCCGGCACCTCCAGCGGCCAGGCCAGCATGTCGATGACCACGACCGAAGGCAACGTCGACACCCTGTTCAACCTGGACTGGGCCAGGTGCTGACCACCTGATCCGCCAGTCAACGCCGGGCGCGGGCAGCTCGATGCCCACGCCCGGCGCTGTCGTACGCGGAACCGGGTGAGGTCGGAGACCTCCAGCCGGTCCGGGGCGAGCTCGGCGAGTAGGCGGCCTACCCGGTCCGTAACCCACCGGAGCTGCCGGTGATGAAAATCGCCAGCCGAACGATCCGCATGATGCCGTCACCATGCGGCCAGCATGGCAACCGCCGGGCGTTAGCCCGGTCAGGACCAGCCGTAACCGGCCCGCAATGCCTGGCACACCCGGTCGAACCGGCCCCGATCGAGGATGGCACCCTCACGCCGGATGCTGTCCTCCCGCATAGTGAGCACCCGGTCGAGCCGGATCCAACTCGGCCGGCTGTCGTCGCCCCAGGTGCCTAGCGACAGCCAGTGCCGCTGCCCGTCGCGGTCGGACTGGCTGGACAGCATCAGCCCGAACAGCGTGCGGCTGCGCCGGCCCACCACCAGGACTGGGCGGTCCTTGCCCTGCCGGGGGTCCTCCTCGTACGACACCCAGGTCCAGACGATCTCGCCGGGATCGGCGTGCCCGTCCAGCTCGGGTGCGTACGACAGCTGCCGCCGTTGCAACGCGGCCACCTGCCGGCGGCGGGCCAACTTGGCCGGCGTCGGGCGCCGTTGCGCCGGTACGCGTTGACTGGCCAGCCGGCCGACGGTCGCGGTCACGCCCTGCCACAGTCTTCCCACGAGCGACGACCCTACCGGTAGCCGCCACCGGCGGTGCGCGACGGGCTCGGCCCGTCGCGCACCGCCGGTCAGCTCCCGTGGTCGGCTCCCGGTCTGTCGAGTCGTGGTCAGCCGAGCATGCCGATGACTGTCCGGGCCCGGTGGGTCAGCGCGGCCGCGGCGGCCGGGTCGACACGGTCGCGCCGGTGCGGATGCGCCAGACGGTGCACGAAGCGCTGCAGGGCCTGCGTCGCCGGGCCGGTGCGCCCCCGGTCGAGGTGCCACTGTGCCTGATGCAGCGCGGCGGACAGCCGGTGGGTGATCGGTCCGGTGATCGCGCCGTCGCGCCGGAACCCGTCGTACGCGGTCCGCAGCGCGGGCAGGCTGCCCGGTGCCCAGAGGTCCGGCACCGGCACCTTTCCGAAGTCGGTGTCGGCGGCCAGGTAGAAGCCGGGGTACGACGGCTGGTTGTAGGTGGTCTGCTGGCGAGCCACCTCGGCGCGGTACTGCGGATCGTGCATCAGGGTGTACATCTTGCGATCGGTCACCTCGGTGCTCAGGTGGATCCGGATCGCGGTGCTGTCGACCGTACGCAGCAGTAGCTCCTCCCGCCAGTCGCCGAGGACGTCGGCGACCAGGCCCGGGTTGCCCTTGGTGTAGTTGTTGGTCCGGGTGCCTTCGGCGGTGAGCAGCCGACCCCGGTGCCAGTCGTCGATGGTCGGGGTCTGGTCGATCGCGCCGTCGACGATCTGGGTGGTGCCGTCGGCCGCCCACCGGATGCTCATGTTGGTGCCGGGGATCTGTGAGCCGAGCGGCTCGCCGGCGGCGGTGTGCAGGCCGAGTCCGCTGACCGCCCACGCCTCGTGGCCGGGGTGCTGCGGGTCGATGTCGCCGATCATGCCCCGGCCGGTGTCCACTCCGGAGTAGGACCCGAAGATCACTTCGCCGGTGGCGGCGTCGAGCAGTCCGTGCCCGTACGGCGCCCACCGCCCGCCCTCGAAGACCAGGTACGCCTCCAAGCCGGGGCGATGCGGGTCGATGTCGGTGACGTGCATGGCGTCGCCGTGGCCGAGCCGGGCCAAGGTGCCCGGGGCCGCGCTGCCCGGCGGCAGCTGCGCGAACGCGCTGTACAGCAGGCTGCCGTCGTCGTCGATGGTGGCGGCGCCGTAGACGATCTCGTGCCGGCCGTCGCCGTCGACGTCGGCCGCGCTGATCGAGTGCTGCCCCTGGGTGGTGATGGTGGCAAACTCGTCGTCGGTGCCGTCGCGACCGTGTGGCGAGTCGTTGAACGGGTTGGTCATCGGCGTCCAGCCGCTGTCGACGTACCACTGCTCGGTGAGCTTGCGCCCGTCCCACCCGTAAGCGACCAGGGTGGAGCGGGTGTAGTAGCCGCGGGCGAAGACCGCCGACGGACGGCGGCCGTCCAGGTAGGCCACCGCGGCGAGGAACCGGTCGACCCGGTTGCCCGGCTCGATCCGCGACATCGCGTAATCGCCCCACATCAGGCCGTCGTCGTGCCGACCGGGCTGGTAGCGGACGGTCTGCAGCTCTTGCCCGGTGGCGCCGTCGAACACGGTGAGGTACTCGGGGCCGTCGACGATGAAGCCCTCAAAGGCACGCAGGTTGTTGCGGCTGCTGCGGGCCGGGGCGTAGACGTCGATGAAGTGGTCGGCGAGGGCCTGCGCGTCGGTCCGCGACAGCGGATACTCGTACGCCGGGTCGATGCCGAACGCCGCTTCCAGGGTGGCCGGCCAGTTGCCGGCGATCACCTCCGGGTGGGCGTGCCAGCCCTGGAACATGTCGACCAGGTGGTCGTGGTAGTCGGCGGCGGACATCCGGTAGTCGTCGCGGTGCGAGTAGCCGGCCCGTCGGTCGGATTCCGGGATGGTGACGTAGCGTTCGTCGGCGACCCGGCCGTCGGGCCGGTAGCTGATCGTCCTGGTGCCGGGGGCGGTCTTCAGCATCATCTCCGAGCGGCCGTCGCCGTCGAAGTCGTAGACCAGGAACTGGGTGTAGTGGGCGCCCGCCCGGATGTTGACCCCGAGGTCGATGCGGTGCAGCAGGGTGCCGTCCAGCCGGTACGTGTCGAGGTAGACCGGTCCGGTGTAGCCGACCTGAGAGACGTCCTTGGAGTTGGACGGATCCCACTTGACGACGAACTCGTACCGTCCGTCGCCGTCGACGTCGCCGACGCTCATGTCGTTGGCGGAGTAGGTGTACGCCTCACCGGCCGGGGTGACCCCGTCGGCGGGCCGACGCAGCGGCAGGTCGAGGTAGGCCTGCGACCACGGGTGCGCCGGACCGCTGCGGTCGACCTCGACGCCGTCGACCACGGCGGCGACCTGGTAGCCGGCGCCGGTCACGGGGTCGGTGTCCAGGTAGTTGGTGCTGTCGGTCACGGTCGCCAGTCGCCGGCCGTCCCGGTAGACGTGGAAGTCGGCACCGGTCATGCCGGTGGCACCGGATCCGGTCGCCTCGTGGCCGAGCAGTCGCCAACTGAGGAAGACGCCCTGGTGGGTGGTGGCGGCGACCAGGCCACGGTCGAGATGTTCGAGTTGGACGGCGTCGGGGCGACCACCATCGGTCGGTCCGCTGGCGGGGCCGCGGACAGGGTCGGCCCGATCGGCGGACGCGGCGCTGGCCGGTAGGCCGAGGGTCAGCGTGAGGACGCCGACGAGCAACGCCACGGCGGTGGGTGGACGGTGGGGACGGCGACGTCGGGTACGACGGTTCATCCGGAAATCTCCTCGGTCGACGGGCGGCGTGGCCGGCTCTGGCCGACCGGCCGGCCGCAGGACGGTGTCAGGCACCCGTGACAGTCGATGAAACGATACAAGAAACTGAAGGCTATGAATGTGTTTGCCAGTGTGTCAAGGCGAGCTGTCGCTGAATGAACCGTTCCATTCGGACTGTGGACCGACCCGACGTGGACCACGGTCACCTAAGGTCATCGAGTTGTGACCCCTGCGGCGATCGACTAGGGTCGGTGCACCGATCCGCAGCCAGTCGCGGCAACATCCGGCGGCACCACGCAGTTGGCGATGTGCACCAGCCCCGACGTGCACCATCCCGTCGACGCAACCCGGCCCGTCAAGCCCGTAACGGCGACAACGAGGTAGGAGACAGACGGTGAATCCCTCCCCAGCGTTCCCGCACCGGCAGCGATCCGCGCGTACCACCCGGTCGGCCGGGCGGGCGACGAGCCTCGCCGCCGCGGCGGCGCTCGCGCTGGCCAGCTGCTCGGCCGGCGAGTCCCTGGAGACCGACGACGGGACCCCCACCTCCGACGGCACCCTGGTGGTGGCCATCTCCAGCGAGCCGGACAGTTTGGACGTGCACGTCTCCACCGCGTCGCCCACCTTCCTGGTGCTGGAGAACGTCTACGACACCCTGGTGGAGCCGGCCCCCGACCTGAGTTTCCAACCCGCGCTGGCCACCGAGTGGGAGGTCAGCGAGGACCTGCTCACCTGGACCTTCCAGCTGCGCGACGGCGTCACCTGGCACAACGGGCGGGAGTTCACCGCCAGCGACGTGGTGTCCAGCTTCGAACGGATCACCGACGCGGAGACCGCCGCGAACGCCTGGCGGTTCGAGACCGTCGATGAGGTACGCGAGGTCGACGACCGTACGGTGGAGTTCGTCCTCAACCAGCCGACCCCCAACCTGCTGGCCAACATCGGCGGGTTCAAGGGGATGGCGATCGTCGCCCCCGAGCTGATCGACGGCGACGGGCTGACCACCGACGCGATCGGCACCGGGCCGTTCCGGTTCGTCAGCTACACCCCCGGTGACCGGATCGTGCTGGAAGCCAACCCGGACTACTGGGGCACCGGTCCGTACGTCGACCGGGTCGAGTTCCGGTTCGTCTCCGAGCCGACCACCGCACTGACCAATCTGCGCACCGGTGCCGTGCACCTGACCAACAACGTGCCGGCCCAGGAGATCGCCACCCTGCGCGACGACCCCGACGTCGAGCTCGGCCAGCAGGCCAGCAACGACTACTGGTACTTCACCTGCAACTTCGACCGGCCGCCGTTCGACGACATCGACGTACGCCGGGCGCTGTCGTTCGCCATCGACCGCGAACAGGTGGCCCAGGCCGCCTTCTTCGACGCCGCGACGCCGGTGCAGTCGGCGATGCCGCCGGGCAACTTCTGGGCCACCGACTACGCCCCGTTCAGCCACGATCCGGACCAGGCCCGCGAGCTGCTCGCCGACGCCGGCGTCACCGACCTCACCGTCGACCTGATGCTGACCAACGAGTACCCGCACACCCTGGCCGCCGCCGAGGTGATCGCCAGCCAGTGGGGCGACGTCGGCGTCAACGTTGAGATCCGTACCCTTGACTTCGCCAGCTGGCTCGACGAGCAGGGCAACGGCAGCTACGACTGCTACGTCCTCGGCTGGCTGAACAACCTCGACGGCGAGTACGCCTACTACGCCCAGCACCACTCCGCCGGCTCGTTCAACTTCCACGGCTACGCCAACCCGCAGGTCGACCAGTACCTCGACCAGGCTCGGGCCAGCGTCGAGGACACCGAACGGCGCGACCTCTACCACCAGGCGGCCGGGCTGATCATCGACGAGGTCAGCTACGGCTACCTGTACAGCCCGCAGGCCACGCTGGCCTGGGCGCCGCAGGTGTCCGGCGTGGAGATGCACCCGGACGGCAAGACCCGGCTGCGGACCGTACGGTTGACCGACTGAGCCGTCGCGATGGCGCGTTTCCTACTGTGGCGGGCGCTGCAGACGGTCGTCGCGATGCTCGGGGTCAGCGTCGCGGTCTTCCTGATCGTCCAGCTGGTGCCCGGCGACCCGATCCGGCTGGCCCTGGGCACCCGCTTCGATGAGGAGCTGTACCAGGCGATGCGGGCCCGCGCCGGGCTGGACCAGCCGCTGTTGACCCAGTACGGCGGCTGGCTGGCCCGCGCGGTCACCGGCGACCTGGGGGTCAGCTTCCGCAGCGGTGAGCCGGTCACCCGACTGCTGCTGGCCCGGCTCGGCCCGACCAGCCTGCTCGCCGGCGCGGCGCTCGCCGTCGCGCTGGCGATCGCGCTGCCGTTGGGCATCGTCTCCGCGGTGCGCTCCGGGTCACTGGTGGACCGGATCGCCACCGGGTTCAGCCAGCTGTGGATCTCGGTGCCGGACTTCTGGAGCGGGATCATGTACATCCTGCTCTTCGCGCTGCTGCTGGGTTGGCTGCCGGCCTCCGGTTACGTGTCGCCGTTGGACGATCCGGCCCGGGCGGCCCACCACCTGGTGCTGCCGGCGATGACCGTGGGGCTGATCTCCGGTTCGGTGCTGACCCGGTTCGTCCGCTCGGCGGTGCTGGAGGCGCTGCACCAGGACTACGCCCGTACCGCCCGGGCCAAGGGGCTGTCCCGCTGGCAGACGGTCCGCCGGCACGTGCTGCCCAACGCCTGGATCTCCATCGTGACCGCCGTCGGTCTGCAGCTCGGATTCCTGCTCGGCGGGGTGGTGATCGTCGAGGTGATCTTCGAGTGGCCCGGTCTGGGTCGGCTGGCGTACGACGCGGTCGTCCGGCGTGACTACAGCCTGCTGCAGGGCGCGGTGCTGGCCATCGCGTTGATGTTCCTGGTGGTCAACTTCCTGGTGGACCTGCTGTACGGCTACCTCGACCCGCGGGTACGGCGCCGATGACCCGCCGCCTGTTCCTGTTGCTACTGGGCAACCGGCTGGCCCTGGCCGGGCTGCTGGTGCTGGCCGTGCTGGCGGCGGTCGCCGTGGTCGGGCCGTGGCTGGCCCCGTACGACCCGAACGCGGTCGACGTGCCGGGCCGGCTCGCGGGCCCGTCGTGGGCGCACCCGTTCGGCACCGACAATCTCGGCCGGGACGTGCTCAGCCGGGTGCTGGTCGGCGCCCGGGTGTCGCTGCAGGTCGGGTTCGTCGCGGTGGGCATCTCGCTGACCGCCGGGCTGCTGATCGGGCTGGTCGCCGGCTTCTACTCCGGCGCGACGGACGCGCTGCTGATGCGCACCATGGACGTGCTGTTCGCGTTCCCGGCGATCCTGCTCGCGATCGCGGTGCTGGCCATCCTCGGCCCGGGCATCACCAACGCGATGATCGCCATCGGCATCGTCTACACGCCGATCTTCGCCCGGATCGTGCGGGCCGCGACGCTCGTGGTCTCGGCCCAGCTGTACGTCCGGGCCGCCCGCGCCGTCGGCGCCGGCGACCTGCGGATCCTGCTCCGCCACGTGCTGCCGAACATCGCCGCGCCGGTGATCGTGCAGACGTCGCTGAGCCTGGCGTTCGCGATCCTGGCCGAGGCGGCGCTGTCGTTCCTGGGTCTGGGCGTGCAGCGACCCGATCCGGCCTGGGGCCGGATGCTCGCCGAGGGCCGCGACTTCGTCAGTCAGGCACCGTGGATGGGCGTCTTCCCCGGTCTGGCGATCTTCGCGACCGTGCTGGCGTTCAACGTCGTCGGCGACGGGCTGCGCGACGCGCTCGACCCACGGCAGCGGTCGGTCATCGAGTCGAGGGGGCAGGGCTGATGGCCGGCGACCCGGTGCTGTCGGTACGGGACCTGACGGTGCGCATCGGCACCCGGCGAGGGGTGGCGAGGGTGGTCAACGGGGTCAGCTACGACGTGCGCCCGGGTGAGACGCTGGCCATCGTCGGCGAGTCGGGGTCCGGCAAGTCCGTCGGCGCGCTGGCGGTCCTCGGCCTGCTCGACGAGGCGGCCACCGCCACCGGGCAGGTGCTGCTGGACGGTGTGGACCTGCTGGCCGCCGGTGAGCGCCAGCTGCGGCGGATCCGTGGCAACGAGATCGCGATGGTCTTCCAGGACCCGATGACCTCCCTCAACCCGGTCAAGACGATCGGGTCGCAGTTGGTCGAGCCGATTGAGCTGCACGGCGTGGCCACCGGCACGGCGGCCCGCGACCGGGCAGTGGAATTGCTCGAACAGGTCGGGCTGCCGGACGCCCGCGAGCGGCTCGGCGACTACCCGCACCGGTTCTCCGGCGGGATGCGCCAGCGGGTCATGATCGCGATGGCGCTGGCCTGTGAGCCGAAGGTGCTGCTCGCCGACGAGGCGACCACCGCGCTGGATGTCACCACCCAGGCGCAGATCCTCGAAGTGGTCGCCGGGCTGCAACGACGGCTGGGTCTCGCGGTCGTCTGGATCACCCACGATCTGGGGGTGGTGGCCGGGATCGCCGACCGGGTGGCGGTCATGTACGCCGGACGGATCCTGGAACAGGCACCGGTCGACGAGCTGTACGCCGCGCCCCGGCACCCGTACACGATGGGATTGTTGGCGGCGGTGCCCCGGGTCGGCGCCGATCGGCCGCGCCGGCTGACGACGATCCCCGGCCAGCCGCCGGATCCGACGGCGCTGCCGCCGGGCTGCGCGTTCCATCCGCGCTGCGGCTACCGGCACGACCCACGGGCGGCCACCGAGGTGCCGCCGCTGCGCACGGTCGGCCCGGACCACCGGGTGGCCTGCTTCTACGACGTCGTCGGTGGCACCGCCACCGGTACGGACGGTGGGGATGACTGAGCAGCCGCTGTTGAGCGTGACCGACCTGCGGGTGCACTTCCCGGTCGCCGGTGGCGGGCTCCGCCGCCGGCAGAATGCGGTGGTCCGGGCGGTCGACGGGGTGAGCTTCACTGTCGCGGCCGGCGAGACGTTGGGGCTGGTCGGCGAGTCGGGGTGCGGCAAGAGCACCACCGGGCTGGGCCTGCTGCGACTGGTCGAACCCACCGGTGGGCGGGTCAGCGTGCGGGGCACCGAGGTCACCGCGCTGCGCCGACGCGACCTGCGGGCGATGCGCCGGCACCTTACGATGATCTTCCAGGATCCGTACGCGTCGCTGGACCCCCGGATGACGATCGGTTCGGTCGTCGCCGAGCCGTTGGCGGTGCACGGCCTGCACCGGGGGTCGCGGGCCCGCCGGCACCGCGTCGGTGAACTGCTGGAACTCGTCGGCCTCGACCCGGACCACGCGCACCGGCACCCGCACGAGTTCTCCGGCGGGCAGCGCCAGCGGGTGGGCATCGCCCGCGCGCTGGCCTGCGAGCCCGAGCTGATCGTCGCGGACGAGCCGATCGCCGCCCTCGATGTGTCTATCCAGGCGCAGGTCATCAACCTGTTGGAGGACCTGCGCGACGAGCTCGGGCTGGCGTACCTGTTCATCGCCCACGACCTGGCCGCGGTCGGGCACCTCAGTGACCGGATCGCGGTGATGTATCTCGGCCGCATCGTGGAGGTGGCCGACCGGGCGACGCTGTTCGCCCGGCCGGCGCACCCCTACACCCGGGCGTTGCTGTCCGCGGTGCCGCTGCCCGACCCGGTCGCCGAGCGGGCCCGGGAACGGATCATCCTGCGGGGTTCGGTGCCGTCTCCCGCCGACCCGCCGAGTGGCTGCAACTTCCGGACCCGCTGCCCGGCGGCGTTCGACCGGTGCGCCGTCGACGATCCGGTGCTGACCGCACGCGGCGACGGCCACCTGGCCGCCTGCCACCTACCGCAGGATCACCCCGGCTGAGTGCCAGGCGGGACGGCGCCGTCGGCCGCTCGGTCCCGGTACGGATCCCGCCACTGAATCGCCCGGCCTTGACGGAGCTGGGCGATCGGATTACCGGCCCGGTCGTGCAGCGTCGACTCGTCGACACAGAAGCCGGCCGTCGACCAGACCGTCCGGTTGGTCACGTGGTGCCATTGGCCGGCGACGTCACCGAGGTCGGGTGCGAAGTGGATGGTGAAGTCCACCGACGGCACGAAATGCGGCGGCTGGGACAGGGCGAACAGCCCCGGCGGCAGCGCGTCGAGGTAGATCGAGGCGACGGCGTGCGGGCCGAGCGTCCCACCCAGATCGGTCTGCGGCGAGATGCGGACCCAGGCGGCGGTGCCGTCGGTGAGGCTCGGCGGCCCGGCTGCCCGCACGTCCAGTTGGGCGCTGTAGGCCAGCGGCCGGTGCCGGGGCGCGTACGCCGGCAACTGCTCGGGGTCGCCCCACGCTGCCGGATCCTCGCGGCGACGCCAGCTGAACTTCTGCCCGACCGGCACCAGGGACGCCATCGCGTGTACCCGGGCCCGACCCTGCTGGGCCAGGGTGATCCGCAGGCTGGTGGTGGACCGCCCCCGGTGCAGCGTCTCGGTGGTCAGCTCCACCGGACCGGGTCGGACGCCGGCCACGAAGTGCATGGTTACGGCCTGTGGGGCGAAGCCGTCGACGCTGTCGGCGACGTCGACGATCCGGCCGAGGACGAAGCCGCCGAAGATGCCCTGCATGCCGAGCCACCGCTGGGTGAAGACCGGAGCGCCCATCCGGCTACTTCTCCACGCGGACGTAGTCGCCCGGCCGTGGCGCCGGTCCGGCACCGAGCCGCCGCCAGCCGGACAGGTCGGCGCTGACCACGTCTCCGGCGGCCCCGCCGGGGACCTGGTCGCCGGGCGCCCAGGTGGCACCGGGCAGGTCCGGCAGCGCGGCGTCCGGTCCGAGATGAACGGTTTCGGCGACCGGGGCGGCACCGGCCGGCAGCTGGTCCGCAGGATGGAACACCGCCGGGCCGCCGAACCAGGCGAGCACGGTGGCACCGCTGGGCGCCCACATCCGGGTCCGGACCGCGCCGGCGGGGATGAACGTCAGGTCGCCGCGCCGGTAGGTGGCGTCACCGAGGTGCAGCTCCCCGGCGAGCACGACGAACTCCTCGTCGACGAGGTAGCCGCCAGCGACGTCGCGGGCAAAACCGGGCGGGAAGTGGCCGTGCACGACGAACGCCCCCGACCGGGAGGCCAGCCGGGTGAGGTGGAAACCGAGGTTGGCACCGGGCATCGGCACCTCCTGCCACGGATGCCGTGCCGCGGTCAGGTCGACCTGCTCCGGCCGTGGAGCGCGTGGGGCACGGTTGCCGCCGCTCATCCCAGGCCCGCCCGTTCGGCCAGGGTCAGCGTACGGCGGGCGCCGCGCAGCACCGCCGCGTCGACGAGCCGGCCGGCCGTGTCCAGCACCACGCCGGTGCCGGCGGCGGTGGCCGTCTCGAGCAGGGCGATGGTGTCACTGGCCGCCCGGACCTCGGCGGCCGTCGGCGTGTAGACCTGATGCACCACCGGCAGCTGGTTCGGGTGAATGCAGGCCCGGCCGACGAAGCCCTGCCGGCGCAGCCGCCGGGTCGACGCGTCCAGTGCGGCGTCGTCGGCGGTGATCCGCGACACCGGGCCGACCGGCGGATGGATGCCACCGGCCGCGCTGGCCACCACGACCTGGCTGCGGGTCGGGACGAACTCGGCGTCGTCGGCGCCCGGTTCCAGGCCGAGTTCGCCGGCCAGGTCGACCTCACCGAGCTGCAGCTGGTACACCCGGGGTTGCCGGGCGATGGCGGCGATGTCGAGCAGCGCGGCGGCGGTCTCCACCATCGGCATCAGCAGCGTGTCGTGGTCAGCGGCGTCGGCGAGCACCCGGGCGGCGTCAGCGACCTCGCTGGCAGTGCCGACCTTGGCCAGTACCACGCCGGTGAGCGCCGGCTGGCCGGCGACGGCCCGCAGGTCCGTGTCGCGCAGCGGGCCGGAGTTGACCCGTACCCAGATCGGCAGGTCGCCGGGTCCGGCGGCGAGCCAGCCGACGACGGCCTCGCGGGCAGCGGCCTTGCCGGCCAGCGGCACCGCGTCCTCCAGGTCGACGATCAGCGCGTCGGCGCCGCGCCGGGCCGCCTTGGCCAGCTTGTCGGCGGCGTGGCCGGGCACGTACAGGTAGGACCGGGGTGGCACCGGGTCGCCCATCAGACGGTCACCTCGCCACGTACGAGGGCCTTCGCCACGACGGTACGCAGCACATCGTTGGTGCCTTCGCCGATGCTCATCAGGATCGCGTCGCGGTACAGCCGCTCCACTTCGAACTCGGTCGAGTAGCCGTAACCTCCGTGGATCTTCATCGCGTCGATGGCGGCCTCCAGGGCGACCTCCGAGCAGAAGATCTTCGCCATGCCGGTCTGCGCGTCGGCGCGACCCTGGCGGACCGCGTCGGCCGACCAGTACGCCATCAGCCGGGCCGCCTGCACCTGGGTCGCGATGGTGGCGAGCTTGAGCTGGATGGCCTGGAACTCGGCGATGTGCTTGCCGAACGCCTTACGTTGGCGGGCGTAACCCAGGGCCTCCTCGTGGGCCCGCTGGGCGATGCCGACCGACCGGGCGGCGATGTTGACCCGGCCCCACTCCAGGGCGGACAGCGCCTGCTTGAGACCGATCCCTTCGACTCCGCCGAGCAGCCGGTCGGCGGGCACCCGGACGTCGTCGAGCAGGATCTCGCAGGACTCGGTGCCCTTGTAGCCGAGTTTGGGGATGTCCTTGGTGACGGTGAAGCCGGGCAGGTCGGCGTCGATCAGCAGGATGCTCATGCCCTTGTGTGCCGGGCTGGCCTGCGGGTCGGTCTTGACCAGGACCGGCAGCGGGTCGGCGTACCGGGCATTGGTGATCCAGATCTTGGTGCCGTTGACCACGTAGTGGTCGCCGTCGCGGCGGGCCGTGGTGCGGATGCCCTGCAGGTCGGTGCCGGCGTCGGGTTCGGTCAGCCCGATGCCGGTGCGCCGTTCACCGCTGGCCAGAGCGGGCAGGTACGCCTGCTTCTGCTCCTCGGTGCCGTGCATGACGATCATGCGGCAGGCCAGCGAGTGGCTGCCGAGGATGCCGGCGATGCCCATCCATCCCCGGGATATCTCCTCGAAGACCAGGGCGAATGACACCGGGTCGAGGTCGAGGCCGCCGTAGGACTCGGGGACGGTGACGCCGAACAGGCCCATGTCGGCCATGCCTTTGACGATCTCCGTCGGATAGCGGCCGGTCTGCTCCCATGCCCGGGCCACCGGGATGATCTCGCGGTCCACGAAGGAGCGCAGCAGCTGCTGGAACTCGCGCTGTTCCTCGGTGAGGGTGAAGTCCATCGGGGCCTCCTGGGTGGTCGGCGGGCTCAGCGAAAAGCGGGCTCAGCGGGGATCGGCCGGCGTGGGTCGGCGTGGCGTGGGTCGGCGGAAGACCGGCAGGGCGCGGCCGTCGGGCAGGTCGACCCAGTCGACGGTGACCGGGTCGCCGATCCGCCAGCCGGCATCGTCGGCGTCATCGTCCGGTTCGGTGCCGGGGCTGAGGCCGTCGAGGCGGGTGAGTAGCAGCGGGCCTTCGGCGAGCCGGACCCGGGCGATGGTGTACGGCACCGCCAGGTCGCGGCGCGGCGCCCGGTGCACGACGGTGAACGTGTCGACGGTGCCGTCGCCGCTGGCTTCGGTGAAGCCGAGCCGCGTGGTGTCGCCGCAGCGGACGCAGACCGCGCGGGGCGGATGCTGATGGTGCCCGCAGCCGGTGCAGGTCTGCAGCACGAGGCGGTGTTCACAGGTCGCCTGCCACCAGTCGGCGGTCAGGTCGTCGGCGGGTGGTACCTCGGGCAGCGGGTTCATCACGACACCCCCAGCACGACGGTGGCGTGGGTGGACAGGATCGCGCCGGTGCCGTGCGCGACGGCGATCCGCGCGCCCGGCACCTGCCGGGCACCGGCCTCGCCGCGCAGCTGGCGGACCGCCTCGACCAGCAGCAGCACCCCGAACTGGCCGGGGTGGCAGTACGACAACCCGCCGCCGGAGGTGTCCAGCGGCAGGTCACCACCGGGGCGGATCCGGCCGCCGGCGATGTAGTCGAGCACCTCGCCTTCGCCGCAGAAACCGAGAGCTTCGACGCTGAGCGCGGCGGTGATGGTGAACGAGTCGTACACCTGCAGCACGTCGACGTCGGCGGCGGTGATCCCGGCCCGGGCGAACGCCTCCGCGCCGGCCTCGCGGGCCCCGGTGTCCAGGATGTCGTCGGCGGCGGTCATCGACGTGTTGGTGGAGCGTTCGCCGTAGCCGAGCACCGCGACCGGCACCCGGCGCAGGTCACGGGCCCGGTCCGCGCTGGTCAGCACGATCGCGCCGCCGCCGTCGGTGACCAGGCAGCAGTCGGCGACGGTCAGCGGGGTGCAGACCGTCGAGGCGGCCCGCACCTCGTCGACGGTCAGCGGCGGCGCACCGTAACGGTAGGCGGCCGGGTTGAGCCGGGCCCATTCGCGGGCGGCGACGGCGATCTCGGCCAGCTGCTCCGGGCTGCCGGCGTAGCGGTGCAGGTACGCCTGGGCGGCCATCGCGTAGTAGGAGATCGGGAACAGCGGCGCGTACGGCGTCTCGAACTGCGCCTCCGGGGTGTGCTCCTCGATCACCCCGGCCAGGCTGCGCGACCGTGCCGACCGCTGGTTGGAGGCAAAGCTGACCGCCACGACGCTGGCCTGGCCGGCGTCGATGGCCTGCACGGCGCGGGCCACCATCATCTCGGCGGCGCTGCCGCCGACGAAGCTGGCGTCGACCCAGCGGGGCCGCAGCCCGAGGTGGTCGGCGAGCGCGGTGGTCGAGAAGCGGGAGATGCCGGTGGTGGCCAGCCCGTCGACGTCGGCGAGGGTGAGCCCGGCGTCGGCCAACGCCCGGGTGACCGCCTGGGTCTGCAGGGTCAGCGTCGACGCGGTGGTGACCCCGAGGTCGGATTCGGCCGCCCCGACGATCGCCACCGCCGCCCGGTCCCGCCCGGTCACGGCACACCGTCGGCGGTGCCCGCGCCTGGTCCGTCGGCGGTGCCGAGCAGGACGACAGCCCGGGCCGGCCGGGCCGCCGGACGTTCGGGGCCGTAGTCGCTGGCGGCGATGACGGCGGCCAGTTCGACCTCGATCCGGTCGCCGTCGACCTTGACCACCGTGCCTGTGCAACGCACCGTCTCACCGGCGAACATCAGGTTGCGGAAGGTGAAGGAGAGCTGCCGCACGAAGCAGTACGGCCCAAAGGCGTCCTGTACCAGTTCGACGAAGAGCGCGCCGAAGACCTGGCCGTCGACGACCGGGCCGGGCACCTTGGCGGCCGCCACGAACTCCGGGTCGTAGTGCAACCGGTACCAGTCCCAGGTGGCGCCGGCGTAGGCGACCATGTCGGCCAGGGCGATGGTGCGTTCCAGCCCCGGCAGGGTGTCACCGACCTGCGCGATCACGTCGGATCACCGCCCATCGCGACCAGGATGATGGTTTCCTCGTTGACCGTCAGTAGTTCGCCGTGCTGGTTGGTGTAGGTGGCCCGGGAGCCGACGACCAGCATGTCGTCGCCGCCCCGGGTGCGTTTCTCGGTCAGGTCGTGGATCTCCCAGGTCGCGGTGATCACGTCGTCTGGGCGGACCCGCCGGTGGAAGGTGTACGTGTTGCCGCCGCGTACCTGCCGGGTGCCGGGCACGTCCAGGTGCCAGGAGTGGCCGGCGTAGCCGTCGGAGGCCATCGGCAGCCCGGTGTACTGGCCGGTCTCGCAGATCAGCGTCGGCGGGGCGGTCACCCCGGGCAGGCCGTGCGCCCGGGCGTAGTCGCCGTCGCGGTAGATCGGATTGTCGTCGCCGACCGCCATCGCGAAGTAGCGCCCGGCGGCAGCACCGAGCGCCTCCGGCGCGGTGTAGACCTTGCGGGTGCCGAGCAGCGCCCGCAGCTCGTCGGTGAGCAGGCCCATCAGCTACCTCCAGCGGTGCTCGGCCCGTCGGCGGGCTCGACCCGGTCGACGGCCAGCTCGGCCGGTTCGTCGGCGGGCTCGGGGTAGACGGCGGTCGGGAAGACCTCCAGCAGGAACTCGGGGCGCAGCAGCGCCGCGCAGATCGCCCCGGTCGACGCCGGCCAGGGCGGGCTGAGTAGCCGCTCGCGTACCCCGGCGACCGCCCGGTAGTCGCCGATCGCCGAGGCGACGCAGAATTCGGTGGTCTCCACCAGGTCCTGCGGGCCGAGCCCGGCGTGGTCGAGCAGTTCGCGGATCGCTCCGTAGGTCACCTCGGCCTGCGCGCCGATGTCGTCGGGGTGCAGCGCCTGCTGGGTCCGCATGTCCAGGGCGGCGAAACCGGACATGTACAGGGTCCGGCCGGCCTTCACCCCGGGGGCGTAGGTCAGCGAGTCGTACCGCGACCAGCCGGGGTTGACCAGTTCCAGCGGATGCCGCGACGCGGTGACGTCGATCGCGACCAGCGCATCGGGATGGTGCAGCCGGCTCATCAGGATGCCACCGGCTCCCGGGTAGACGCCGGCACCGCCGAGCCGTTCGGCGCGGACCCGGTGGGTCCTGCGGTACACCTCTCGGGTCGCCGGGGTGGAGTAGTCGTAGGTGGTGACAGCGGCGTCGAGCGACAGACCGGCGGCGACGAGCAGGTCCTGCGCCCGGTCCAGGCAGTACGCGTACTGGCTGACGAAGTCGCCCGGGTGGACCACCTCGCCGGTGGCGTCGACCGGCAGCATGGTCGGCAGGTAGACGGCACCGTCGTGGCCGCCGCGCACCGGTGAGGGCACCCAGCTGCCGGCGGCTCGCGGTTCGCTGGCGACAAGCAACTGGCCGCCGCCGCCGACGGCGTGCAGTTCGATCTCGATCAGCGCGGCCCGGCGGACCAGCCGCTCGACCACGACGGTACGGACCACCGGCTGGTGCTCGCCGAACACCTCGGCGCGCGCAGCGGCCGCGGCGGCGTAGTCGTCGAGGCCGGCCACGGTGACGTTCTCGGTGACCCGGGTGACGTCGGCCGGTCCGTAGCCGGCGGCTTCCAGGATGGTCAGCACCTTGCGGTACGCGGTGGCGGTCTGGGTGGCCAGGTCACCGCCGACGGTCATCTTGCCGAGCGTGGTGTCGAGCGCGGCGGCGGTGTGCCCGGAGGTCCAGGCGGCGTCGCCGTCGGCCAGCCCGAGGCAGAAGGTGAACCCGTCGTACGGGAACCAGGGAAAGTCGGCGGGTCGGATCGCGGCGGGCGGCACGGGCGTCTCCCTGGTCAGTCACCGGCGGCGGCCAGCGCCGCCATGATCGGGTCGAGGTCGTCGAGGTCGTCGAGGCGGCGCAGCAGGTCGACGACGGGCGCGCCGGCCGGGCCGGCGTTGCCGAGGAACTTGGCGGCCAGCTCGTCGTCGGTCAGCGGGGTGTCCGGGCCGCCGCCGCTGCGCGGCACCACGCCGCGTACGGTCGTGCCGTCGGCCAGGGTGACCACGACGGAGCCGGGGGCGTCGGCGGCATGCCCGCCGGTGGCGACGATCCGCCAGTGCAGCCGGGCCGCGAGGGCGGTCACGTCGGCGCGGTCGATGGCGTCGGGCCGGTAGCTGGCGGTGGTCAGGTCGCCGTCGAGCAGTGTCGCGGCGACGCTCCACGGCAGCGAGAACTTCGCCGCGTACGGGGTGGCCGGCCGGGTCAGGTCCCGGCCGGGCCCGCAGACCGTGGGTGCCGAGTCGGGGTGCACGTCGACGTCGATCCGGGCGATCGCGGCCGGGTCGGCGGGGAAACCGGGCTGGCGGCGGGCGGCGCGGGCGGCGTCGATCGCGGCGTGCGACAGCTGGCAGGCCGGGTAGGGCTTGATGCCGATCCGGAGGGTTTCCCAGCGTTGGCCGAGGCCGGCGATGATCGACGCTGGGTCGACGGGGCCGGCGGCCAGGGCGTCGAAGACGCCGTGCGGGCCGTCGAAGACGTTCGCCGGGCCGGCCGCGCCGGCGGCGGCGAGCCGGGCGGCGAGGATGCCGGCGTGCGAGGCGAAGCCGGGGTGCAGTTGTTTGGTGGCCGCCCCGGTGTGCAGGAAGGCGAGCAGCCCGCCGGCCTGGCTGCCGGCGATGCCGAGCGCGTCGGTGGCGCGGGCGGTGTCCAGCCGCAGCAGCCGGGCGGTGACCAGCGCGCTGGAGAAGACCCCGGCGACCATGGTGGCGTGCAGGCCGCGGGCGTGGAAGCCGTGCGGGGCGGCGGCGGCGACCCGGCAGACCGTCTCGTACCCGGCGATGGCGGCGTGCAGTACGTCGCGGCCGCTGGCACCGACCTGCTCGCCGACGGCGAAGGCCGCGGGCAGCACCACGGCGGTGGCGTGCACCAGGCCGGCGGCGTGGGTGTCGTCGAAGTCGAGCGCGTGCACCATGGCGCCAGCGGCCAGCGCGGCGGCGGGGGCACCGATCGTGTCCCGGCCACCGAGCAGGGTGGCTTCCGGTGGGCCGCCGAGGTCGCGGGCGACGTGCAGCGCCGGGTCGACGGTGCCGCCGCGCCGGCCGGCCAGGGCGGTGCCGAGGCCGTCGAGCAGGTGCCGTAGCGCGGCCCGCCGGACCGCCGCCGGCGGGTCGAGCGGTCCGGTCGCCCAGTCGGCGAGGGCTGCGGCGATCATCGCGGGCCGGGTCATCGTGCGGTGTCCTCGGAGCCGGCGGCGGCTGGGCCGGGGCTACGGGGAGTGCCGAACGCGCCGGCTGCGGTCAACTCGGCCAGGGTCTGCGGGTCGAGCCCGAGGATGTCGCCGGTGACGGTCGCGAAGTCCTCGTTGCGTTGCGGCGCGCGGCGGTACGCGGGCGGTTCGGCGCCGACCCGCACCGGGCTGGCGAGCTGCGCCACGGTGCCGAACCGGGGGTGTTCGGTGGTGACCAAGAGGTCCCGGGCGGCGGTGTGCTCCTCGGCCAGCGCCGCCGGCACGTCGTTGATCGGCCCGCAGGGGATCGCGGCGGCGTACAGCTGGGTCAGCCACTCCTCGACGGTGCGCTGCCGGAAGATCTGCTCCAGTTCGGCGAGCAGCTCGTCGCGGTTGTCGCGGCGGGTGCCGAAGGTCCCGTACGGCGATCCGGCGGCGGCCCATTCGGGGTGGCCGACGACGTCGGCGAGCCTTCCCCAGAACTTCTCCTTGGCGCAGCCAACCACCATCCAGCCGTCCTTGGCCTGGAAGACCTGGAACGGCACCAGCGACGGGTGCGCCGAGTGATGGGTACGGGTCGGCTGGAAGCCGGCGTTGAGATGCCAGGTGGCCGGGTAGGTGAGCATCGAGATCGCGGTGTCGTAGAGGCTGACGTCGCAGTCCATGCCGACGCCGTCGCGGCGGGCGGCGTGCACCCCGGCGAGCAGCGAGATGGCGGCGACGAACCCGCCAGAGTAGTCGACCAGGGACAGTCCGGACTTGGTCGGTGGTCCGTCGGGTTCACCGGTGAGCTCCATCCAGCCGGCGAGTCCCTGCAGGATGTAGTCGTAGCCGGGTTCGGCCCGACGCGGGCCGGTCATCCCGAAGCCGGTCAGCGAGACGCAGACGATCCGCGGGTTGATGTGCTTGAGGTCGTCGTAGCGAATTCGCATTTTCTCCGGCACGTCGCCACGCAGGTTGGAGAAGACGACGTCGGCGACGGCGACGAGCTTCTCGAACACCTCGCGGCCGGCGTCGGTGGTCAGGTCCAGTGACAGGCTGCGTTTGTTGCGGTTGAACGTCTCGAAGAACAGCGAGTCCTCGTCCTTGGCGTACGGCGGCACGTAGCGGCCGACGTCGCCGCCGGCCCGTGGATCCTCGATCTTGATCACTTCGGCGCCGAGGTCGGCCAGGTGTACGGTGCCGAACGGGCCGGCGCCGTACTGCTCCACGGCGATGATCCGGATGTCGGCCAGCGGCGTCATGCTGCGGCTCCCGTCAGCTCGGCGATCAGCGCGATGATCTCGTCCTGGGCGGCGCGGGTCTCGGCGGCGGGCAGCCCGTGGGTGGGTGGACTCAACTTGACCGAGTCGGCGATGCCCGCGTACCCGGCGATCCGCTCGGCAACCTCGGCGCGGTCACCCGCCAGGGTCAGCGTGTCGACCATCCGGTCGCTGACGGAGTCGGCGAGGTGGTCGGCGCCGGCGCCGGCCCGGAACGCGTCGATCACCTGTTGCTGGTCGTCGGCGAGGCCGTGGAAGGCGAAAAAGTCGGCGTAGGTGCGCACGGTGGCGTAGAAGCCGACCAGGCCGGCGGCGCGGCGGCGGGCCAACGCCCGGTCGTCGGCGACCGAGCAGCAGGCGGAGACGACGACGTCGAGGTCGGCGCGGGTCCGGCCGGCCCGATCGATGCCGGCGGTCAGGTCGGGCAGGATCTGCCCGGCCAGGTACGCCGGAGAGCAGAGTTCGTGGCTGATCCAGCCATCGCCGATCTGCCCGGCCAGCCGGGTCATCAGCGGCCCCATCGCGGCCAGGTAGACCGGGATGCCGGCCGGCGGCACCGGGAACGGGCGTTCGTAGCCGCGGATGCGCATCGGCTCGTGCTCGCCGTCGAGCATCATCGGTTCGCCGGTGGCGCAGTTGGCCCAGAAGTGCCGGATGTTACGGACGGTCTCCCGCAGGTGGGCGACGGGTTTGCCGAAGTCGACGTGGTGCCAGTCCTCGTTGAGTCGCCGGACGCCGGTGCCGAGGCCGAGGATGAACCGTCCATCGGAGAGCTCGTCGAGGTCGAGCGCCTCCAGCGCGGTGATCATCGGGCTGCGGGTGAAGGCCAGCACGATCGAGGTGCCGATCCGGGCGGTCGTGGTGGTGCCGGCCAGCGCGGCGGCGGTGCCGGTGGCACTACGGTGCAGTTCGGAGACCCAGAGCACCTCGGCGCCGGCCTGCTCGGCGCGACGGCCGGCGGCGGCGAGTTCGGCGAGGGTCTCTCCCCAGGGCTGGTAGGTCAGGCGCAGGCTCATCCGGTCGCCTCGTTCTCCAGCGACAGCGGGGTGGCGGCGGCCGGGAAGATCCCCTCGACCTGCTTGGCGCCACGCTTGTAGACGTAGAAGGTACGTTTGAAGGCGCAGACCTGTGCGCCGTCCTGGTTGAGGGTGCGGGTGCGGACCGTCACGATCCCGGCGTACGGGCGAGACCCGGATTCACGCTTGTCGAGCACTAACGATTCACTGTAGAGGGTGTCGCCGGCGAACACCGGGTGCGGCAGGACGATCTCGTTCCAGCCGAGGTTGGCAAAGGCGTTCTGAGTGAGGTCGGTGACGCTCTGCCCGACCGCGATGGCCAGGGTCAGGGTGGAGACGACCAGTGGCCGCTCGAACTCCGACCGGGCGGCGTACTCGGTGTTGAAGTGCATCTGGCTGGTGTTCATCGTCAGCAGGGTGAACCAGGTGTTGTCCGCCTCGGACACGGTGCGCCCGAGGGGATGCTGATAGACGTCGCCGACGCCGAAGTCTTCAAAGAAGCGTCCGGTCCACCCCTGCCGTACCGACATCGACCGATCCTCTCGCCCGCCCGTGAACTGCCACCAGTTTATTTGTCTGACTTTTACGAGTCAAGGGTGAGCGACTCAACCACGCCAACGAAAACGTCCTGCTCAGGTTGAGCAGCATGGCGCAGTTCCGAAACATCAGGTCTTTAGTTGTGAGCGTGCCTTCAGAGCCCGTCGTACGCCCTGCGTACGGTGCTCAGGTGGGCACGCATCGCCGCCTGGGCGCCCTCGGCGTCGCCGGCCTCGACATAGCCGCAGATCTCGGTGTGTTCGGCGTCGATCTGGCTCCAGTACTCCGCCGGCATGTCCCGGTCCGCGGTCCGCGCCTGCAGCACCCTGAAGACCGGCTCGGCCATCACCCCGAGCAGCTGGTTGCCGGTCGCCTCGACCAGCACCCCGTGGAAGGTGCGGTGCTCACGGAACTTTCGGCCCCGGGCCCGGGTCGACTTCTCCCGCTCCACCGCTTGACGCATCAGCACCAGATGTCCGTCGCCGCGGCGCGACGCGGCGAGTCCGGCCGCCGGCACCTCCAGGCACTCCCTCGCCTCCAGCAGATTGTCCAACGTGATGTCCCGGGCCCCGGACATCAGCCCGAAGCTCATCTCCAGATACTCGCTGACCTGATCGAACTGCACCCGGGCCACGAAGGTGCCGCCGGTGGTTCCCCGGGTGGTACGGATCAGGTCCTTTGACGCCAGCACCCGCAACGCCTCCCGGATCGTGCTACGGCTGACCCCGAAGATCTCCGACAGCTCGACCTCAGTCGGCAGCCGGTCCCCCGCGGTCAGCGAGCCGTCCAGGATCCGCTCCCGCAACTGGTCGGCGACCTGCTGGTACGCGGGTTGGACCCGGGTCACCCCGAGCACCCCGGGATCCCGGCGGTGTCCCGGGATCTCCTTATCCGACCGGCTCGTCTGATCGTGCGTCACGTCCTTGGCCATGGTCACTTCGGCTCCGCATCCTTTCGGACCCGCACACCGGAGTGCGGATTCGTCGCGAACCACCACGGTAGGGCATGGCGGACGCCGATCCGCGTCACTGTCGGCCATCCCCAGGCGTCCGGGTGCTCCCGGCGAGCTCGCCGATCAGCGCCCGGGACGCCGCCCGTTCGTCCGGGCTGCCATAGAACTGGGCCGCGAAGGTGGTCGCCCCTGCTCGGCCGTAACGGTCGATCTCGGCCCGCACCTCATCGGCATCGCCGACGATCGCCATCTGGTTGGCCCGCTGCAACCCCTCGCGGTCGAGCATCGTCCGGTAGGACGGCTTGTCGTCGTACCAGCCGAGCACCGGGTCGATCGCCGCGCGGGCCCGGGCCGGGTCGTCGGTGACGCAGACTGCGGCGGTCACCACGATCTCGGGGGGAGGGCGGCCGGCCGTCCGCGCGGCGGCGGTGATCGCCGGTACGGTCAACTCGGTCAGCGTACGCGGGCCGACCATCCAGGTGATCGTGCCGGCGGCAAGGGCACCGGTCAGCTCCAGCATCTTCGGGCCCAGCGCGGAGACCATCACTGCCGGTGCCGGCGGGTCGCCGCTGATCGTCAGGTCGCCCCGGGCGGTGATCACCTCCCCGGAGTAGCGGACCCGCTGGGTCAGCGCGCCGGTCAGCGCGGTCAGGTACTCGCGCATGTAGCGCGCCGGCCGGTCGTAGGACATTCCCCAGCAGGGCCCGACCACCTGCGGATGCGACGGCCCGACCCCGAGTACCAACCGGCCGCCGAGCAGCATGTTGGTGGTCAGCGCCTGCTGGGCCAGGGCCATCGGGTGACGCGGATAGACGGGTACCACGGCTGTACCGATCCGCAGCCTGGTCAGGTGTCGACCGTACGCGCCGATCACGGTCAGCGCGTCGTGCCCGAAGCCCTGGGTCAGCCAGTAGCTGGCGATCCCGTCGGCGTCGGCGGCCCGGAGGTCACGCTCGAGGTCGTCGAGCCGTTCAATGTGGCTGAAGATCCCGTAGTCCATCGTGCCCCTCAGTGCCGGAATTCCCGCATGGACTCGCCGCGCCGGGCGGTCGAGGCGTCGGAGCGGGCCAGCATCGCCAACCCGAACGCCTCGGCTGCGGACCGCTGCGCCTGCACCGCCGTCCACACCGTCTCCACCGTGGTGGTCAGCACGTCGAGCGGATGCTGGGCGATCTCGGTGGCGATGGCCAACGCCCGGTCCACCAGATCGGCCGGAGCGGTCACCTCGGTCACCAGACCGAGCTCCAGCGCCCGGCGGGCGTCGATGCGATACGCGCGCCCGGTCAGCACCATCCGCATCAGCTCGCCGAGCGGCAGCCGCCCCAGCGCGCCGACCGCCTCAACCGGGTTGGCCAGGCCCACGTCGTGGTGGGTGTCGAAGAAGGTCGCCGTCTCGGTGCAGAGCACCACGTCGGCGTCGTTGACGAAGTGCCAGCCACCGGCGCAGCAGTGCCCGTTGACCGCCGTCACCACCGGCTTGTAGACGCTCAGGTCACGGGCGGTCAACGCGACCCGGCCGGCGTGGTCCAGCGACGGACTGGTGACCCCGACGTCGAGGGTGTCGTCGACGTCGAAGCCGGTGCAGAAGCCGCGCTCGCCGGCTCCGGTCAGCACGGCGACGTGCAGGCCGTCGTCGGCACCGAACCAGCGCCAGGTACGCCGCAGTTCGTCGACCATCGCCCGGTCGTAGGCGTTGAGCCGGTGCGGCCGGTCCAGGGTGACCAGCAGCACCCGCCCGTGCCGGGCCAGCGTGAGGGTGCTGGTCGGCGGCGGTTTCACGGCTGCTCCGGGTTTGCCGCGCCGACGCCCGGCGCAGAATCGGGCTCCGGCTCGGGCAGTGGGCGCAGCAGGTAGGAACGCGTCATCCGCAGGACGGTCTCGTCCCGCTGGTTGCGTACGTCGTCGTGCACCACGCCCACGTACATCCGCCCGCCCGGGGTCGGCTCCAACCGCGTCACCTCGATACTCACCCGTAGCGTGTCACCGGCGAACACCGGCCCGGTGTAACGGATCTCGTCGATGCCGAGCGCGGCGTGACAGTCCAGGCCGGCGGCATACCAGGCGGCGTACATGGTCGTCGAGGTGAGCCCGGCGGCGAGCGCGATCAGGCACGGCCCGCCCAGGATCGGCCGGCCGAACCCGGTGCCGCGCATGTACTCGGCGTCGGTGTGCAGCGGGCCATTCTCCCAGGAGACGTTGACGATCGCGGCGAAGTCTCCGTCGGTCAGCGTCCGGGCCGGCGTGAGCAGCACCGCCCCGGCCGCGAACGCGGTCGGCAGCCGGGATCGCAACGCGCCGGTCACGACGCACCCGGCCCGGCGAGTCGGGTGTGTGCCTCGTCGACGACGAGACCACCGTCGTCGGTGGCGGTCATCGTCGAGATGATCTCGTGAGTGAGTTCGCGGCTGACGTCGAACAGCCGGGGATCGTCGTAGCTGCGCGGCAACGGCACCTCGACGTCGACCACCCGGCGTACGGTCGACGGCCGGTTGGACATCAGCACCACCCGGTCGGAGAGCACCGCGGCCTCGAACACGTTGTGGGTGACGAAGACGAACGCCTTGCCCGCCGTCTGGGTACGCAGCTCCAGCAGCAGCTGACGCAGGCTGCGGGCGGTGAACTCGTCCAGCCCGCTGAACGGCTCGTCCATCAGCATCACCGGCGCGTCCAGGACGAACGCCCGGGCCAGCGCGGTGCGCTGCTGCATGCCGCCGGAGATCTGGTGCGGATAGTGGTTCTCGAAGCCGGCCAATCCGACCCGACGCAGCACCGGCATCACCCGGTCGGACCACTGCGCCCGGTCCACCCCGGTCGCCTTCAGGGCGAACTCAACGTTCTGCCGGACTGTCTTCCAGGGCAGCAGCCGCGGCTCCTGGAACACGTAGCTGAACTGCACCCCCGGCGCCCCGCTGCGGATCTCGGCTGTGCCGGTGAAATCGGTGTCCAGCCCGCTGAGCATGTTCAGCACGGTCGACTTGCCGCAGCCGGACGGTCCGACCAGCGCGACGAACTCGCCGTCGGCGATCTCCAGGTTCATCCGCTCGATGACCGTGATGAAGCCGTTGCGGGTGTGGAAGCCCTTGACCAGGTCGGATATGACGATCCGGGCGTCGGCGCTCATCGGGCCCCCTCCGGACGCCAGCGGAACAGCTTGGCCTCGATCGGTTTGAACACCGCCAACTCCAGCACCACCATCAGGATCGAGAAGAACAGCGTGAGTGCGAAGACCTGTTCCATCCGGAAGAGCTGGAACCAGTAGTTGAGCCGGTAGCCGATGCCGTCGGTACGGCCGAGCAACTCGGCGAGGACGACGACCTTCCACACGATGCCGAACCCGAACCGGGCCGAGGCCATCACCGCCGGCAGCACCTGGGGCAGGGTCACCTCCCGGGTACGCAGGCCCCGCGACGCGCCGAGAGTGCGGGCCATCTGGCCGAGCCGGGGGTCGATCGCCTTGACCCCGGACCACATGTTGATCGCGATGATCGGAAAGGACGTCAGGGTGATCGCCACGACGGTGGCGGTGTCGTTGAGGCCGAACATGATGAACGCGACGATCACCCAGCAGAGGCTGGGGATGGTCTGGCCGACGGCGATCCAGATGTCCAGCAGCCCTTCGGCGATCCGGGACAGCCCCATCACCAGACCGACCAGCACACCGAGCACCATGGAGGCGGCGAAGCCGATCAGGATCCGGACCATGGTGACCTGCAGGTCGGTCCAGAAGACCGTCTCCTGCACGCTGGTCACCAACGCCGACGCGGTGGTCCACGGGGTCGGCAGGATCCGCTCCCCGACGGCCAGTGAACCCAGCCACCAGATGACGATCAGCATGAACACGGAGGCGATCCGCAGCGAGACGCCGTGCCGCAGGAAGCGGTGGGCGCCACCGCGCCCACCGCCACCACGGCCCCCCGCCGCGCCACGATCCGCCGCGCCGGCTGTCGCGAGCGCCGGTTGGGTGGTTTCGGACAGGGTCATCGTGCGTCTCCTCGCGAGGCGGGGTGGTCGAGGTCAGACGAACAGTCCGTCGGGCACCTCGGGCAGGAATTCCGGCTCACCGTTCTCGCTCAGGAAGGTGAGCAGCTCGGCGGCCTGCTGCTTCTCCTGCTCGCCCCACTGCTCGACGAGTCGGCCGCGCTGGTTCTCCCAGATCACGTCGAGCACCGCCTGGTCGTCGATGTCGTACAGCTCCCGCAGGGCGGCGTCCCACAGCGACTGGTCGCTGTTGAACCGGGTCTGGTATTCGAGGTTCACATCGACGAAGGCCTGCACGGCCTCCTGGTTGGCGTCGATGAAGTCGGTGGCGAAGTCCCAGCCGGCGGTGAACGCCTGCAGCCCGGTGGCCTCCTCCAGCAGCACGCCGAGGTCGCCCAGCGACCGGTACTCGCCGCTGACCACTCGGTCCGCGCCGGCCGGGTCGATCACCAGCGCCATGTCCACGTCGCCCTCGCCGAGCAGTTCAGCCATCAGGTTCGGGGCGCCGTACTGCACCTCGCAATCGGTGGTGGGGTTGAAGCCGTGGTACTCGCGGCAGAGCGCGAAGAACTGGTTGGTGGAGGAACCGATGGCACTGCCGAACAGTCCGAGCTTGCGCCCGCGCAGGTCGGCGAGGGACTGGATGTCGCTGTCGGCGCGCACCAGGATTCCGTTGGTGGTGCGCTGCAGCGCGAAGACCACCTTGCGGTCGACGCCGGTGGCGACCAGGTTGGCGGTGGACGGGATCCCGCCGAGGCCACCGTCGACCTCGTTGGCCCGGTACGCGGTGTAAACGGCGGCCGCCTCGGCGTACTCCTCGTACTGGATGTCGAGGCCGGCGGCCTCGAAGGCACCGTCGGACATGGCGAGCTTGAACGCGGCGAGCGCCGAGGCCGGTAGTCCGGCGAGTCGGATCGTGGTGAGGCCGCCGTCGGCGGCCCCGGTGGAGTCGGAGTCGGAGTCGCCACTACCGCAGGCGGTCAGCAGTACGCCGCCCATGAACGCGCCGCCGAGACCGGCGAGCACGGAGCGACGGGAGAGGGCGGCACCGGAACTATTGAAGTGGGACACGATGGCCTCCTGATCACGAAGTCCGTGCGGCCGACGGGTGAGCCGCGAGCCGCATCGGGACCTTGGTGCGGATGACACTAACGGCCCCTGAGCAGCCAGTCCACTAAAAGTCAGAGTTTTACCGTACTGACATACTCGCCACTGCTAGCAGCAGCCAACGAGCGGCAGGCACCACGTCCCACAGCGGAACGACGGCGAGAACCGCCACTTACCGGAATTGGTCAGACATTAAAAGTAGAGGCACGCAATCAACCCTTTCCAGGTTGACTGACGTACTCGTCACGGATCGTCCGCTTGAGGATCTTTCCACTCGGGTTGCGCGGCAACTGATCGACCAAGTGCCATTCCCGGGGGACCTTGTACCGAGCCACGTGCTCCCGTACGTAGCCGTCCAGCGCGGAGACGTCGATCTGCTGGCCGTAACGGCTTACCACGAACGCGGCGATCCGCTCTCCGTACACCTCGTCCGGAACGCCGACCACCGCGACCTCGTCCACCGGCCCGTGCCGCGCGATGACCTCCTCGATCTCGCGGGGGAAGATGTTCACCCCACCCGCGATGATCATGTCCTTCTTTCGGTCGACGATCGAGATGAAGCCTTCCTCGTCACGGACCGCTATGTCGCCGACCGAGAAGAACCCGTCGGCGTCGTACCCGGCCCGGGTGGCCTCCTCGTCGTTGAGATAGCCGGTCAGCAACAGCGGCGAACGCGCGTACAGCTCGCCGGGCTCGCCGGGACCGACCTGCGCCCCGTCCTCGTCGACCAGGCGTACCTCGTTCCAGAACCACGGATGGCCCACGCTGCCCGCCCGGTCCAGCGCGAACTCCGGCCGCAGGTTGGTCACGATCGAACACTCCGTCGACCCGTAGAGTTCGTGCACCTCCACGCCGGGGAACGCCTCGATCACCCACTCCTTGAGCGCGACCGGCAACGCGGCGGCGTTGAAGTAGAGGGTCTTCAGCGCCGACAGGTCGTAGCGGGCCACCGGCTCCGGGCAGAACCGGCGGATGTGCTGGGCGTGCGTGGGCACCAGGAAGACCGTCTCCGCCCGGCTGCTCACCATCAGATCGAGCAGCCGCTCCGGATCCCAGGTCGGCAGCACGGTGCAGGAGCCGCCGAGCATCGGTGCCGCGTACGCGAACTCGAAGCCGGCGCCGTGGTACATCGGGGCCACCGCGATCGTGCTGCGGTTCGGGCCCAACCCGTAGTCCAGCCCCACCCCGAACGCGGTCAACACCCGGCCCCGGTGGGTGAGCAGCACACCCTTGGGCCGTCCCGTGGTGCCGGAGGTGTACGTGACACAGAACGGGTCCAGCTCGTCGACCGGCACCTGTGGGTCGACCGCCCGCCCACCGTCGAGGAACCTCCCGTAGTGCTCGCCCACCCCGCCGTCGAAGCTGAGCACCAGCCGCAGGCCGTCGAGCAGCCCGTCGACCCGATCGGCGAGGTCGTCGGCCAGAATGATCCCCTGGACGGCCGAGTGGGCCAGGATGTACGCGTTGTCGGTCACGTTGTTGCGCGGGTTCAACGGCACCGTCGGGATGCCGGCCTTGGCCATCGCCGCGGAGATCTCGAAGTACTCGTACCGGTTGTTGCTCAGCACCGCGATCCGCTCTCCGGGCGCCAACCCCCGGTCCAGGGTCGCACTGGCCAGCTGGCTCGACCGCTGGTGCAGGGCACCGAAGGTGACCTCACGGTCGCCGTCGACCACCGCGACCCGGCGTGGCGTGGCGCGGCCGAACTCCCGGATCCCGGCCGCCATGTTGAGCTGCACACCCGTCACCTTTGGTCCGCCTTTCCCGATTCGTTCATCAGCATGACGGCTTCGGCCTCGGCCACGGGCGCACCGTCGGCGTCAACGGCGGTCCACCGCAGCTCGGCCACGACCTTGCCGCTGGAGGTGCTCCGGCTGGCGAGGCGCTCAATCCGCACCCGCAGCGTGGCGCCGGCCCGGACCAGCTGATGGAACCGCATCCGGCGCAGCTCCAGCAGCGCGATCGCGTCGTCGAGCTGCCCGGACTGCTCGGCCAGGCCGCCCATCAGTAGCAGCACCGCCTGGCCGGGCAGCGGCGGGCCACCGCCACTGCCCGGGTCCGGCGGGTTGAACAACGGATGGGTGTAGCCGCCCCGACTGATCAGGGTGTCGACCAGCTCCGCGGTGACGGTGACCAACGGCGGATCCGCCGACGGCGAGGGCGGGGCCGACGGTTCAGGCAAGGCCGCGGACATCGACGTCCCCCCAGACCGGCTCGCGCTTGTCGACGAACGCCCGGTAGCCCTCGGCCGCCTCGGGCACCTCCTCGTGCAGCCGGGAGAACATCTCGCGCTCGTAGCGCAGGCCCTCCTCCAGCGTCATGGTGTGCACCGAGTTGAGCAGCCGCTTGGTGATCGCCATCGCCGGACGGGACCGGCCGCGCAGCGACGACAGCAGCTTGCCGACCTCGTCGTCCAGCTGCGCCCGGGGTGCGCTGGCCAACGCGACACCCCACTGCACCAGCTCCGGCCCACGCAGCCACAGCGGGGTGAGCATCAGCGCCTTGGCCCGCTGGTCGCCGAGCTTGCGCGGCGCGCGCTGGCTGGAGCCGGCACCGGGCGGCATGCCGAACTCCAGGTGGATGTCGCCGACCTTCGCCTCGTCGGCGGCGATCACGAAATCACAGGCCAGGATCAGCTCGAAGCCACCGGCTCGGGCGAGGCCGTTGACCCGGGCGACGACCGGTACGCCGAGCTGCTCGATGCGACGCAGCACCGCATGGTACGAGCGCAGGAACGGCAGGAAGATCCGTTGTGGGTCGTCGAAGCAGGATTCCAGGAAGTCGATGTCCATCCCGACGCTGAACGCCCGGTCCCCCACTCCGGTGATCACCACGGCCCGCAGGGTGTGATCGACCTCGGCGGCGGCCAGGGCGGCGTCCAGTCCGGCGATCGCCGCCGGCGTCAGGCTGTTCATCGAATCCGGGCCGTCGAGGACGATCGTCATCACCTGGTCGTCGGTGGCGAACCGTACGTCGGTCACGTCGTCGCCTCCCCCACCTTGACGAACAGTTCGACGTCGGTGTCGGCGACGAACGTGGGTGCCGGTGCCCCGGCCGGTACGTGCACCAGCGAGCAGGCGGTCAGGGTCCACCCGGCGACCGTCGCCGTCCCGCTGGTGGTGACGAGGAACCGTTCCCGGTCGACCGGTTGCGGCGTGCCGGTGTACCCGGCCGGTAACCGGACCAACGCACTGCACGCCCCGGTGGCCACGTTGCGGCTCAGCGGCTTGCCGACTGGCACGGTCGGTGACGCGACGCCCGCCGGGCCGGCGGCCGGCGGGGGCGGCCGCACCGCTGCGGCCGCCCCCGCCGGCAGACCGAGTACGCCGGGGTCGAGGCCTGACCAGTTGGCGTCGATCGGTGCCCAGGGCAGATGCCGCGACTCGACCCGGCGCAGGTAGCCGCGCGGTCCGACGCCGCCGGCGGGCGAGCCGGTCTCTCCTACCAGGGCGGCGAGGGCCTGCTCTCCGGCCTGGTGGTCCGGGCAGACCACCCGGGTCACCCGGTCGCTGCCCTCACTGGCGACCGCACCCTCCATGCAGAGGATGTTCTCGAATCCCTCGTCGCTCCAAGCCTTGTGCACCCAACCCGGCGGACGCCAAAAGTAGTCTCCGGCGATCAGCCGCCCCTCGGCGCTGAGTTCGGCGGCACCGTCGAGAAAGTACGCCTCCTCGACGCTGTCGTGGTACGCCTCGCTGAGATCGCGGTAGCCCGCGACCGCCCGGATGTGATCGATCCGTCGGGTGCTGTCACGGTCCAGCCACAACGACCGCATCCAGTACCGGGACAGCAGTTCACGCACCTGGTCGGGGTCGCCGCCGAAGTTGTCGCGGAAGGCGGGCTCCATCGAGTCGTACACCTGCTCGCCGTTGACCCACGGCACGTCCTCGGCGTCGACGATCGTGACTGTCATCCGGGTACCTCCACCTCCCGCCGCCACCAGCGAGTGCGCCCACGGTCTCAGCCTAATATGTCTGACGTTAGTCGGGTAGATATCGGCGTCGGACATCCGAAGCCGGCTCTGTTTCCACCTGGTAGACCAGGAACCGCCAACACATCAGCACTTCCCGACCACACTCTGCCGGCGGGAGACTCGGTCTGGCAAGACCTTGACAGCCGCCATCCTTATTCATCAGACTTTTGCCCGGAAGGCGGTGGCCGGTGTCGACCTCTCCGCTGGAGGAACCCCCACGGCGCGGCGACGCGACCGACAGCCCGGTCATCGTCGACCGGCGGGCCCCGACGACCGGATCGGCGTACCTACCGTCCGCGCGGATGGCCGCCGCCGCCGGCGCGCTGATCCTCGTCGCCGTACTGGGCAGCTTCGCCGCCTCACCGCTGTTCCCGATCTACGCCGACCGCTGGCAGCTGACCCCGGCGCAGATCGCTCTAGCGTTCGCCGGCTATCCCGTCGGGGTGGTCCTGGTCGTCACGCTGCTCGGCGGCCTGTCCGACCGGATCGGCCGGCGGGCGGCGATGCTCGGCGGCGTCGCGCTGGTGCTGGCGGCGTGCCTGGTGACCGCGACCGCGACGTCGCTCCCGGCGCTGGTCGCCGGGCGGATCGTGCAGGGGATGGCGACCGGGATGGTCAGCGCCACCACCGCCGCCGCCCTGCTGGACTTCCACCCCCGGGGCACCCGGGCGGGCACCCTGACCCACGCGGTCTGCACCACCCTCGGTATGGGGCTCGCACCGTTGATGTCCGGGCTGCTGGCCGACCATACCCGGTACCCGCTGGTGCTACCGTTCGTCGTCATCGGCGCGGCCGCTCTGGTGCCGCTGGTCCTGCTGTTCCGCACGCCGGCCGACCGCCGGACGACGCAGCGGGTCCGACTGGTCCGGGCGGTCCGGGTCCCCCGCGACATCCTGCTGCCGTTCAGCATCGCCGCCTGCTCGCTGATGACCCTCAACGGCTGCATGGCGCTGTTCGGTACCTTCGGCTCCCGCATCCTCGCCGAAGGCGCCGGCGTCACCGCCGCCGGTGGCGCCGGCGGACTGCTCACCCTGCTGATCGGCATGACCCTGCTGTCCCAACTGCTGCTGAACCGACTCGACGCCATCCGGTCGGTCTGCTTCGGCGTCGTGGCGATCACGACCGGTGCCGGCGCCACCGCGCTGGCCCTGCACCTGGGCAGCCCGGCGGTCACCGTCACCGGGGCCGCGCTAATCGGCTTCGGTGGCGGACTGACGCTACTCGGCGCCACCCGACTGATCGGCGAGTCGGCGCCGACCCACCGGCGGGCGGAGATCTTCGCGGCGTGGATGGTGGCCGCCTTCGCGACGCTCGGCGGCAGCTCGCTGCTCAGCGGCCTCGCGTTGACCGGGGCCTTGCTGCCGGCGGTGCTGACCGTCGCGACCGGCGTCATCGCCCTACTCTGCGCGTACACGCTGGTCGCCGGCGCGGTCCACGCCCGTCGCGGGCGCGCACCACGCTGAGCCACGGCACGTCAGTCGCTGGCGCGGACGCCGATGTCGTCGCTGGTGTCGTCGGAGTCGGCCAGGGCGGTGAGATCGCCGACCGCGTCGGCCATGCCGGTACGCAGGTCGTCCAGCACACTGGCGACGGAACGCACCCGGTCCACCAGACCGACCGCCTGACCCGCCGCCGAACCCATCACCGGCGTGACCTGGTGCTCGAAGGAGCTGACCACGGCGTCGCGGGCCAGCACTTGCTGCACCGGGGAGGCCAGTGGCGCCGGAGCGTCCGGTTGCCGCCAGGCCTGGGTCCACGCGGTGGTCAGCTGCCGGGTCGGCTTGCCGGTGTACGCCGTGGTCTTCGCGGTGTCGGTGGCCGCCGCCGTCACGATCTTGTCCTTGACGACCGGGTCGAGATCGCTCTCGGCGGTGGCGAGCCAGATCGAGCCCGTCCACACCGCCTGGGCACCCAGTGCCAGCGCGGCCACCACCTGACGGCCGGTGGCGATGCCACCGGCGGCGACCACCGGCACGTCGCCGGCGGCAGCCACCACCTGCGGCACCAGCACCATCGAGGTGATCTCACCGGTGTGTCCGGCCGCCTCGTAGCCCTGGGCGACGATCACGTCGACGCCGGCGGCCAGCTGGTGGCGTACGTGTCGTGGGTCGCCGACCAGGCCGGCGACCAGCATGTCCAGTCTCGTCGCGGCGGCCCGCACCTGGGCGGGAGGCGGCCCGAGCGCGCTGGCCACCAGCCGCACCGGGTGGGCCCGCACGACCTCCCACAGCGCGAACGCGTTCGCGTGGGTCATCAGGTGGTCGATCTCGGTCGGCATCCCGCCGAGCCGGGTCCGGCCAGGTTCACTGCGGCGCAGCGGAATCCCGAGCCGGGTCTGCAGCCCGGCGACGAAGTCCTGGTGCCCGGCCGGGATCTGGGCGAGCAGGTCGGTCGGGTCGTCACCAGCGGACCTGGCGGGAAAGAGCAGGTCGACGCCGTACGGGCGACGCCCGCACTCGCGATCAAGCCAGGCGAGATCCTGTTCGAGGTCGTCGGGGGACATCGAGGCCGCGCCGAGTACCCCGAGCCCACCACCCCGGCTGACCGCCGCCACCACGTCGCGGCAGTGGCTGAAGGCGATCACCGGCAGGTCGATGCCGATCCGTCGACACAGCGGGGTCACGACGACGTGCCCAGGGTCACCGCGCAGACCTCGCAGCCGTCGTCCTCGACGGTGCAGTTCGAGCCCGACTGCGCCGCGACGCCCAGGTAGGCGTCGACCAGCGCGCTGACCGCGCCGAGCCGGCCGGTCGGCGGTGCCGGTCGGGTCGCGGCGAGGGCCGCGGCGTGCCCGGCGGCCAGTCCGACGACCGACGGGTCGCCGATCTCGATGCCGACCCGGCCGGCCACCTCGGCGGCCACCGGGGTCATGCAGGTGCAGCCGAAGAGGATCAGGTCAGTGCCGTCCCGGTCGGCGGCCCGCAGACACGCGGCGGAGATGGCGTCGACGACGTCGGTCTCGCCCCGGGCCATCCGTGCCTTGACCCCGGCGTCGGTGCCGACCCGGTGCAGTTCCGTCTCGTCGGACAGGTAGTGCACCCCGGCGGCGAGGGCACCGCCGGCGCAGCTGCTCAGCCGCTCGGCGTAGAGATAGTCCATCGAGGCGGGCCAGACGGTGACGATGCTGAACCGCCGACCGAGCTGGCCCGCCCAGGCCAGGGAGGCCTCGCCGGCACCGACGATCGGCACCGAGGTGGCGGCGCGCAGCCGGCCCACGCCGTAGTCGCCGAACGTATCGATGTAAACGGCGTCGCAGCCGGCGACGATCGCCGCCTCGGCGACGTCGACCGTGCCGACCTCGGTGAGTAGATGCTCGTACGGGGTACGGGCGAATCGGCGCAGCCGTGGTTCGACGAGTTCGGTGACGAGGCCGGGTGGATCGGGCAGCACCGGGGCCCGCTTCGCGTCGGAGTTGATGACCGCCAATCGTCGCAGCTCACTCATGTCGACCTCCCGCCAAAAGTCTGACCTATGAATGTCAGGGGTGTCAACGACTCCGTCCACTCCGGCTTCTAGCTTGCTGGGCTGCTTGCAAGTAAAAGTCATACCTTTGACAGCCAGATGGTCAGTCCGCTACAGTGGCCGCCGCCTCGGCGGCAGTGAGCCGACGCCGTAGATGTTCCCGATCCGGTTCGGTGCCGGCCAGGCCCACCGCCTGCCGGTAGGCGTCGGCCGCGTCGGCGTACCGGCCGAGCCGGTGCAGCAGATCGGCCCGGGCGGCCGGCAACGGGTGGTACGACCGCAGGCGCGGATCGGCGACCAGCTCGTCGAGCAGGGCCAGACCGGCTGCCGGGCCGTCCCGCATGGCCACCGCCACCGCCCGGTTCAACGCCACCACCGGCGACGGTGCCGCCCTCAGCAGTACGTCGTAGAGGGCGACGATCTGCGGCCAGTCGGTGCCGGCGACGTCGGGCGCCTCGTCGTGCAGCGCGGCGATGGCGGCCTGCAGCCCGTACGGGCCCGGTGGGCCGCCGGTCAACGCCGTGCGGGCCAACGCACAGCCTTCCCCGATCATTGGACGGTCCCACCGACGCCGGTCCTGCTCGTCGAGGAGTACCGGCACCCCGTCCGGTCCGGTCCGGGTGTGACGGCGGGCGTGCACCAGCAGCAGCAGGCCGAGCAGTCCGGCGGTCTCCCGTTGCGCGGGCAGCAGCCGGTGCAGGATGCGGGCCAGCCGGATGGCCTCCTCGGCCAGGTCCAGGCGTTGCAGGCGGGGGCCGGAGCTGGCCGCGTACCCCTCGGTAAAGATCGAGTACACCGCCTGCAGGACACCGGGAAGCCGCTGCGGCAACTCGTCGGCACCGGGCACTCGGAACGGGATACGCGCGTCGCGGATCTTGCGTTTCGCCCGGACGATCCGCTGGGCCATGGTCGCCTCCGGCATCAGGAAGGCCCGGGCCACCTCGGCGGTGGTCAACCCGCCGAGGCAGCGCAGGGTCAACGCCACCCGGTCCTCGGCGGTCAGCGCCGGGTGGGCGCAGGTGAAGAACAGGGCGAGCCGGTCGTCGGGCAGGTCCCGGTCGACGTCCGCCGCCTGAGCCGGGTCGGCCCGGTCCGCCTCGGTCTGCAGCACCGCGATCCGCAGGGCCAACGTCCGGTCGCGGCGGATGCGGTCGACGGCCCGGCGGCGCGCGGTGGTCAGCAGCCACGCGCCGGGCCGGGTCGGCACCCCGGAGACCGGCCAGTGCGTCAGCGCCGCCTCGATGGCCTCGGCGGCTGCCTCCTCGGCCAGGTGCAGGTCACCGAAGCGGCGTACCAGGGTGGCGAGCAGCCGGCCGTGTTCCTCGCGGAACACGGCCGCCACCGATGCGTGTACCGCCGCCGGGTCCGTTTCCGGGGCCCGGGCGGCCGGGTGGTTCTGCGGCTCGCCGCCGATCATCCGGTGTCAGAGCCCGAACTCGGCGATCGGACGCACCTGCACCGATCCCCCGTCCCGAGCGCCGGGCGAGCGGGCCGCCCAGTCCAGCGCGACGTCCAGGTCCGGTACGTCGATGACGTCGTACCCGCCAAGCACCTCCCGGCTCTCGGCGAACGGACCGTCGGTGACGATTCGTTGTCCGTCGACGTCGACCTTGACCGAGGTGCAGGTGGTCAGGTCGGCCAGGGCGTTGCCGCTGACCCAGATGCCGGCGTCCTTCATCTGCTTGTCGTAGGCCATCCAGTCCTCGACGGTGCACTGCGCCCCGGGCTGGTCCGGGCCGTCGGTCGGCGGGCTGACGAACAACAGCATGTACTTCATGTCGGGCTCCTCGCAGGTGGTGGTGTTGTCGTACGCCTTGACGACGATCGGCGGACCGCCGTTTCGACAGCTGATCCCTGCGAATCCTGCCGGGACCTACTCGGAGTCGGCCAGGATGGCGTACAGCTTGCGGCGGGTCTCGTCGAGTACGGCCAGGGCCCGCTCCCGCTGCTCGGGGGTGCCGTTCATCATCACGTGGCGCAGCGCGTGCAACGTCTGCATACCGGATTCGCGCACGTCATGCCAGCTCTCCACGGTTTCCGGGGCGAACTGCGTCCACGGCGCCTGCTCGGCGGCCTGCTCGGCCTCGGGGCGGCCGGCGTCGGTCAACGCGTACTGCCGGCGGCTGCCGCCGGCCGCGTCCACGGTCCCGACGACCAGCCCTTCGTCCTCGAGCAGTTGCAGGGTGGGGTAGATCGATCCCGGGCTCGGTCGCCAGGCACCGCCGGTGCGGGAGTCGAGTTCCCGGATCATCTCGTACCCGTGCATCGGTCCTTCGACGAGCAGGGCGAGCACGGCGGCACGCACGTTCGGCCGGCGGCTGCGGCCGCCGCCCCGGCCCCGCCGCGGGCCGCCGCCCGGCCCTGCGCCGAAGCCGGGGCCTGGGCCGGGACCGAACCCGAGGCCGGGGCCGAACGGCGGGACTCCGAATCCGCCCCGCATCCATGCCTGCCGTCCGCCGTGGAACCGGTGGTGGAACTTCATGTCTGCCTCCAAATGCGTTGTCGATACTTTGACGATATATCGCCGACCAGTCATCGACAACACGAATGCGCCTGACGGGGCGTACAGGCCCGTCAGGCGCATCGGGATGCAGTGGAACTTTGTGGTAAGAACCGCTAATTGTCGCTTTCGTGGTCAGCTGCGGGCCCCAAGGTTCGGGTAGCTGCGTGGTTGCAGGAAGGCAGAGCTCCGGATCCCGCCGTCTGTGTCGCGCGGTCCGATCAGCACCGACGGATCCGTGCTGAGCAGATCCGAGTTGCTCCAGGAACTCTTGATGTTCCACGAGTTCCTGGTCGCCGTGGAATTGCCCAGCGACACCCCCGCCCCGTTGCCGACCGCGAGGTTCGCGGTCAACCGCGAGGTCGAGTTCGCAAACTTGTACCCGCTGCCGCCGTTGTTCCAGGCCGTGGTGCGGTCCACCGTGATGGTGCCCGGGTTGCCGTTGTCGATGAACCCGCTCACCGCGTTGCTGAACGAGAAGCTGTTACGGATGGTGTGGTTCGCGGCCGGGTCGGGGTCACCGCCGCCCATCTTGAACCCGTTGCCGTCGCCGGTGTAGTTGGGCAGATCCCACCGGTTGAAGCCGTTGCCCCAGGCCGCAGAGTCCTCGACGAGGATCGGAGAGGCGAACTCCCAGGCGTCGAAACCGTCGTCGGAGTTGTTCCACAGCCGGACTCCGCGTACCACGTTGCCGGTGCCGGAGCCCTCCTTGATGGCCAGGCCGTCGGCGCTCTCGCCGTTCTTGCGTGGGTCCCGGTTGCCGTACGAGTCGAGGTCGATCACCTGGTTGTTGCTCGCGGCGCCCTGGATCTGCAGGCCGGACTCGTAGTTGTCGCGGGTGACGAGGCGTTCGAAGACGTTGTTGCTGCAGTCGCGGCAGAAGATGGCGTACGGCCCGTGAATGATCTCCAGGTCACGTACCCGCCAGTAGTCGGCCTCCATGTGCAGCACGCCACGCTCGAGGTTGGGGATGCTGCCACCGACCGGCGCCGGGGTGTGCGGCAGGTCCTCACCGTCGAGAACCACCCGCTCCCGGTTGTAGCTGGTGATCGTGTAAGGGTTGGCCGCAGTGCCGTCCTTCATGATCCGCACGTTGGTGCTGAACTGGTAGGTGCCGCCCCGCATGGCGATCGTCGTGCCGGGGGAAGCCAAGGTCACCGCCCGAGCCAGGGTCGCCAGCGGAGCCCCGACTGTGCCAGGGTTCGCGTCGTTTCCGTTGGTCGCGACGATAAGCGTGTTGCCCGGTGGCGGCACGGTCGGCGGCGGCACGGTCGTCGGCGGCACGGTCGTCGGCGGCGGGCTGGTGGGAGCGGGTCCGTTGCAGACCGTGCCGTTCAGAGTGAAAGTGGTCGGCACTGGGTTCGACAAGTTGTTCCAGGTGCCGTTGAATCCCCCGGTCACAGTGCCGCCGGTAGGGATCGACGCGTTGTAGCTGACGTTTCGCACGACGACGGTGCCACTTGCCGGGTCGGCAGTAAATCCCCAGGACTGGGTGATGGCCTGGTCGGCAGCAAAAGTCCAGCTCAGCGTCCAGCCGTTGATCGGCGCACCGTGGTTGGTAATGGCGAGGTTGGCGCCGAAGCCACCCGGCCATTGCGCGGCGACGGTGTACGTGACCTGGCAGCCACTGGCAGCGCTGGCCGACAGGGTGGTCACCGCGGTCATTCCCGCAGTGAGAGCCACGGTGGCCACAGCCGCCACCGGCCACGCCGGCCGTTGGAGGTGTCGAGTCATGAGTTCTCCTGATGGTCGGTCCAGCGGTCACCGGCGGGCGGCACGCCCCACTGACGACCGGGATCACTGGTGAGTGAGGTTCGACGACGAGCAAGCCGACGGGCCGGTGCCGACCGGCCGGCCGAGTCACCTCCTGGACTTCGACGGCCTGCGGTGAGGTGCGTGAAAGCGCTTTCCACACATCATATTGATAGATGTCATCCCGTCAACAGCCGGGAGCCAGCTGCCCGACAGCGTCGACCGGGTGGGCCCTTGCTCGCTCACACCAGGGCTGGGACCGCGCAACCACGACCGGGCCGGGCCCGGCTGGGTGAAGGCCCGCGACGCGTCAACGGAACGTGGGATGGATCAGGACGAAGCCGGTCACGCTGGCCATCAGCGCGGCGCCGATCAGCACCGGAAGCGGCACCCAGACGGCGTACAGCGCTGTACTGGCGGTCGGCGCGAGCACGAAGGTGAGCCCATTGGTGGCGCCGATCACTCCGGCCAGCCCGCCCTGCTCGTCGCGGCGGACCGCCAGCGTCGGACCGGCGACGTAGCCGGGCATCGCGATACCGAGACCGAGTCCGATCATGGCCATCGCGGCGACCAGGAACCCGATGTGCGTGTCCGGCACCAGCAGAACGAACCCGACCAGCCCGACGGCCCCACCGACCCGCAGCAGCCTCGCCGGCCGCCAGCCGCTGCGCGGCACCACGACGGTCTGCGCGAACGCCATCCCGACACCGGCGGCAAGCAGCGCCGCACCGGTGACCAGACCGGTGGCCTCCGCGTCCAACCCGAACCGGTCCTGGACCAGGAACCCGCTGACCACCTGGACGAAACCGAGCGCGGTGAACATGCCGAACCCGGCGAGCAGGTACGGCCACACCCGGGCGTCGAACGGGCTGACCCGGACCGGCTTCTCGATCAACTCGGTACGGCTCTCCCGGCGCAGCCGCACCGCGACGACGGCCAGCCCGACGGCGAGCAGCACCGGCACCACCACCAGCGGAGCCATCAGCCCGAAACCGGCGAGCAGGCCACCGACCAACGCGCCAGCGACCATTGCCCCGCCCTGCACCGCCCCGATCCCGGCCATCCCTCTGACCCGGGCGGACTGGTCGACCGTGACGTCGGCGATGTACGCCTGCGCGGTCGGTGGCACAGCAGCCATCGCGGTGCCGAACCCGACGCCCCGGAACACCACGAACAGCAGGAACATGGTGGTGCCGGTGACGACGCCCCGCATGCCGAGGTCGGCGAGCAGCGCGAACAGCGCCATCGTCAAAGTGGCCAGGGTAAACGCGGCGACCAGCACCGGCTTGCGACCCCACGACTGGGACCGACGTCCCCACAGCTGGCTGGTCGCCACCACCATCAACGCGGAGATGCTGATGGTCACCCCGACCTGCCACTCGGCGAGACCGATCTCGCGGGCCAACGGGGCGATGATCGGACTCATCGACATCTGGCCGAGAAAGACCAGGAAGACCGCGCCGAGCAGCAGCGGGATCTGCGGCCGCGGGACCCCGGCCGGCCTGTCGACGGGGACCGCGCCGGGTGAGACCATCCGGCCACGCTAACCACCGGTGATCATCTGTACCAAGGACGCCCGTCACACCTGCCACCCCGGCTGTGACCTGCCCGGACACCAGTGGTATTCAGATCTGGCAAGCCACATCCGGTTCGTAGTCGAACCAGTCGAAGCGGACCGTACCGGCGGCGGCGTACATGCCGATCACCCGGCCGGTGAAGCCTCCGGCGACCTCGGTCGACAGGTAACGGCCGTCGAGCTCGGCCAGTACGGCGAACTCACCGTCGGCGGTTTCGAAGCCGAGCCGAAGCACGTCCGGCCCCTGCCGGGGATGCCAGGTCGGCGACGGGACGGCGTCGACCCGTAGCACCACCGGCCCGGCTGGTACCGGCTGGAAGTCCAGCACCGGCCGCAGCGGGCCGATCCGGGCCGCGGCCCGCACCTCGCCACCGCCGGCCTCGACCGTGTAGTGGTGGTTCTCGTCCATCCGCACCGCCAGGCCGCCCCGGCCGGCACCCGGGTCGATCAGGGTCCGGACCCGGCAGGACAGGTGCTGCTGGCGGCGGCCGACGAAGGTGACGTCGGCGTCGCCGAGCGACGCACCGCGCGCCTGCAGGGTCAGCCAGCCCGGCGGCCGGGTCGTCGACCACACGTCGTCAGGCCGGGACCGCACCGACAGCCACCGTGGGTGCAGCCGGTCGGCGTCGAAGTCGTCCCGGGTCGGCGGTGGCGTCACCGGTGCCGCAGGCCAGCGCGGTGCGGTCATTCGCCCGGTGAGCGCGCCGACGACCGGCCAGCCGTCGACCCAGTCGACCGGGGCGAGGAACGTCTCCCGGCCGAGCACGTGCCAGCCGGGGGTGCCGCCGCGCGGCCGGACCCCGAGCAGCACCAGCCACCAGGAGCCGTCCGGTGCCTGAACCAGGTCGCCGTGGCCGGTGTTCTGGATCGGCCGGTCGGTACCGCGGTGGGTGAGGATCGGGTTCGCCGGGCACGGCTCGAACGGGCCGCCCGGCGCCGGGCCCCGGGCGACGGAGATGCCGTGGCCGCGTTCGGTACCGCCCTCGGCGATCAGCAGGTACCAGTAGGCACCGATCCGGTACAGGTGCGGGGCCTCCGGCGCCTGGGCGCCGGGGGTGCCGGACCACAACCGGCGGGTCGGCCCGAGCGTGGCACCGGTCCGCGGGTCGATCCGCACCTGGTGGACTCCGGCCGTAGTGCACCAGCAGTGACCGTCGTCGTCCCAGGCCAGGTCGGGGTCGATGCCGGCCACGCCGGCCAGGCGCACCGGGTCGGACCACGGCCCGGCCGGGTCGGCGGCGGTGACCAGCAGGTTGCCGCCGCCGTTGGCCACGTTGGTGGTGATCAGCCAGAACCGGCCGTCGTGGTGGCGCAGGGTGGGTGCATACACCCCGCCGGACGACAGGGTCGACGCGGGGATGGCCAACTGCCCGGGGCGGTCCAGCACGTTGCCGATCTGGGCCCAGTTGGCCAGGTCGCGGCTGTGGTAGATCGGTACGCCGGGGAAGTACTCGAAGCTGGAGCAGGCGAGGTAGTAGTCGTCGCCGACCCGGCAGACACTCGGGTCCGGATGGAAGCCGGGCAGTACCGGGTTGGTGAACCCGCCGTCGACCCATCCGTCCACTGTCATGTCGGCCTCCCCGGTCCGGTGTGCGGTGGATGCACCGTACCCGGACCGGGGTCGGACCTGTGTCGGGTCAGCCGTCGTCGTCCCCGCCTGCGGTGGCACCGCGGGCCGGCAGCGCCACGGTACGCGGCAGCAACTGCGCGGTGAGCAGGGTGGACAGTGCCGAGACGTCGCCGCCGCCGGTACCGTCGGTGCGTACCACCACCGGCTGCGGGGCCTTGCCGGCGAGCGCCGCGCCCACCTCGAGCCGGCGCAGCGCCAGCTCGTACTGCAGCACCGCCCGGTTGTCCCGGTACGACTGGGCCAGCCGGCGTTGCGCCTTGGCCTCGTTCTCGGCGGCGATCAGCCCGCTGCGGCCCCGGGTCTCGATCTCGAACCGGACCCGCTGCGCGTTGGTTTCCTGCTCCTCCAGCAGCTGCGCGACCTGCTCACGAGCCTTGTTCAGGGCCGCCTTGACCTCGACGAACCGGGCGTCTCGCACCTTCTTGGCCCGCTCGATGTCCATCTGCAGGCTGTCGATGCGCCGTTTGCGGGTCAGCCCCCACTCCTGCTCGTACGCGGCGTGCTCCTTGGCGACCCGTTCCCGGGTGGCCAGGTGCTGCTGATACTGGGTGGGCAGCTGCACGTCGGGAATGTTGCAGCCGGTGATCCGCACCCCGTAGCGGGACAGCTGCCGGTTGAGCAGGTCCTGCATGTCGGCCACGTCGGAGCCACGCAGGTCGTACGCCCGTTCGGTCTGCACCTGGCGGGCCCGCTGCCGGATGGCGTCCTGCACGGCGCTGGACAGCACCAGGTCGAAGTTGCCGGCGCCGATGGTCCGCACGAACAGCACCGCGTCGGTGATCCGCAGCTTCATGAAGAACTCGATCGACCGCAGCGGCACGTTCTCCCGGGTCGGGCAGGCCATCACCGGCGCCGAGTACGGGATCTCGGTGGCGACGTCGACGACGAAGTCGACCCGTGACCAGGGGTGCCACAGGTAGTGCCGGCCCGGCTCCAGGGTGCGGGTGACCGCGCCGTAGCGGGTGAGCACCCCGTGGGTGCCCTGCTCGATCTCCACGATGGACGAGCGCCACCACCAGAGCGCACCGATCAGCAGCAGTACCACCCCGGCCAGGTAGCTGGCACCGGCGAGGGCCCCGTACGCGGCGCCGATCAGCCCGTCGACACCGTTCAGGGTGAACATCACGCCGGACAGCAGGGCGAGCAGACCGAGCCAGAGCGGCACCATCCAGCCGAGCCGTCGCCGGTGCTTGGGAATCACCACCGGTACGAGGCTGCCCGCGTCACCGCCGCGCAGCAGCTGGGCGAGCTCGCTCCACGGCGCTACCGCCTCGGAGATGACCGACCTGCCGCCACTGAGTTTGCTCATCACCACTGTGCCTCCGGGTCGTCGTCGGTCGGCTCCGGCGCACCGGGGGCCAGGGAAACGCCGGCATCGGTGCCCGGCACGGTCGGCTGGTCGGCCGCACGGAGCGCGGCGATCTCCGGCTCACGTCCGGCGATCCGGGCGGCGACCTCGGCCAGCCGGGTGCGCATCGCGGCCATGTCGGTCTCGCTGAACAGGTCGGCACCCCGCTCGCCGACCAGTTCACGGGCCAGCTTGAGCAGGTCCACCCCGACCGCACCGTTCGGGTCGGTGGAGCCGCCGATGCGCACCAGCCGGGGCAGGTGGTCGGCGACCTCCTCCAGGGTGTCCAGCACCTCCCGCTGGTAGCGGTAGTCGAGGATCTCCGGCGCTTCGGCGGCGGTGACCGCCCGGATGTCCAGGGCCTGCGCCTCCAGCAGGGCGGCGTTGGCCCGTGCCTCGGACTCGGCCAGCACGTACCGCTGGCGGGCCAGTGCCTCGGCGCGGTTGGTCTCCCGCTCCACCGCAGTGTCCATTTGCGCCTGGTACTGGGCGATCTCGGCCTGGATGCCGGACAGGGTCTCGTGCAGGGTGGCCAGCTCCTTGGCCAGGTCGCCCTCGTCCTGCTCCTTGCGTAGCTGCAGCGCGTACTGGTGGGTGTAGGCGTCCTTGGCGACCCGCACCATCTCGGGCGCGGCGAGGTCCATCCGGTACTCCCGGTCGGCCGGCTCGGCGTGGGTGATATTGGCGTTGGTCAGCTCGACAGCCGGCAGGAACTGCTGGTTGAGCTGCTCCAGCAGGCGACCGGTGTCCTCGCCGACCATGTTGTAGATGTCGGCGGCCTGCTGTTCGTAGATCAGGCTACGGATGGTCTCGCTGACCGCGTTGCTGAGCTTCTCCTCGAAACCGCGGACCGCGCCGAGGGTGTAGACGAACTCCACCGGGTCACTGATCCGGAACTGGATGAACAGGTCGATGGACGCCTTCACGCCGCCCTTGGTCGGGGCCTCACGCACCGGTGCGTTGAACGGGTACTCGCGGGTGGTGTTGACGATGTACGACACCCGCTTCCACGGGTTCAGCAGGACCACCCGGCCGGGGCCGACGACCTGCTCCAGCTTGCCGAACCGGGTGATCAACGCGGCGCAGCCGTCCGGCACCATGACCATGCCCTGGCGCCACCAGACGAAACCGACGGCGAACAGCGACAGCACCCAGTAGTGGATTCCGAACAGCGGGTTGAGTAACAGGTTGCCACCGCCGACCGAGACCACCGCGGAGCCGAGTACGCCGAGCACCAGCAGCAGCGACACCGGCAGCATGGTGACCAGCGAACGACCGCGCGGAATCACCATCGGGCAGATGACGTGCACCGCCCCGCCCTCGCCGCGCCGCTGCTCGCTGCGGTTGAGCACCTCACCCGCGTCGTCAAGCGGCACCCGGCGCTGCTCCATGACGGTGTCGATGCTGCCGCCGAGGTCGCGGGCAGCCGGAAAGTCGACCGGATCCATCCCGTCCTCGACCGACTGACCTCCACCGGCCCCACCGGTCACGACACCGCCACGGCGGCCCAGTTCGGCCATGGCCAGCTGGCGAGGATCATTACCTTCAGCGATCGCAGAGGCAGCCTTGCGTATACCCTGTTGGACCCGTGACACGGTTCCCCTTCCGTAGATCTCGGTCGGCGCCCGGCTCGGGCAACTCGGCGCACCGGTCCGGCGAAATGCTAGCCACCCAGGTCAACCAGGTGACAGCTACGCCGGGTCGGGGACCGACGTGGGCATCGAAGCCGCCGAGCTGGTGCACGGCGAGCCCTTCGTGCTGGGCTGGGTGCCCAGCGTGCGGCTTCCAGCAGCGCGGTCAGCTGCCGGTCGGTGAGCCGGTGCTCGGGGTCGAAGGCGCGCGGGCTCCACCGGTCGGCGAGCAGCGGGTGCAGCGGCTCGGAGGTGGTCGCGGTCTTCGCGAGATCGGACACCAGGTGCTCCTGCCAAGCTCGAGGTCAAGTGTCGAGTGTCGAGTGTCGGCGGTCGGTACGACCGTACGACGATCCGCAGGTGACCGGCGACCCAGCATATCGATTTACGTCGCTTCTATGCCTAGTCTGAGTCGACATACGTGGTGTCGTACGTCCGCGACACCAGACCCGGCCACCTGAAGGAGGCACCCGATGCCTGCCGCACCCCGCACCCGGCGACACCCCCACCGACGGCGTCTGGTCAGCACCGCCTGCGCCGCTCTGTCCGTCCCGCCCATGCTGGTCGCCGCGCTCGCGCTGGCTGCCCCGCCGGCCGCCGCCGCACCGGTCACCGTCACCAATGCCACCCAGTTCACCGACACCACCGGCGCCGGCGTCCACGCCCACGGCGGCGGCATGATCAAGGTGGGCGGGTACTACTACTGGTTCGGTGAGAACCGCCACGACGACCACACCTTCCGGTACGTCTCCGTCTACCGGTCAACCGATCTGCGCACCTGGGAGTTGCGCAACCACGTGCTGCGGCAGAACAGCAGCCCGGAGCTCGCTGTCGCCAACATCGAGCGTCCCAAGATCCTCTACAACCCGGCCACCGGCAAGTACGTGCTCTGGATGCACTGGGAGAACGGCGTCGACTACGGCCAGGCCCGGGTGGCGGTGGCCACCTCCGACACCGTCGACGGCAACTACACGTACCTGGGCAGTTTCCGGCCGCTCGGCTACGACTCACGGGACATGACCGTGTTCCGCGACGACGACGGCACCGCGTACCTGATCTCCTCGACCCGGGTCAACGCGGACCTGAACATCTACCGGCTGACCCCCGACTACACCGGCGTCGCCGGCCTGGTGCAGACCCTGTGGCCGGGCAACTACCGGGAGGCGCCGGCCATGTTCAAACGTAACGGCGTCTACTTCCTGGTCACCTCCGGCGCCACCGGCTGGCAGCCCAACCAGGCCCGGTACGCCACCGCCTACAGCATCACCGGCACCTGGACCGCGCCGACCGCGTTCGCTGACAGCATCACCTACGGCTCCCAGCCGGCCTACGTCCTGCCGGTGCAGGGCACCGCCACCACCTCATACCTGTACCTTGGTGACCGCTGGGCCAGCGCCTGGGGCGGCCGGGTCAACGAGTCCCGCTACGTCTGGCTGCCGTTGACCTTCCCGTCGAACACGTCGCTGAGCATGAGCTGGCACCCACAGATCAGCATCGACACCGCGACCGGGCAGGTCACTGGCGTCGGCGGCGGGTACGCCTACGAGACGCTACGGGCCCGGCACAGCGGCAAGTGCCTCGATGTGCTCAACGAGTCCACTACGGATGGTGCCGGCGTCGCCCAGTACGGCTGCCACAACGGCGGCAACCAGCACTGGCAACTGCGTGACCTGGGCACCGGCTACCACCAGCTGGTGGCCCGGCACAGCGACCGCTGCCTGACCGTGTCGAACGGCTCCACCGCCGACCACACCGCCGTTGCCCAGTACGCCTGCCAGCCGGGACGCACCGACCAGCAGTGGCAGCGGGTCGACGCCGGCTCCGGCTACCAGCGGATCGTGGCCCGGCACAGCGGTAAGTGCCTCGACGTCGCCGGGTACTCCACCGCCGACAGCGCCCGGGTGATCCAGTACACCTGCGGTACCGGCGGCAACCAGCAGTGGCAGCGGGTCGGAGTCTCCTGAGACCGGTGCCGGCCAGGCCGCGGGACCGGGCGGCGTGGCATCGCCGCCCCGTCCCGCAACGTCACAGGTCGGCCCCCGCAGCAGGTACGGATCAGTCCCGCAGCGGGTACGGGATGAAGGTGCTGCGGTTCTCGTCGACGTCGAGCCGCCGGCTGATCGGCGGAGCGGCCCGCTGCGGGCAGGTCATCCGTTCGCAGGTCTTGCAGCCGGGGCCGATCGGGGTGGCGGCGTCGGCGGCGTGCAGGTCCATCCCGGCCGAGTAGACCAGCCGACCGGCATGGCGGGTCTGGCAGCCGAGACCGATCGCGTACACCTTGCCGGGTTGACCGTAGCCACCGTGGTGGCGGATGACGGTCCGGGCGATCCACAGGTAGCGCTGGCCGTCTGGCATCGCGGCGACCTGGGTGACCACCCGGCCCGGCGAGCCGAACGCCTCGTAGACGTTCCACAGCGGGCAGGTGCCGCCGGTACGGGAGAACGGGAACCCGGTCGCCGACTGACGCTTGGACATGTTGCCGGCCCGGTCGACCCGGACGAACGAGAACGGCACCCCGCGCGAACGGGGCCGCTGCAGGGTGCTCAACCGGTGGCAGACCGTCTCCCAGCCCATCGCGAAGTGCTCGGTGAGCAGGTCGATGTCGTAGCGGCGAGTCTCGGCGGTGGAGAGGAACCGCTCGTACGGCAGAATCAGCGCGGCGGCGAAGTAGTTCGCCAGGCCGACCCGGGTGAGGATCTGGGTCTGGACATCGTCGAACCCTTCCTCCTCGATGATCTCGTCGATCACGTCGGCGTACTCCAGCAGGGCGATCTGCGCGGCCATCCGGATCGCCTCCTGCCCGGGGCGCAGCGAGGTGGACAGGTGCAGGGTGCGGGTCTGCGGCCGGTAGCGGTGCAGCTCGCCGCCGAGGGAGTCGGCGTCGTCGCGGGAGATCCGTACGCCGTGTCGCTGCGCCAGCCGGTCCTGCAGCGCCGCCCGCGCCTCGCCCCGGCGGATCCCGATCTGATCGGACAGCCGCTCGGCGGCCTCGTCGACCGCCGGAACGTAGTTTTGTCGCCGGTAGAAGAACTCAGTGACCTGGTCGTGCGGGCTGTGGCCGATCCGCTCCCGGTCGCCGACCAGTTCGGACAGCTGCTCGTCGGCCTGCTGGTAACGACGGTGCAGGTCGAGCACGGCCTCGGCCACCTCCGGCAGCCGGGAAGCGAACTCGGTCAGGTCGCCGATGCCGGTGCGGGAGCCGAGCGCCTCGCGCAGCCCGGCGACGAGTCGCGGGGTGTCGTGCGGGGCGAAGCTGGTCGGGTCGACGCCGAAGACCTCGGTGATCCGCATCAGCACCGCGACGGTCAACGGCCGGGAGTCGTGCTCGATCTGGTTGAGATAGCTCGCTGAAATGTTGAGCTGCCGGGCCAACTCGGTCTGACTGATCCCCCGGTCCTCACGCATCCGGCGCAGTCTGGCACCGGCGAAGGTCTTGGCGATCGCCCTCACCTCCACGCTCGTTCCAGCTGTGATCCGCCAACGTTAACACGCGATCGGCCTGCATTAGCAGGGCTGCGAATCGCTGCTTTCACAAGTTGGCAGAATGGGCCGGAGACTTTTCAATAATTGGCTACTTCCGTCTCTCGACCAGTCGCCGGCGTCATGTGACCGTTGGTCGCACGCCACCCGAAGGAGACGACGATGCACACCGCAGTAGAGACCGTGCAGAGCGCAGTGGATCAGTTGCGACACGAATGGGACACCGATCCGCGCTGGCACGGGGTGCGGCGCAGCTACCGCCCCGAAGACGTGGTGCGGCTGCGCGGCGCCATCACCGAGGAACACACCCTGGCCCGGCACGGAGCTCGGCGGCTGTGGCAGCTGCTGCACAGCGAGGACTACGTCCACGCCCTCGGCGCGCTCACCGGCAACCAGGCGGTGCAGATGGTCCGGGCCGGGCTGAAGGCGATCTACCTGTCCGGCTGGCAGGTGGCCGCCGACGCCAACCTTGCCGGGCACACCTACCCCGACCAGAGCCTCTACCCGGCGAACTCGGTGCCGGCGGTGGTTCGCCGGATCAACAACGCGCTGCTACGGGCAGCGCAGATCAGCACCGCCGAGAGCGGTACGGACGGCGCCGGACCCGACAGTGCCGGGCCGGGCGGTGGGCACGGCCCGGCGACCGACTGGCTGGCCCCGATCGTCGCCGACGCCGAGGCCGGCTTCGGCGGCGTGCTCAACGCGTACGAGCTGATGACCGCGATGATCGCCGCCGGCGCGGCCGGGGTCCACTGGGAGGACCAGTTGGCCGCCGAGAAGAAGTGCGGCCACCTCGGCGGCAAGGTGCTCATCCCGACCGGCACACACCTCCGTACCCTCGAAGCCGCCCGGCTGGCCGCCGACGTGGCCGGCGTGCCGAGCGTGGTCATCGCCCGCACCGACGCGCAGGCCGCCACCCTGCTGACCACCGATATCGACGAGCGGGACCGGCCGTTCGTCACCGGCGAGCGCACCGCCGAAGGCTTCTACCGGGTGCGCAACGGCATCGAACCGTGCATCGCCCGAGGCCTGGCCTACGCGCCGCACGCCGACCTGCTGTGGATGGAGACCAGCACGCCGGACCTGGAAGTCGCCCGCCGGTACGCAGAGGCGATCAAGCGCGAGTACCCGGACCAGCTGCTGGCGTACAACTGCTCACCGTCGTTCAACTGGCGCAAGCACCTCGACGACGCGACCATCGGCAAGTTCCAGCGGGAGCTCGGCCACATGGGGTACAAGTTCCAGTTCATCACCCTGGCCGGCTTCCACGCGCTGAACTACTCGATGTTCGACCTGGCGCGCGGCTACGCCAGTGACGGGATGAGCGCCTACGTGTCGCTGCAGGAGCGCGAGTTCGCCGCCGAACCGGCCGGCTACACGGCGGTGAAACACCAGCGGGAAGTGGGTACCGGCTACTTCGACCTAGTCTCTACCGTGCTCAATCCGGCCGGCGAGACCACCGCGCTGCGCGGCTCGACCGAGGAGGAGCAGTTCGCGTGAGGTACGAGATTCTCGGCCCGATGGCCGACCGGTTCAACGAAGTGCTCACCGCCGAGGCGCTGGAGTTCCTGATCGCTCTGGACGGCGAGTTCGCCGCCCGGCGGGTGGCGCTGCTGGACACCCGCCGCGCCCGGCGGGCCCGGTACGCCTCCGGACAGCTGCCCGACTTCCTGCCGGAGACCGAACACATCCGCACCGACCCGACATGGCGGGTCGCCCCGCCCGCACCCGGGCTGGTCGACCGGCGGGTGGAAATCACCGGGCCGACCGACCGGAAGATGACCGTCAACGCGCTGAACTCGGGCGCGAAGGTGTGGCTGGCCGACTTCGAGGACGCCACCAGCCCGACCTGGCGCAACGTGATCGGCGGTCAGCTGAACCTGATGGACGCCCTCGACCGGCGGATCGACTTCACCGACGAGCGCGGCAAGCGGTACGCCCTCGGCGACGACCTCGCGACGATCGTGGTCCGCCCGCGCGGCTGGCACCTGGTGGAGAAGGGCATCGTGGTGGACGGGCGGCCGATCTCGGCCAGCCTGGTCGACTTCGGGCTGTACTTCTTCCACTGCGCCCGCCGGCAGCTCGACGCCGGTGCCGGGCCGTACTTCTACCTGCCGAAGTTGGAAAACCACCGCGAGGCGCGGCTGTGGAACGACGTGTTCGTCCTCGCCCAACGCCGGCTCGGCCTGCCGCAGGGCACCATCCGGGCGACCACGCTGATCGAGACGATCACCGCCGCGTTCGAGATGGAGGAGATTCTGTACGAGCTGCGGGAGCACTCGGCCGGGTTGAACGCCGGCCGGTGGGACTACATCTTCAGCGTGATCAAGAACTTCGGGCAGTGGCCGGACTTCGTGCTGCCGGACCGTGCCGAGGTGACGATGACGGTGCCGTTCATGCGGGCGTACACCGAACTGCTGGTGCGGACCTGTCACCGACGCGGCGCGCACGCCATCGGCGGGATGGCCGCCTTCATCCCCAGCCGGGACCCGCAGGTCAACGAGGCCGCGCTGGGCAAGGTGCGGGCGGACAAGCAACGCGAAGCCGGCGACGGCTTCGACGGCTCCTGGGTGGCCCACCCGGGCCTGGTGCCGACCTGCCGGAAGGTCTTCGACGCGGTGCTCGACGGACGTCCGCACCAGGTCGACCGGTTGCGCGACGAGGTGGCGGTGACCGCGACCGACCTGCTGGCGGTGGACAAGACGCCCGGCCAGGTGACGGCGGCCGGGGTCCGCGCCAACGTCGCGGTGGCGCTGCGGTACGTCGATGCCTGGCTCAGCGGCGCCGGCGCGGTGGCGCTGTGGAACCTGATGGAGGACGCGGCAACCGCCGAGATCGCCCGCTGTCAGCTCTGGCAGTGGCTGCACCACGGCACCCCGCTGGCCGACGGCGGGTGCGTCACCGAGGACCTGGTCCGGTCGATCCTGGCCAAGGAGCTGGTTGCGCTGGTCGACGGACGCTACGGACCGGACCGCGACCGCGCCGAGGCGGCGGCCCGAATCGTCGAGGAGACCGCGCTCGGCGAGGAACTGCCGGCGTTCTTCACGACCGAAGCGTACGCCCGGCACCTGTCCCCCGCCGCGGTGACGGACCAGCGCTGACGCCGCCCCGCGGTCACTGCGGGTTGCGGACAGCCGCCAGCCACCGGCGGCGGACCGACGGCCGGTACGGGCTCAACGACGCGCCCGTACCGGCCCACCGTGCGGTCAGCGCCGGCCCTCGGCACACTCCTCGACGAGCTTGGCGCAGAACGCCGGCAGGTCGTCCGGTCTGCGGCTGGTGACCAGACCGTTGTCCGCCTGGCATTCGGTGTCCACCCAAGTCGCCCCGGCGTTGGTCAGGTCGGTACGCAGACTCGGCCAGGAGGTCAGGGTGCGGCCTCGCACCACCCGGCCTCGATCATCGTCCACGGCGCATGGCAGATCGCCCCGACCGGCTTGCCCGCGGTGAAGAACGACCGGACGAAGTCGACCGCGTCCGGGTCGGTGCGCAGAAAGTCCGGGTTCGCCACCCCGCCGGGCAGCACCAACGCGTCGTAGGCATCCGGATCCGCCTTGTCCGCGGTGACGTCCACCGGATACGTCCGGGACTTGTCCAGGTGGTTGAATGCCCGGATCTCGCCCGGCTGGACCGACACCAGTTCGACGGCGGCGCCCGCCGCCTCGACCGCTTCGCGGGGCTGGGTGTACTCGACCTCCTCCACCCCGTCGGCGGCCAGGAAGGCGACCCGTTTGCCCTGCAGTGTCGTCGCCATCTGCGGCTCCTCTCACTCGCGTACGGTGTCCAGTTGGTACATCTGCCCCAGGACCACCCGCTCAAACCCGACGTGACAGTGAAGTGCGTGACGCGCGATGTGACGGTCGAGCGACAACGGCGGTGAAACCTGGACCATCAGAGTCTTCTGCACGAAGGGGGCGCCGGATTCGTAGATCAATTCCCGGGGGTGTTCGGCATCTGCGAATACTCGCGTTTGCCGAACAGATCCGTCGACTGGCAACATCGGTAGAGTGAGTCCATCGTCGATGGTGTCGCCCGCCGGTCACGGCACCGCCGAGAAGGTCGGTTGAGATCGTGGGCGAGTCACCGGACGCCATCGAGATGCAGCCTTGGGACGCCGAGCACCCGGTGCTGAAGATCATTCGGAAACGGCGCGACTCCGGCAGTCGGCCCGGTGCCCGCGATCACGGTGACACAGCGAAGGTCGGCCTTGCGGTCGAGGGTGGCGGGATGCGGGGAGTCGTCTCGGCGTCGATGCTCGCGACGCTGGAGGACCAGGGTTTCAGCGGCGCGTTCGACGCGGTGTACGGCTGCTCGTCCGGCGCGGTGAACAGCGCCTATTTCCTCGCCGGCGGGACCTGGTACCCCGTTTCGATTTACTACGACGACCTGACCAGCCACCGGTTCATCGACTTCACCCGCGGCCTGCGTGGCGGGAACATCCTCGATCTCGACTACGCGTTCGGAGAGATCGTTGAGATCATCAAGCCGCTTGCCTATGACCGCGTTCTGGCAGCCGACCTCCCACTTCATATAGCTATCACCGATGTCGATGCAATTTCCACCCGGCTGATATCCGATTTCTCCGACCGTGCCGACCTCAAGGCAGCGCTGCTGGCCTCCGCCTGGCTGCCGATCGCCGTACGGGGGACGGCGCAGTTCCGGGGCTGGCGGGCTCTCGACGGTGGCGTGGTCACCGCGCTGCCGTTCCGGCTCGCGCTGCGCGACGGATGCACCCACGTGCTCTCCTTGAGTACCCGGCCCATGCGCAGCGGCAACGGCGGGCTCGGTCTGCAGCACCGGTACACCTACCGCTACCTGGAGAAGATGAAGGAAGGGCTGGGCGCCGCCTACCTTGCCTCGGTCCGGCAACGGCTCCGCGACCAGGTCGACCTCGCCGCCCGGCGCGGCACCGCGAGCCAGCTGCCGCCGTACGTCCTCGACCTCGCCCCGTTGCCCGAGGACACCGAGGTCAAGCGGCACGAACTGCGCTCGCATCTGCTGATCAGCGCGGCGCGCCGAGCGTACTCCCTGATGTACTGCGCGGTCGAGGGACGACCGGCGGCGCTGCTCCGTTCGGGCCGGCTGCACGCGGTGCCCCGCCTGATGGTCGTGGACCAGCGCTGATGGCTGGCCGACCCACCCTCGACCAGCTGGTCGAGGAGCTTTCCCGACCGCCCACGCCGCCCGGCCCGGAGCTCGACCGGCTGACGAAACTACTGCTGCCGGCCAGCGGTCAGGCGGCCGCCGAGCGGCGGGCGACTGCGGCGGACCGACCGACGGCTGACGAGCTGACCTCCTGGCGGGCGCTGCTGCGTGACGTCCCGTTCGACCAGCGGTCCTTCGACGATCGGTTCCGCCCGGGCAGCTGGAAAGCGGTCCTCGACAACCTGGCGCGACAGTGCGACCGGCTCGCCGATGGTGCCGCCGACCTGCCGGCACCGCGTCGGCAGACGGTCGGCTTCCTGGCGCTGCTGTTGATCACTCTGACCGGCCTGGCCGAATCGAGTGACCGCCGGACCGCCACCGCGCCGGCCCGGGCGGGTACCGCCGACGGGAGCGCACCCCTACCCGGCCACGACTGTCCCGGCGTGTGCGGGCGTCTTGTACGGCAGCGGCCGGTACGCGAGACGATCCGCGAGCTGTACCGGCCGGTCGGCGGACCGCTTTCGGACCAGGCCGGCCAGGATGCCGTCGCGGGGTCCGAGTGGACCGCCGGAGTCGACTTCGACACCCTCGAGTTCCACGAACACGGGACCACCTCGCTGATCCTGCGCGGGTCCGGCACGCGACGGGGTGGGCTGCGTCGACCCTTCGCCCTCAAGTTGATCCTCTACCCGTACCTGCGGATTCCGCGCATCGCGAGCACGACGAAGGCGTACGCCGGGCTCTACGATCTCGCCGGCGTCCCGGCGGACCATCTGGTCGCGGTCTGGGCCAGCTCGCAGAGCTGGATCCTGATGGACTTCGTCGCCGGGCGTCCGCTCCACGAGGTGTGGCGGGAGCGTGCCGCACGACGCCGCTCCGCTCGACGCGTGCGGCCCGGGCGGTCGGCGACAGCCGGCGACGACCAGGGCCTCGGCGAGACCTCGGTCGACCGGTTCGCGCTCCTGGCCGACCTGCGGGCCTACGGCACGGCCGCCTTCCTGGCGCTCGCGGAACTCGACCGGTTTCTCAACGCCGGCAACCACCCCACCGAGCCGACCAGGCGGGGGCACGGCGACCTCGCCCCGTCGAACATCATTGTGACCTACCGGGATGGCCGGCCCGTCTTCCGGCTGATCGACATCGGCGCGAACTACCTGTACACGTACGCCTTCGGTGCGCTCGAAGGCCCGGACGGACAGTTCGTCGCTCCTGAGGTCAAGGCCGACGGGACGGCCGGTGACAAGTCCGACGTCTACTCGCTGGGCAAGTTGCTGACGATGTTCGGTGGCGGGGAACCGGGTGATGTCGTTCCGGACGAGTTCTACGCCCACGCGCCGCTACTGGCCCGGTTCATCGAGGACCTCATCGACACGCACCCGGACCACCGGTTGCTGCTGTTCTCGCCGGACGCCGATCCCACCGAGCTGTGCCCCGTAGCCGGTGAAGAACATCAACCGGCACCGGACATCTCCCGGTACGCCCGACTCCACGCCGCCTTCACCGCGGAACTCGATGCCGAGGCGGCCCGGACTCCGCCGACCGACGACCGGCTGGTCCGCGGCACCTGGGAACTGTTTCAGACCCGACTCACCCTCGGACTGTTCCGGCCACTCGCCGGTGCCCCCGGTCAGCTGCGCCGCATCTACCGGACCCGCCGAGGTGAGTCGGGTGCCGCCAGCCGCGCGTCGGCCCTCGTCGCGGCCCGGCTGTTGGCCTGGTCCTGGCTCTCCTCGGTGGCCTGGGCGGTCACCTTCTCCATCACCCTCATCTGGATCGTCCGGCAGTTCGACTGGTCCTGGGGCAACCGGATGGTGGAGGCGCTGCAACGGATGCTCGGCGGCTCGGAGGACCGCTTTCCGGTCCTCGACTCGCTCCGCGCTCCGGGCTATTCCATACCGGACATCGAGACGAACGCGCCGGCCCTGTTGGTCGGTCTGACGTACGCGATGGTGTCGGCGAAGTACTACCACAACCTCTTCGCGGGCATGGATCCGCTGGCCGCCGGCTGGCGGGCCGGCGGTCTCACCGTCCGCGCCGTCCTCGCCCAGTTCACCATCCGGATACAGACGATCACCGGTGCCCTACTGGTGCTGCCGATCGTGCTCTACGACCCCAGACTCTGGCCGATCAACAGTGCCATCGGCCAGACCCTGTCGCTGTTCACGAACAGCGCGGTGCTGCTGTTTGCCCGGCGCGCTCTGGCCGACGCGCGGCGACGCGGGCTGAGCACGGTGCCGTCGAGCGACGCGAAGGCAACCGGGCTCGCGTCGTTCGCGGAGTGGACGCCGACCTCGCTTTTCTACGCGGGGATCGTCTGGACAATCGGGCTCGCGGTCTACCAGGGCGCGCTGCAGGACGTGTACGTGTACGCCTTGTCCGTGGCGTCGATCAACCTCTTCCTCTTCTACATGATCAAGTGTGGCCGGGGAGCGGCCGAGGTCAGGACCGCGCTCACTCGGGCCACCAGCGCGGCCGAACGACTGCGGTACCTCGCCCTCGCCCGCGACCTGAACCACCGCTGGCCCGGCCCCGACCCGTCCCGGGGCCGGGCCAGCGGCCCGGCGACGACGCATGAGCGGCGCTGAGCGGCGCTAGCGCTCAAGCAGGGGGGCGCAGCATCTTGATGATCTCCTCGGGTGCCTCCTCGGCTATGAAGTGCCCGGCCGAGGTGGTGCGGTGCGCGCTCTGCGCCCGCAACAGTCTGGCGACGTACGAGATCCTCGGTCATCTCGTCCGGTTGCAGGCCCGCAGCGGGGGGTCTGGCACGGCGAGGCGATCCGCTTCGACGACGACACCGGCTGGGGTCGCTACCGGCCCTGGGCGGCGAGCTGGCCGGGACCGCGCCGGACACCGGGTGGCGGCCGGCGCCGCCCGACCCGGCAGACATGATCGGCGCGGGACGGGCGGGCGGACCGGGATCAGCAGGCACCAACCCGTTTCCAGGGGCCCCACCCGGAGGCGGCAGGTTGCTGGTCCCGCGTCCACCACTGTGCGGTCCACAGCTGCCCGTCATGCTCGACGGTCTCGCCGCCGGTGTAGATCCACGACGACGTCCACTCCGGGTAGAAATCGCTGCCGCAGTGCTGGTAGGCACCGAGCTCGGCCCAGGCACCCCACTGCGTGGCACCCGGTACCTGGTTCCTCGTCCACCACTGGGCCTGGTACGCCCGGCCGGCGTGGAACACGAGATCACCCTCGGTGTACACCTGCGACGGCTCCCAGGTGGGTACCACCGGCGTCCACTGGACGTACAGCGTCGCCGCGGTTTGGGCCAGGGCCGACACCTCGGTGGCGGCGGTCACCGTGGTGCCGCTGCCGTCGGCGGCGGTGTTCCAACCGGCGAACTCGAACGCGGGCCTGCGCAGACCGGTGCCCGGCGCGTCCAGACCCGCATCGGTCCGCAACAGACCATTGCGCGCCTCGGGGGCCGTGCCGATGCCGCCGTTGACGTCGTACGACACGGAGTAGACCCCCTCGACCGCAGCGGCCCACGACAGCATCGGCGACTGGTTGTTGGTCGCCCGCAGCCGGATGGTCACCGGCCCGGCCGCGGCCAGGTCGATGTCGTAGCTCAACACCCTCGACGGCGTGGCGGTGTCGAGGGTGACCTGCGCTCCGACCTGGTGCGCGGCACCGTCATAGTCCAGGAACACGTCGTAGCCGCGACTGTTGCCGGGCCACCAGGAGTGGCTGCCCGCCACGATCGTGTGGCGACCCGCCGGCAGGGTGAAGGTGTAACTGAGGGTCGCCCCCACCTGGTTGGCCGTGTACACCCCCGTGGTGGTCGTCTTGCTGTAGTCACCAGCGACGATCCCCTTGTACCGGATGTCACGGTCGCCGGCGGCGTTGGACGCCCCGAGGCCCCAGGTCGCATCGCCTTCGAGGACCTGGTCGGGTGCGCCGTTGCGCAGATCGTCGCCCAGCAGTTCGGCGACCGCCGCGTGGGCCGGCGAGTTGTAGCCCAGGGTGCCGGCCGCGGTCCCGTTGACGTCCGCGAAGTACCTCAGCCCTGGCGGCACGACCTCGACCCAGGCGGTCGTGGTGGCACCACCGTGGCTGCCCCGGACGGCGACCGTCGTCCACGCCTGGCTGACGTCGATTCCGTCGAGATCCCAGGTCACCGCGAGATCCCGGGTGGTGCCGTCGGTGAGCGTGGCGGGCAGCGTCGCCGGCAGATCGTCCGGCGCCTGGCCGAGGAAGGTCGCCCGCCAGACCTGCGGCAGCGCGGCCACCCGATTGGCCAGCGGGTAGCTGGCCGCCTGAAGCCGGGAGACGATCTGCCGGGCGCCCTCCCCGTCGAGCCGATAGCCCACCGGGTCGGCCACCGCACGACCGGCCATCGCGATGTTGGACTGCAGCAGCGCCCAGTCCCGGTCGGTGAAGTCCTCGGTCCGCTCGATCCGCGAGGCTACCGCCAACGCCTGGCTGACAGCATCGCTCGACGCCGGCTCGGTTGCCGGCGTCCCCAGGACACCGACCGAGTCGACCACCAGCGTCCCGGCGATCACCTCAAAGGTCACAGTGTGCCGACCCCACGGCAGTCCTCGCACGGCCACGGTCTGCTGGAAGTTGGTGACGGACCTGGTCGGCAGGTTCGTCGCGACGAGTTCGCCGTCGACCCGCACGTCGAGCCGGGCGCTGCCGTCGTTGACTCCCGTGACGTCGATCCCGGAACCGGTGAACGTGTACGCGAGGGTGGCACCGGGCCCCCGACTGGTCGACGACGAGCGATGATATTCGTACATGCTGCCGCCGTTGGCGTGCCGCCAGTCTCCGCTGTAGGCGAGCCGTGCGGCCGGCGGGTCGGCCAGGTCGTTCATCTCCAGATTGTCGAGGAGTTCGCGGTAGTACGGCAGGTAGCCCGGCACCCGCTCGATCGTCAGGTTGTCGAACCGGGTGTGGTGGAAGCCGCTGGCGAGGTCGACGCGACCGGACAGGTACGGCACGTCGTCGGTCCAGCTGAACACCTGGTCGCCGTTGACGAAGCCGGTGATCTGGTGACCGGCGACCCGGATCGCCAACCGGTGCCAGGCGGTGGCGTCGAATCCGGCGACGGTCCCGCCGGAGATCGTCCTACCGGTACGGCGGAACTGCCAGGTCCCGTCGGAGGCCAGCAGCAACGCATAGGGTGTGCCGCTCAGACTGTGTGAGCTGCCACCGCCGGTCGAACGCGCGCCGATGGCTGCGTAGTTGTCCGACGCCGGGCCCCGGTCGAACCGCACGTCGACGCCCGCCTGGTAGTTGGTCCAGCGCAGATCACCGACGCCGGTGACGGGATCGGCGCTGTTCCAGGCACCGCCGACACCGGTCGTCGCCCGGTCGATCTGCTGACGCAGCACGTTGTTCCCGTCGCCGGTCCGCACCGTCTCGAAGGCACCGTTCCGGTCCCAGGTGTACAGCGGGATGGCGCCCGTGTCGCCGCCACGGGAGTCGATGAAGCTCTCGGTCTGGCTCGTGACGACGCCACCCGGACCGATCACCGGCACGGTCCGGCCGACGTAGTCGAAGTCGTCGGCCCACAGCACGCCGTGCTCCGGGTCGGCGTCGAGCACCGTGCGCTCGCCCTCGACCGGCAGCGGCGTGGCCCACTCCGGATCTGCGGTGACGTCGAGCGAGGTGACGGTGACGATGGAGTATGGTTCGACGCTGACCTGGTAGCCGCCGGTGACGCCGGGCACCGCATCGGCGACGTGGCGCTTGTAGTTGGCGTCGAACGCCTCGCCGCCGCCGGCAGCCCCGGTCTGCCAGACGGCGAGTTTCGGGTCGACCCCGAGATCGAAACCGACCGGCGTGATCTCATAGGTCCGTGCGTACTCGGAGTCGTTGACGATCACGGTCGAGAAGTCCGACCGGTCCGGCGCGGCCATGGTGAGGTAGTTGGGCTGACCGTTGCGCCCGACGACCGGGTTGGTGCCGGTGGCGGTGGAGGCGCTGGCCTGCGGGACAACCCGCCAGACCCCGGCGGTGTTGGAGTCGTTCTCCCAACCGGTCTGCGCGAAGCTGGTGAAGTGCTGCAGCACGGCGAGTCCCGCGTCGTAGTGAATCCACCCTGACCACGGGTCGCGGGCGGACACGAGCTCCTTGAAGGAGTACTGGCCGCCTTCGAAAAACGAGCCGATGGCGGGTTGGTAGACGAAGTGCGTCCGCCGCGACATCACGAAGCCCTTGACGATGGTGTTGGCCATCTCCAGCGCGCTGCCCGTGCCGCCGATGCCGGTGCCCGGCACGGTCGGGTCTGCCGTGTTGTTGTTCTGCCGGAACGACGAGTTGCTGAAGGTGGCCTGCGCCTCGCTGTTCCAGATTTCCTTGTCGAACTGCTCGGCGAGCCGGGTGAAGTTGTGCTGACCGTCGTCGTTCGTGTTGTAGTGGTAGCCGGCCACCGCGACTGCGTCGCGCAGCTCGGCGTCGCCGACCATCGCGCCGCCGAAGCTGCCGATGCCGACCTCGTCGGAGATGACGACCTTGATCTGGTGGTAGAGCTGCGCCTCGCCGGGGCGGAAGCCGGCCAGTGCGGGATCGTCGCTGACGTAGCCGGTGGTGTCGCTGCGCACCTGGTTCGCGTACTGCTTGGTCCAGGTGAGATCGGCGGTGTGCTCGTTCACCCCGGGGTTGACGTAGTCGACCATGAAGCCGTACTCGCGGTAGGCCGCCAGGATGGTGTTCTTGTACCAGGTGTAGATCTTGTCGTTGGTGTTCGCCCACGCCGGCGCGTTCCACCGCAGGATGCTGACCTTGAGGTCGGGGTTGACCTTCCTGGCGTCGGCGGCCAGTTGGAAGCCCGGGTGCCGGGCCACGTTCGCCGGCTCGGTCTCCCGGCGCATGGTGGCCGGGTCGGGTCCGGTCGAGTTGTTCCGGTCGTTGCCCATCTCGATCTTGACGTGGCTCATGACGGGTCGGTCGCCGCCGAAGAGGACCCGCAGCAGCCGCGCGTACGTCTCGGGGTGCTGGGCCTTGTAGTCCATCAGCACGGCGCTGGTGCTGTTCGCGCTCAGCACGCCGAAGCCTTTGAAGGTCAGGCCGTTGACGTTGTCAGCCGCGACGACGCTCGCGTCCACGGTGATGTCGACGGTCGCCGCAGCCGCAGGTGCAGCCGCAGCGGTAGACGTACCAGAGACCAGTTGAGCTGGGGCGATCATCCCGAGCACGAGCAGGGCTGCGACGGCCGATCCACGTCTCATGAATGTCTCCTTCTGCCGACCGCATGTTTCTGTCCGATGCACGGCTGGTCTCGCGACAGTAAATCGATCGAAAGACACCAGTCAACAACAGAAAAGAACAGAGTCGATCGCATCCGATCACAATCGACCGCACCGCACTGGCCGGGTGCGCCCTCAGGTGATCCCGGTTGGCATCGTGGTGCCAGTAACCGCAGCCAGCCGCCCTACGCGGCGGCGCAAGGTGGTCACAAAGAAACAGAACCGATCACGAAGCTTCAGTCGGCGGGAACGCGGTCGGCCAGACAGCAGGCGACGACGCGAAAAGCTTTGGCACACTACGGGCATGGACCGGCCCACGGCGCACACCACGACTCCCCGCCACCTGACCACCGCCGAGCTCACCGCCGGGCTCGCGGAGGTGGCTCGCTCCCCGCGCGGCTCCGGCACGCTGCACCTCGTGGTCCGCCGGCCGGCCGTTGCCGAGCGGGAACTGCTGGCCGAGGGGAGGCTCGACATCACCGACGGGCTGGTCGGCGACGGCTGGGCGCAGCGCGGCAGTTCGGCGACCAGTGACGGGTCTGCGCACCCGGACCGGCAGCTCACCGTGATGAACTCCCGGTTCGTCCGGCTGGTCGCCGGCGACGACCCGCAGCACTGGGGGCTGGCCGGCGACCAGCTCTTCGCCGACCTCGACCTGCACGCCGACGCGCTGCCCGCCGGCACCCGACTGGCGGTCGGCGACGAGGCGGTCATCGAGGTGACGGCCGAGCCGCACACCGGGTGCGCGAAGTTCGCCAACCGCTACGGACGCGACGCGCACAAGCTGGTCTGGAGTGAGCAGGGTCGCCAGGCCCGGCTGCGTGGCCTCTACGCCCGCGTCGTGGTCGGTGGCGTCATCCGGCCCGGCGACCAGATCCGGGTACTCGGCACGGCCGACGCCACCGAGGGAACCGCTATGGCCCTCAACCCGCCGGTTTAAGGGTCATACAGGTTCCCTCGTCACGAAACGCCGGTCGTCAGCCCGAGCGCCGTCGCCAGCCGGGCGACGCCGGCAGTGTCCGGCCCGCACCGGGCAGTCTCCGCCACGAGGGTACGGGCGGAGGGCCGGCAGCGGATCTCAGCCGGTGCGACGCGGTCCGCCTCGACCACCCACCGACCCGCCGCTTTGAAGTCGCCGACGTCGAGGTACGCCCGCGCGGAAGCTCGCCTGCCGGTAGTTCGGGCCGTCCCCGATCTGCCTGGCCACCTCAGCAGCCTGTGCGATCAGCTCGTCGACGCTGCGGGTTTCGCCGCAGCCGGCGGCGGCCAACCCGGCCTGCAGCAGCAACGTCCCGTGCACCGCGCCGCACTCGACAGACGCCGCGGCGACCCGGCCGGCGGCGGCGAACACTGGGTCATCCGCCGCCGTACCCGCCACAGCGCCACCCGACGCCCCACCGCCACACTCACCGCCGCCCACCCGCGTCGACCCACGTCCACGACACGAAACGCTCGTACAACTCGGCCGGATCGGTGATCCCCGCCTCCTCGACGGCGACCGTCAGCAGCTCACCGACGTCGACCGACAGCGCCAACGGCTCACCCACGTACGCCTCCGCCAACTGCGTCCGACCCGGCGGACACGGCCACGGCGTACCCTCCGAACAGACCGCACAGCACCACGACGGCCGCACCGGCTCATGCACCGGCCCTTTGCCGGTTCCGGGTGTCCTCATCGCAGGTAGTGCCGGCGGAATGTGCGGGGTGGTGATCCGCTGGACCGGCCCGTCCAGGTCCCAGAACACCAGCGGCACCAGCGACCGGACGTCGATGACCTCGACGTCGATGCCCCGGCCAGCGAGTTCGTCGGCGGCCTGCAGCGCCCGGGGCACCATCAGGCCGAGGGCGACGACGGTGGCGTCCCGGCCCGGCCGGCGGATCTTCGCGGTGCCGAGGGTGTCGACGATCTCCCCGTCGGGCACCTCGGCCCGCCCCGCGTACAGTCCCTTGTGTTTGAAGAACAGCACCGGGTCGTCGCTGCGGACGGCGGCGGCCATCAGGCCGATCACGTCGGTCGGGGCGGACGGGCTGACCACCTTCAGACCGGGTACGGCCATCGCCCGGTTCTCCACCGACTGCGAAAGCTGGGCACCGAACCGCAGGCTTCCGCCGTTGCCGGACTTGATCACCAGCGGCAGGCTGACCTGGCCGTTGGTCATGTACCGGGTCTTGGCGATCTGGTTGACCACGATGTCCCAGCGGACCGCGAAAAAGTCGGAGAACATGATCTCGGTGACCGGGCGCAGCCCGGTCATCGCCGCGCCCAGCACCGCACCGAGGATGGCCTGCTCGGAGATCGGGATGTCGACGACCCGGCGCGTCCCGCGTGTGTCCGGCCGGTTCCAGCGACACACCGGCCACGAGCACGCCTACATCATGGAGGGTGAGCTGACCTGCCAGGTCGGCTTCCAGGAGGTCGTGCTCGGCGCCGGGGACAGCATGGTGTTCGACTCGTCCCGCCCGCACCTGCTAAAGAACCGCAGCGACTGGCCGGCGTCGGGTGGACACCGGCATCGATCCGGTGCCGCTGGCTGTACGACGAACAGGTCGGCAACCAGGACGTGCACGCGATGTGGTTCATCGTGCGGCCGAAACCCGACTCGGGACCGTGACCGTCAACGACCCGGGGTCGGTCACGCCGCTGCGGCTTCGATCCGTGCCACCGCGCTCGCGACGCCGTCCTCGGCCGTGACGCGCCGCCCCAACCCGGCCGCCGCATCCCGAACGTCGATGTCGGTGGTGACCTGGCGGATCGCGGCGGCGAGCCGCTGCGCGGTGAGTGTGGACTGCGGCACCGGGGTGCTGCCCGCGCCGAGCGCGGCGATCCGCCGACCCCAGAAGAACTGGTCCAGGATGAACGGACAGATCACCGACGGTCTGCCGGCGCGCAGCGCGGCGGCGGTGGTGCCGGCACCGCCGTGATGCACCACGGCGGACACCCGGGGAAACAACCAGTCGTGCGGCGCCTGGGTGATGGGCAGGACATTGTCCGGCAGGTCCGCCGCGTCCAGCCCGCCCCAGCCGGTGGCGACGATGCCGCGTACGCCGGCCAGGCGCAACGCGTCGCCGACGGCCCGGGTGAGGCGCCGCGGGTCGCGCCCGGCCATGCTGCCGAAGCCGACGTACACCGGCGGGTCGCCTGCGTCGAGGAAGTCGACCAGCTCGGCCGGTGGCTGCCAGCCGGTGGCATCGTCGAGGAACCAGTATCCGGTGAGCTGGGCGTGGCCGGGCCAGTCGGCGGGGCGCGGCAGGACGTGGCCGCTGATCGCGTGCAGCACCGGGATCGGCCGCCCGTCGGGCAGCCGGGTGGCCAGGGCCGCGCCGCTGGTCCTGGCGAGCCCCAACGTCTCCTGCCGGAAGGTGTTGACCATGCCGTCGTACATCCGGTAGCCGGCACCGGCGAGCCGGTAGGTGAGCCGGTTGTACGGGCGGCCCAGCGGCAGCGACGGCATGCCGATCATCGGGAAGTCGCCGGTCGCCACGGACATCGGTACGGGCACCGCCTGCACCGCCGGCACGCCGAGTTTCTCGGCGACGTGTGGGCCGGCCAGCGCCTTGGGGTGGTAGACGATCACTTCCGGGTCGGCCTGGCGGGCCGCCTGCCAGACGTCGGCCAGCAGCCCCCGGTTGATCGGGTTCGCCTGCCGGGCCAGCCTGATGTTGGTCTTGATCGAGCCGAGAAGTCCGGTGGTGTCCTCCATCGCGGCGCGGCCCGCCGCCGAGTCGAGCAGTTGCAGGATCTCGTCGCCGAGGTGGCCGTACGTCAGGCCGTGGTCGGTGACGAAGGACCGAAATCTGGCGCAGGTGGCCAGGGTGACGTCATGGCCGGCCGCCCGCAGCCCGGTGCCGAGCGCCAGGTACGGCTGGACGTCGCCGCGCGATCCGACGGTGACGATCAGGACCCGCACCGTCACACGCTCCTTCCGGTCTGCCGGCGGAACTCCTCCATCAGCGCGGGCGTGCGTTCGATCATGAACGTGTAGAAGTCGCGGGTGTGCCGGAGCCGGTCCGCTTCGGGAGCGTCCGCGTCGCCGACGAGGTCGATGCCGCGCTGCATCAGGTCGATGAAGGTGCGCATCTTGTCTGTGGGGTCGATCGCCCGGGCGAAGGCGTCCGGGTGTATCTCGTACGCGTGGCCCCGGCCGCTGGTCGGCACCCGGCGCACCATGCCGGACTGCTCCAGGGCCCGCATCCCGGCCGAGACGGATGCCTTGGACAGCCCGACCGCCTCGCACAGTTGTGCGGTGGTCTGGCCCGGCGGGTCGCAGATCAGCAGCCAGCCCAGCAGCTTGCCGAACGCCGGGGTGGTGCCCATCTGAGCGAGGGCGACACCGACCTCTTCGGCGTACCGCCGCCCGGCGTCCGGGTCCACGCGTCATCTCCTCCGTCACCGGCGACATCCCACCACGGGACATCAGTATCACGAACGTTCAGGACTTCCCGAACGTCAACGGTAACACGGCTGCTGGTGACGCGATCCGCAGCGGTCCCACTCAGCTCAGCGGCGGGCGAGCGCCTGGTCGATCAGTTGCTCGCTGTCGGCCCAGAGCTGCTGGGCCCGAGCGACGTCGTACGACTCGGGTGAGGACGGGGCGATCTTCGGACCCTCCAGGTAGGCGCCGGTGGTGCCGTCGAACCGGGCGTCGCTGACCAGGTCGGCCAGGTGCCGGGCGGAGGCCCGGGAGCTGCGCGCGCCGGGCAGCAGCGCGCTGATCAGCGGAGCGGCCATCCGAAAGCCGGTCCGGACGAGCGTCGGATAGTCGCGGGACAGGCTGGTGTCGGGCATCAGCCCCGGGTCGTACGCGTTGACGCTGATCGGCCGCCCGTCCAGGCGGCGGGCGAGCTCGTAGACGAAGTAGATGTTTGCCAGCTTCGACGTCGAGTAGCGGACCCGGCCCGCCGTCGGGGTCGCGTCGGCGTCGGACGGGTCGACGAGCTCGCGGGCACTCGTCCAACGCGGCTCCGGAAAGCCCATGCTCTTCTCCCGCCAGTGGGTGCCGCTGCTGACAATCGCGATCCGGGCCCCGGCGGCCAGGTCATCCAGCAGCCCGGCGACGAGCAGGTGGTGACCGAGGTGGTTGGTGGCGAAGGTCAGCTCGTAGCCGTCGGCGGACCGGCGTACCCCGTCGATGATCTGAACGCCGGCGTTGCCGACGATGGCGTGCAGCGGCGGACGCTGCCCGGAGCGGCGCAGTTCCCCGGCCGCGTCCGCGACCGAGCGCAGGTCGGCCAGGTCGATCCGGAGCGGTTCGAGGCTCGCAGCGGGGGTCCGGCGACGGATCTGCCGGGCCGCCGCTTCTCCCCGGCTTTCCGCCCGGTAGCCGAGCACAACGTGCCAGCCCTGGGCGGCGAGCCGCCCGGCGACGCGCAGTCCGAGGCCGGTGGTTGCCCCGGTGATGACGACGGTCCTCATCAGAATGAACCCCTTCATGGGTTGACGTTGTCAACCTGACCTTACGTCGCCCAGGTTGACAGCGTCAACCTGATCTAGGATCGGGCGATGAGCACCCGGGACGACCTGGTCGCCGCAGCGACCGCACTGCTCGACGAGGGCGGCCCCGATCGGGTCACCCTGCGGGAGGTCGGGCGTCGGGCCGGCGTGTCACACAACGCGCCGTACAAGCACTTCACCGACAAGCAGGCCCTGCTGGAGGCCGTCGCCATCCAGGAGTTCGACCGGCTCGACCGGGTCATGACGGCGACGCCGACGCCACGGACCGAGGCCGCCGCGCCGCTGCGGCGCGTCCTGCTCGAATACGTACGCTGGGCGCAGCAGCACCCGCGACGGTTCGCGCTGGTCTACGGGTGGTCGATGAACGCCTCAGCGGACCTGCACGAGCGGGCCGGCGCCACCTGGCGGCGACTCGTCGAGCTGACCGCCGAGGCGCAGGCCGCCGCCGCCCTACCCGCCGGCGACCCGGAACGGGCCGCCGCCCTCGTCCGCGCGTTGGCGCACGGCGCCGCCGACCTGGCCATCACCGGCCACCTGGCAGCCGACGGAAAGGGCCACGCCAGCGCCGAGGACCTGGTCGAGGACCTGCTCCGGGTGCTGGGTCAGGCCGGACGGTCAACCTGATCCGGGCGTGACGCCTGCTCCAGCGCCAGATCGTGGCGCAACACGGCGACATGGATGGCCTGCCCCTCGACCCGCCGACAGGAGAGGCAATGACCGAGTTCCACGACTGGGACGACGTCCGCAGCGAACTGCACGATGGGGACGATGCCGCGCTGGCGACGGAACGCGCGCGTACCGAGGCATGGATCAGGGCCTTCCACCTCACCGAGGAACGCGGTGACGCTGCCCGGCTGACGCTGGCGAGGGAACCTGTATTGTCGTGAAACTGGCGGGTTGAGGGTCATACAGGTTCCCTCGTTACGAAACGCCGGTCGTCAGCCCGAGCGCCGTCGCCAGCCGGGCGACGCCGGCCGCGTCCGGCCCGCACCGGGCGATCTCCGCCACGACCGTACGGGCGGAAGGCCGGCAGCGGATCTCAGCCGGTACGACGCGGTCCGCCTCGACGAGCCAGCGTCCTGCCGCTACGAAGTCACCGACGTCGAGGTACGCCCGCGCGGCGTCCACCAGGTACGCCGCCCGATGCTCCGCCGGCAGTCCACGCCACGTCAGCTGCCGGGTGGCCGTTTCGTGTCGGCGTACCGCCTGCCGGGCGTCGCCCGACTCCACGGCCGCCGCGACGTGCGCCAGCTCGACGGCCGCCGGGCCGAAGCTCGCCGTACGGTAGTCCAGCCCGTCGCCGATGCGGCCAGCGACGTCAGCGGCCCGGCCGAGCAGCTCGTCGACGCTGCGGGTTTCGCCGCAGCCGGCAGCGGCCAACCCGGCCTGCAGCAGCAACGTCCCGTACACCGTGCCGCGCTCGACAGACGCCGCCGCGATGCGGTCGGCGGCGGCGACCGTCGTCGTCATCGCCAACCGGTCCTGGCCCAGCCCGCGCAGCGCCTGCCCGAGCGGCACCGCCGCCAAACCGGCCAGCACCGGATCGCTGCCGGCCACGGCCAGCGCCCGATCGGCCGCCAACCAGGCCAGCTCGGGTTCACCGACCTTGACCAGCACGAGCGCGATAATCCGGTAAGCGCGCACCAACAACTCCGCCCCAGGCGCAGGCCGGGTGGCGTGCAGCCGCCGGGCAGCGTCCAGCAACTCCGGCACCGTCCGCAGCAGCCGGGGATAGTCGCCGTGCTGGTACGTCGACCAGGCGTGCTCCACCCGCTGCGTGACCTCCTGTTCCCCTGCCGGTCCGCTGTCGGCGGCGGTGAACACCTCGTAGCTGGCCAGCGCCGCTCGGACCGCCGCCACCCCGTCGACCGCCCCACCGGCCTCCGCTGGCCGGTCCGGGCCGACCAACTCCGCCGGGTCGACCCGCAGCACCTCGGCGACCTGCCGGATCAGCGAGAACCGGTCCAACGTCCGGACACCACGCTCCACCTTCTCCACCCAGCTCTTAGACCGACCGACCCGGTCGGCGAGCACCTGCTGGGTCATCCGCCGCCGTACCCGCCACAGGGCGACCCGACGCCCCACCGCCACGCTCACGGCCGCCCACCCGCATCGATCCCGGTCCCGTCGATCCAGGTCCAAGAGACGAAGCGTTCGTGCAGCTCGGCCGGGTCGGTGATGCCGGCCTCCTCGGCGGCCAGGGTCAGCAGTTCGCCGACGTCGACCGACAACGCGACCGGCTCACCGACGTACGCCTCCGCCAACTGCGTGCGGCCCGGCGGACACGGCCACGGCGTCCCGTCCGGACAGACCGCGCAGCACCACGACGGCCGCGTCGGCTCGTGCACCGGCTCCCTGCCGGTTGCGGGTGTCCTCATGGCAGGTAGTGCCGGCCGGCGTTACCGCCCCTGGCCTGCGCCCGGTCGGTACGGGTCGCCGGCCGCCGATCCGGCGGCGGCGCCGTCCGGTCGGCGTACCGCCGCCGGCCCGGCACCGGATAGACCACGTCCATCGGTACGTCCGCACGCTGAAACCACTTCCCGAGCACGCTGCCCCCTCAACGAGTGTTGGAAGGGCGGCGACCCGAGGTGGCTCTCCACGTCGACCCCGAGCCGCCGCCCAGCAGGCGGGCCCGACGCGGGAAGGCGATCACGGGTACACGTCGGGCCCAGCTAACGCGAGGCCGCGCCGCCGCCGAACTCACCACCCCGATGTGGGAAGCGACGGCGCAACCTCTGCAAGTAGGCTGCCCGGCATGTGAAGTGTCCCGCACCGGGTTTGATGGAGACATCGAAACCTGGGAGGAACACCAGCGATGCCCGC
>NZ_JBHMIO010000017.1:0-110750 GCF_048060275.1 Micromonospora sp. LOL_015
GGAGGACCTCGACCAGGCGGGCGGGCAGGCTCCGTGCGCCGTTCTTGACCCGCCACAGCAGGTGGGCGCCGGTGGCGGCCGCCCGTGTCCAGCGGTCCATGGAGAAGAAGCCCCGGTCGGCGAGGTTGATGGTGCCGGGTTGGAGTTCGCCGATCAGGTCGTCGGCGAGGGCTTGTTCGCTGACTCCGGAGGAGGCGATGCGGGCGGCGAGGATCCAGCGGATGCCGCAGGCGACCAGGGCGACCATCCGGGCCTGCGGGAACCGGCCGCCGGTCGGGGTGGTGAACTCGGCCCGTGTCCGGGCCGTGTCGGCGAGGTCGAACACGGTGCCGTCGATCGCGGTGACCAGCAGGCCGAACGCGTACGACTCGGGCCCGAACGTCGGCGTGGACCGGGCGCCGGTGGTGAACACCCGCTCCGTCACCGCTGCCGGGAGTCTGCCCCGGGCCTTCGACACCGCCGCCGCGGTCGGGGTGCCCTCCACCCGGGTGCGGGGGATCCGCGAGGTCACCCGTGCGGTCACCACCGACGTGCTCTCCCGCCGGAACAGACACAGCCCGAGCACGATCATCACCGTGACCGCCCCGGTCAGCACCCGCCGCCGCGCGTCGACGTGCCCCACTACGGCCTGCGCCCGCTCGATGTTTGCGGTATCGGCCAGCAGCGGCCACAACCGGCCGGTCACCTGCTCGTCGAGGGTCCCGACACCAGCCGGCCCCGTGATCACCGCCGTCCGCAGCATCTCCCGTTGGGCGGTGGCCTGTAGCACCGTAGCGGCGGACAGCATGGCAGAATCCGACACCGAAGCTCCTGGTTGGAACATGTTGATCTAGTCAATCCATGTCCTACCAGGAGCTTCTTCACGTCTCACGCCCGACCCGCACCCAGCCCAAAACCAGCAGTATTGCCAACAAAACGACCAAAGTTTAGGTCAGTGCTGTTGGACCAGACGGTCACCCTCGTAGGTGTCCTGCCATCCGCTGAAACGGACCGCGCGGACCACCTCGTCGACCTCGTTGACGACGTTCTCGACGATGATCGGGGGTGTCTTCGCCCTTGAGGGATTCGAAGAGTTCGGCGAGCGCCGCTTTCCCCTGCTCCTCGGGCGGAACCCCGGCGGCGGCCTTTTCCGCAGCCACGGTGTCACGGGCGAGGGCGAAGAGTTCCTTGAGGAATTCAAGACTGGCCTGCTGCGCGTGAGCGTACTTCTCGCGCCGGGCGGCGAGCCGCTTGCCGAGCTCGACGAAGACCGGGGTGCCCTTGTGCTTGGCGATGCGGGCGGTGATCCACCGCTCGACCTCGACCGGGTCGACGTCGTTCCTCTTGCCGGTCATCAGCCGGTGGATGCAGTGTCACCTCGCCGGGTCGGGGTACCAGCTAAGCTTGATGCCAGAGATGCATCGAGATGCACCTGTGGCATCACGTCCTCGGAAGCACCTCGGGTTTGCCCCGGAGTGCAACAACCTCACCGGGCCAGCCTGAGCGTCGCGGCCATCCCGGCAGCCGGCGGTGCGCACCGGGCGACCTCGGCGGACGCGACCCGGGCGGCGTCGACCAGCAACCGGCCCGCCGCACAAGAACGCCTGGTTCAGCGGAGTACGGAGAAGGTGGACAAGCTATCAGCACCAGCAGACGGCGAGGCGGTGTTCCCGGCATCCAGGTGAACACCTTCGAGATCGACGCTGCGTCCGACGGGACCGACGGCTCGATCTGCGGGGAGATCATCCCGGACAGGGTCTGACAGATCAGACGCCAGAGCGCGGCGGACACTCGCGTACCCTGATGCCGCGCCTCTGCTCATCTGTCCACAATGCTGGAGTAACGTCATGTCGTTCACCGAAGCTGTCCGTTCGGCCCTGACCCGGTACGTAGGGTTCAGCGGCCGGGCTCGCCGCGCCGAGTACTGGTGGTTCGTCCTGTTCTCGACCGCCGTCGCCATCGTGGGGTCGATCCTCGACCTCCTGCTGGGGACCGGTCTGGACGGAGGCAACCTCGGCATTCTCTATGTGGTTGCCCTCCTGGCGCTCGCGCTGCCCTCGCTGGCGGTCGCCGTCCGCCGCCTGCACGACACCGAACGATCCGGCTGGTGGGTGCTGATCTCGCCGATCCCGCTAATCGGCCCCCTCGTGATGCTGATCTTCACCGTGCAGGACGGCACCCCCGGCCCGAACCGCTTCGGTCCCAGCCCGAAGTACTAGTCGGCGTACGGCTGCACCCGGTCCGGATCGTCGGGGTGCAGGAGCGTCGGTGCGGCCGGCCAGGTGGGCCGCCGCATCGACGCTCAGTCACTCCTGACTGGTGTCGACGGTCGGAGCACCAACAGGTAGGCGACCGCAGCCGCCGCGCCCCAGCCGGCAAACACCGTCCACGGTAGCCAGTTGCCGGTGTCGTCGCCCAGGTCGAGCAGCCACCCGCCGCCCAGGTTGCCGATCAGTCCACCGAGGGAGAGCACCAGGCCGTTCGCACCGAAGTACGACGCGACCGCGCCCGGTGGGGCCAGCCGCGAAACGGTGCCGTTGACCGTCGGTAGCAGTAGAACCTGCCCGAGCGTGAAGACGACGACGCCGGTGACCACCCCAGCCGGTCCCGGCAGCACACCCAGCAGCAACAGACCGACGGAGAGCATGGCCGTGGCCACGGCGAGCGTCCGGCCGGTCGTCAGATACCGCTCGGCAAGGCGGGTCGACGGAACGGTCGCCACGACCATGACGACCGCCGCGACGGTGTAGACCAGGCCCAGCGACGTCGCTCCCGGCAGGACCTGCCCGACCCGCACCGGAACGGCGAGGTAGAGCTGACTGAACAGCGCCCATGCGAAAGCACTGACCACAACGAACCGTCGAAACCCGCGATCTCGGGCAACGGTCCGCAACCGGTGCAGGGAGGACATCCGTGCCGACGTTTCGGTGGTAGGCGGGTCGGGTCGCAGTCCGATCCAGGTGATCGCACCGGCGAGCAGGAACAGGCTGGACGCGACGATGCACAGCGCCGGGAAGTTGGTGGCCGCGAGGAGGCCACCGAGCGCGGGCCCGAGGACGAAGGACACGTTACTGGCCATCTCCCGCACGGCGTAGGCACGGGTACGCAACGGCGCCGGTGTCAGTTCGGCGTACAGGGCATAGCTGGCCGGGTGAAAAAGGGATCCGCCCAGGCCGGCCAGGACCGAGGCGACCGCGAGTCCGGGTACGGCGTCCACGACACCGAACGCGGCGAAGCCGGCGGCACGCAGCAGCACGCCCACGCAGATCGCCCGACGGTGACCGAACCGGTCGGCCAGCATCCCCGACCAGAGCATCATGCCCTGCTGACTGGCCGACCGTACCCCGGCGAGCAACCCGGTGAGCGCGATGCTGAGCCCCAGGTCGTTCAGGAGGTGGTACGCCAGCAGGGGGACCAGGGCGTAGAAGCCGAGCCCCATGAGGAATGTGTCGGCGACCATGATCCGCAGGCCGGACGACCACCGCATGCGTCGGCGGCCGGCCGGCGCGTCCCCCGAGCAGGACGCCGGCTGCCCTCGTCCTTGGACGACACTCGTACGACGGGTGGTACTCAGCGGAGTGCCCGGGCGTTGAATTCGGCGGCCAATGCCTCAACCTCCGCCAGAGCGGCCATCGATGCGTCCCCCGGCGTGGTCATCGCCAACGCGCCGTACGCCGCACCGAACTCGACACCGATCCGCAGGTCGCCGAGCCGCAGCAGGCCGTAGATGAGGCCAGCGGCGAAGCCGTCGCCGCCGCCGACCCGGTCCAGAAGCTCCAGACCCGGTCGGTACCGGGCTGCGACGGGGCCGAGGTCGGCGGACCAGGCGACGGCCCCCCAGTCGTTGACCGAGGCGGACCGAACGGTGCGCAACGTCGCCGCCACGATCGACAGATTGGGGTAGCTCCGGGCTACCTGCTCCAGCGAAGTCTGGGCATCGCCCAGGTCCGGACGGACCCGTTCGCCGGGAGCCTCCCACCGGCCCTCGCAATGGTCCACGCCGGAGTCCGATCGGCCGGCACCGAGAACGGTACGGAAGTGTTCATCGTTGCCGATCAGCACGTCGACCGTCCGGGCAATGCGCTGGTTGACGAGTCGGGCCCGGTCCGGGCCGCCGATGTCGCGCCACAGACTCGACCGGTAGTTCAGGTCGTACGAGACGACTGTGCCGTGCCGACGGGCGGCTGCGGCGGCGGTGGATGCGGTCTCAGCGGCGGCATCGGACAGGCCCGCGTATACGCCACCGGTGTGCAGCCAGCGGACCCCGAGGGTGCCGAACAGGTGGTCCCAGTCGATCTGGTCGGAGCCGAGTTGACTGACCGCAGTATGGCCGCGGTCCGAGGTGCCAACCGCAGCACGCACGCCCTCGCCACGTTCGGTGAAGTTGAGCCCGTTACGGACGGTACGGCCGACTCCGTCGTAGGGCACCCACCGGATCAACGAGGTGTCCACTCCCCCTTGACGTACCAGGTCCTCGATGAGCCGGCCGATCTCGTTGTCGGCCAGAGCAGTGACCACGGCGGTCCGCAGGCCGAAGGCCCGGCGTAGCCCACGTGCGACGTTGTACTCGCCACCGCCCTCCGAGACGGCGAAGGTGCGTGCGGTCCGTACCCGCCCCGCACCGGGATCGAGACGAAGCATCACCTCACCGAGGGAGAGCAGATCGAAGTGACACTCGGCAGCGGGACGGATCGTCAGGGTCATCGGACCCGCTCCCTGGATCTGCCGCTACGCTCCGCCGCCCTCGCGGCAGCCGCATCGGACCGGTCGCCGGTCGCACCGACCCACGCCGTGACGGTGCCTCGTCGTCGTGTGCTGTCCGCGAGCCGCAGGCCGAGTAGCAGCGGCAGAGTGGCACCGAACAGCAACGGCCCGAAGGCGAGCGGCGCGGTGACGAGCGGCGCCGCGACAGCAGCCGCGAGCAGGGCCAACCCACGTCGGGGAGCGGCGAAGGCGAACAGCAGCGCGGCACGTCCCCAGCGTCCGGCTTCCCCGCCGGGGTCACCGGCGGCGGTGACGGCCAGTGCCAGGTGGTACGGCACCAGTGCCAGGATCAGCCCGATCTGCAGGGCCAGCAGGGCTGCGGCGTGGGCACCTGGACGGGTGGCCAGGAAGACGATGTTGGCCGCCAACAGTGCAGCGGCGACCGTGGACAGGATCGAGTGCCGCCACAACCGCCGCCAGTAGTGCCCGAACATGGTCAGCGCACCGACGAACGGCCGGGCCCGTCCATCCGTACGCCACTGCTGCAGCGCGTGTGCCGTGGCGGCCAGCGCCGCAAGCCAGGTGACGACGCCCAGACTCAACAGGAGCAGGGCGCAGCCCGCCAGCGCCGGGTAGGCGACGAACTCCAGCACCCGCAACGTGGTGGCCGCCCAGCCACCTTGGGCGGCCGCCACCTCGCTTCGACGCCGGGCCGCCCCCCGTCCGGTGGCGGACGGCGCGGCGCTCAGGCCGGCCACGGCAGCACCCCGGTCACCGGTTCGTCGCTGCGCACCAGGTCGCGACCAGCGACATCCACGTGGGTCGCCGCGACCACCCCCACCTGTGCCGGGCGGTCGGCGGAGCCAGGCAGCAGGATCACGGCGGCGGCGGCGGCCCGCACGTCCGCGCCGTCGATCCGACGGTCGGCCGGCGCCAGCAGCACCGTCTCGCCGTCGGTCCCGAACCGCACCCCGGCTCCTTCGGCACAGTCCACCGGCTCGGCGACGGCCGCGCTCGGGGCCAGCGCGGAGGTCGGTTCGACGCTGGTGAGGATCCGGGTACGGACGACCGGCGCCACCTGGACCCGAACGGTGTGCAGCGTGCGGACGATCCGCAGACTCGGCGTACTGCCGGTGGGGTTGGCCTCGATCTCCGTCGTCGTCTGACTGACGGTGGCGGCGTCCGGGACGACCTGGCGGACGTACGCCTGCGCCGGTCCGGACCGGAGCACGATGTCGCCGCCGACGAGCTCGGCCGGCCAGTCCGAATGCAGCAGAAAGGTCCACTCGCGTGGCTGGTCGGCGGCGAGGAGGTCGAGCACGACCAGCCGGCCGGCCGGGGTGAAGACAAGTGTCCGGTCGACGCGCCGGACGCCGAGCGCCGGATCGAACATCGCGGCAGATTCGGCTGTCGCGTGCACCAGCCCGTCCTCGGTGAGCACGTCCCGCAGGCGGGCCTGGCGCTCGTGGGGCAGCCCCTGGTAGACCTGGTAGCGGTCCTCGCCGGCCCAACCCTGCCCGTCGACCAGGACGAGGTTGTGGTGGGCGGCCCGCTTACGGTTGCAGTACCCGTCGTCGACGGCGAGGAACTCGCCGTACGCGCCGAACACGAACGCCCCGGCGTCGGGGTGGTGGTGACCGGCGTTGAGAGTCTGCCAGCCCTTGTCCCGGCGCAACTGCTCAGCGGTGTCCCAGGCGGTGTGTCCCCCGCCGGGGGCCGCCTTGAAGCTGACGAAGGCCGCGCCCGACTGCCAGCTGGTACGGGCGGTCACCTGTCCGAGGTCGGGAAAATGAGCGGAGGTCGGCACCGTGTCGGCGGGATCCACGGCCGGCACCTGCGGGTCGTACCAGAGCAGTTCGTAGCCGGCCTCCGGCATCACGCCCGGTCTGACGCCGGAGGCGTACGCCTCCCGCCAGAAGTGTCGATCGGCGACGCGGTCGGCAAGCCAGCGGGCGCGGCCGTCGCGGTACGCGGCGGCGAGCTTGTAGTAGAGCGCGACGCTGTGCCCGGACCGGCGGTCGTGGCAGTCCCCGTGGTCGATGTTCTCCTCGAAGCCGGGGGCGCACTGGTGCAGCCGCCATTCGAAGGTGCGACTCAGAAAGTCGCCGCGCCGCCACCAGTCGATGCCTTCAGCGTGTTGCAGCAGGTCGAGGTGGATGGCCAGCCATGGTACGCCGTACCGCCAGTAGACGACACCCTCGGAGTCCGATCCGTCGCCCGGCATCAGGTCCAGCACCGTCGCGAGATTCTCCCGTGCCCGGTCGCTCCACCGTGGTTCGTCGAGGACGTATCCGGCGGCGGCCAGGCCGGCGTAGCAGATCCAGTTGTGGTTCTGCCAGTAGCTCGACGACCACCAGGAGCCTTCGGTCTCGACGGCGAAGGCGTACAGGCGCTCACCCTGCAGGGTGAGCTTTGCCCGCAGCGCCGCCGCCTCGTCGTCGGGCAGGTCGTCGCGCAGCCAGGAGTACGCCAGGGACAGCCCGTGCAGCAGCCAACCCGCGTCGAGGTCGTGGTCGGGCATCTTCGCCTTGCCCCAGTGCGGGTAGGACACGGCGGTACCGATCCAGCGGCGGGCTTCGAGCAGGTAGCCGGGCTGGCCGGTGAGGCGGTAGGCGAGGGCCAGGTTCATCGCGGCCGGGCCGAGGTAGGTGATGCTCGCGGTCGGATGCTCGGCGGGCGGGCTCTGTCCGCGGTACCAGGCGCATTGCTCGTACAGCCGCCGCCACTGGGCGGCGTGAGTGGTGGTGAGCGCCGCGCGCAGTTGCCCGAGGCGGTCACCGATGAGCAGGGGTTGCATCAGCTCTCCATCCGGTAGATCGATCGGAACGTCACTGTGGTCGCGTCGGTCGCGGTCCAGTCGACCCAGCGGCGTACGCGCTGCGGGTCGTCCGCCGGTCCGGGTCCGGGACGGCAGACGACGTCGGCGTCGACGGATACGGTGTGCCGGCCGTGCAGGGTTTGCCGGCCGGGCCAGACCGTTTCCAGGGTTCGGTCGGCGACAGCCCGAACCGCCAGGTCGACATCCGGTCTGAGCTGCGCGCTGATTCGGCGGGGTCGGTCGGTCTCCACCCGCAACTCGTCGACCAGCACACCGCCGCGCAGGGTCAGGTGGCGCCGGGCGGTCACCCCGGGATACGCGGTGTCACAACCGATGGCGGCCGAGCTGCTGTCGTACCCGATCAGATGCCCGGTGCACTCCGCCTGCTCGAGCCCGTCGACTGCGAAGGTGGGATGGGCGGCGGTCGAGGCGTAGTGGTGCCGCCAGCCGTGGTGGCCGTACGGCACCTGACCCGGGTCGGGCTGCCAGGGAGTGTCGGCACCGTACAGGTACAGGGCCAGCTTGTCGCGGTGCCCGTGCGGGCCACCGTGCGGGCCGAAGTCGGCGACAGCGTGCAGCCCCGATCCACGCAGCACCACATAGCCCCCGTCGGGAAAGATCGTCACCGGCTGCGGCTCCGTCGGCCCACGGCCCAGCAGGGGCAGCAGTTCCCGGAGTTCGTCCAGCTCGTACCGGGCCGCTGGCCGGTCGTACGGGCCGTCGTGCAGGGCTGGTAGCAGACCTCCGTCGGTGGCCAGGGTCTCGAGCACCGTGGCCATCCCGGCGAGTCGGGCGTGCGTCTGCGGTGGCACCAGAGTCTGCGGCAGTGACTGGAGGGTCAACAGGTACGCCCGCAGGACGAAGCCGTGGTAGTAGGTGGCTGCCTCCCACTCCCACCCGTCCGGGCGAATCGCCGTCGAGACGTGGTCACACAGTCCGTGCCGACCGGTCAGCCAGTCGGGGCGGCCCGAGCAGACCGCGCCAGCGGCAATCAGCCACGCGGTGTAGTTGGACTCGAACTTGCCGGCGTCGACCAGCGCCTGGCGGGCCTGCCCGGCTGCCTCGACAAGGGCTTGGAGCAACTGGTTCACCTCCGTGGGCAGTGGTTCACCGCCCGCCCGCAGCGCTGCAGCGGCCTGGCCGATGGTCACCGCCCAGATCGCCTCGGTCAGCGCCTGATGGAACAGCCGGCCACGCAGCATCCAGTCGGCTGCTCCGTCGTGCGGTGCCGCGCCGAGTGCCGCGTACTGGCGGGCGTACGCGGTCAGCAGGTTGACAGCTGCCCGGCGGTCGTCACCCCGGGGCGACCGGGCGAGCAACCGGATACGTCGGGCACTCGCCTGATGCGCCAGGACGGTCCAACCGCCCCGCACCGACGGATTGTCGACCCGGCAGCCGTGGCGGCACCGCGCGCCGGCGTCCGGGAACGCACCGTCGAGCAGCCGGTCGTGATCGAGTTCCACGCCGTGCGCGGGGCAGACGTATGCATGCCACCAACCGCCCCGCTCGGACGGGAGTACCGGCGCACGCAGGGTCGGCGTCGGCACGGTCACCGGAACCAGGCTCCACCGTCGATGTCGATCGTCGACCCGGTGACGTAGGAGGCCGCCTCGGAGGCGAGCCACACGGCTGCGCCGGCGACGTCCTCGGACCGGCCGCCACGGCCGAGCGGTACCCCGGCGATGATCGCTTCCTGAGTCTGTGCCGGGGTGAACGTCTCGTGGAAGGCAGTGCCGCCGATGAATCCCGGGGCGACCGCGTTCACCGTGGTCCCGGTCGCCGCCAGCTCCTTGGCGAGCCCCTTGGTCAGGCCCCGCACCCCCGCCTTTGCCGCAGCGTAGACCGCTGATCCGGCACCGCCACCGTTGTGTGCAGCCAACGACGACATGGTGATCACCCGCCCCGCCGTACCGGCGGCCCGCAGGTGCGGAATCGCGGCCCGCACCGTTCGGAAGGTGACGCCCAGGTTGAGGTCAACGACCTGGGCGTAGTGCTCGTCGGTCATCTCCGCCACCGGGCTGCGGCCGACCATTCCGCCCGCGTTGCAGACCAGGATCTCCAGGCCACCGAGGAAACCCGTAGCCTCCTCGACGAGTGCGACCACCTCGCTCGTCCGGGTGAGGTCGGCCTGCCGGACGACGGTCTTGCGACCCAGCGCCTCGATCGCCGAGGCCACTTCGGCGGCCGGGCCGGCGGAGTGTCCGTGGTGGACGGCCACGTCCGCCCCGGCCTGGGCGAGCGCCACGGCGATGGCGGCCCCGATACCGTGGCCGGCACCCGTGACCAGGGCTCGACGCCCAGACAGATCGATACTCATTGAGATACCCCTTTACTTGATTCCGGCGGTGGCGAAGCCCTGCACGAAGTACCGCTGGGCGAACAGGAACAGCACGATCATCGGTACGGTGGCCAGCGTCGATCCGGCCATCAGGTAGGACCATTCGGTCCGCTCGGCCTGTTGGAAGGCTGCCAGACCGACCTGGATCACCCGCAGATCGTCGCGGGTGGTGACCAGCAACGGCCAGAGAAAATTGTTCCAACTGCTCTCGAAGGTGACCAGGGCGACCGTCGCGACGGCTGGTTTCACCAAGGGGGTCATCACCCGGGCGAAGATCCCGAACTCCCCCATACCATCAATGCGGGCGGCCTCCTCCAGCTCGCGGGGCAGCGAGAGGTAGAACTGCCGGAACAGGAAGATCGCGAACGGGGTGAGCGCGCCCGGAACGATCAGGACCCACCACGAGTCGAGCCAGCCGTAGCCGCCCCGACCGAGGTAGTCGTTGCCGCCGAAGAACGGCATCCCCTTGGCGATCAGGTACTGCGGGACGATCTTCGTGTAGGTCGGGATCATCATCATCGCGAGGATGGCCATGAACAGTACGGTCCGGCCCCGAAACGAAACCCGGGCCAGCGCGTAACCGGCCATCGTAGCCAGCATCAGGTTGATCACCGTGTGCCCGATGGCGATCAGCAGGCTGTTGCGGAAGTACGTCCCGAACGGGGCGTAGTCCAGTGCTGCCTGGTAATTGCTCCACACCCATTCGGTCGGCAGCAGTTGTGGCGGGTAGGCGGCGATGTCGGCGCGGCTCTTGAGTGACGTCAGGATCATCCAGACGAACGGAACGACCATGATGAGTCCGCCGAGACCAAGCAGCAGGTGCAGCACCCAGCGGGCGTCGAACTTACGCTTCATCGCCGTCCTTCCCGGTCAGTCGGCGCCCGATCACCGTCAGGACGAGCAGGAAGGCAAACAGCACCACGCTTTGCGCACAGGCCGCCGAGATGTCGAACTCGCCGAACGCCGTCCGGTAAATCTCGTATGTCATGACGGTTGTCGAGTTCGCCGGGCCGCCATCGGGAGTCAGGACGTACACCTGATCGAATACCTGAAACGCGTCGATCATGGAGACGATGAAGACGAAGAACGTGGCGGGTTTCAGCAACGGCAGGGTGATCGCGAAGAACTTACGGGGGCCGGAGGCGCCGTCGATATCCGCCGCCTCGTACAGATCGTGCGGAATGTTCTGCAGCGCCGCCAGGTAGATGAGCATCTTCAGGCCGATGCCCTTCCAGATGCTGACGAGGATGACCGCCGGCATCGCCCAGTCGGGGTCCGATAGCCAAGCCGGCCCGTTCACCCCGATCCAGCCCAGCAGCAGATTGAACAACCCCAGGTTGGGCTCGAACATCCACATCCAGACCAGTGCGATCGCGACGGTGGCGGTGATGTGCGGCATGAAAAACGCCGCGCGGTACCAGGCCAGCGCCTTGATCCGCTGGTTGAGCAGCACCGCGATGACCACCGCGATCGCCATCGCCACCGGAACGGTGAAGAAGGTGAAGACGACGGTATGCCAGATCGACAGGTTCCAGATGTCGTCGGCGAAGATCTCGCGGAAGTTCTCCAGACCGGCCCACTCGACGGTGCCGGCGATGATGTCGTAGTCGGTGAAGGCCAGGCCGAACGTGGCCACCACGGGTAGGCCGATCCACCAGACCAGGTGGATGACCGACGGGGCCAGCATCAGGTACGCCGCGCGACGACGTTCGGCACCCAGCCTTCGGCGACGGCGGGGCGGGCGTGGCGCCCGACTCGCGGACGCCACGCTCACGGTCTCGAGGGTGCTGGTCATGTCAGCCCTTGGCGATCGCTGCCTGGGCCTTGGCCACCAGCTCGTCGAGTACCTGCTGCGGGTCCTTCTGGCCCAGCAGGGCGGACTCGATGGCCGCCTTGAAGTCGCCCCGGATCTCCAACCAGGCCGGCACACCCCCTTCGGAGTAGGCGGCGTCGAGGTTCGCCATGGCGAACTGCGCGGCCGGGTTGCTCTGCACGTAATCGGAGTCGGCCAGGCTGTTGAGGGCCGGCACGTTACCCCGCTGCTCGTTCGCGGCGAGCGACGCCTGTTCGTCGGTGAGGAAGCTGACCAGCGCCTTGGCTGCCGCCGGACGCTGCGACTTGGCCGAGACCGTTGCCAGGGTCCCGCCCTGGAACATCGCGGGACGCTCGTTACTGATCATGAAGAAGCCGATTTTGTCTTCCTCGATCAGCTCCGGTGCCTGCTCCTCGATCGCCAGTAGGTGGTTGTTGTGCCCCACCATCATCGCCGCCCGTCCCTGGGCCAACGGCAGGCCGGTGGCACCGGGCTGAGTGAAGCCGAAGTCCTCGCTCTTGTCGGTGAGGATGATGTCGGTCATCAGTTGCAACGCCCCGACCGCCTCCGGGCTGTTGAAGGCCGGCTGCCCGTCGGAGGTCCACAGCTCGCCACCGTTGGCCCACATCAGCGGGAGGAAGGTCTGGCGCAGATCGTTGGAGAGGATGTCCACGCCAGCGCGGGTGAGCTTGCCGCTTGCGTCTCGCACGGTCAGCTGGCGCCCGATCTCCCGCAGCTCGGCGAAGTTGCTCGGCGGGGCGGCGATGCCCGCCTCGGCGAAGATGTCCTTGCGGTACAGACCGAACCGGGTGTCCAACATGATCGGCAGGCCGTACACCTTGCCCTGGTAGATGCCGGGCTCGACGACCCGCTCGTTGTACCGCTCGGCAAGCTCCTGCTGGTTCTCGTCCAGCTCGGCCAAGGCACCCTTGGCTGCGAACGGCGGGATCCAACCGACGCCCATGAGCATCACGTCGTACGGCCGACCACCTGCGATCGACGTGGTGAGCTTCTCGTTCAGCTTGCCGTACGAGGTGTAGTCGACCTCGACGGTGATGTCCGGGTACTCCTCCTTGAACGCGTCGAGCTGCTCCTCCAACACGGTCTTGCCGTCGGCGCCCTCAAAGATCGGCGTCAACAGCCGGATCGTGCCGCTGGTCTGGTCGTCGCCCTCCGTTGTGCCCGCCGGTCCGCCGCACGCGGTGGCGAGCAGCGCGGCGACGAGCACCATCGTCACCGCACGGGTCCGACTCCCCCGGGTTCTGGTCATCCTGGCCTTCTCTCCCGCGGCGCGCTCCGCCGCTCTGGTTAGCTGCGACACCACGATCTAGCTCGTGGCAGGAAGATCTTTGCATCGATTTACTGGTAGATCGTTGCAGCAAGGCTAGGAGCGAGGTGCAGACATGTCAATGGCTAGACACGGCGCCGAAACACCGGCTTTACTGGTAGGCCCACGGGCGGTCACGAGCTGGTAAACCTCTACACTCAGCTGGTTCAGATCGCCAACAAGGGGGAGCACGCGACGTGAGCGGTGTGACGATCTACCAGGTGGCCCGCGAGGCGGGCGTCTCGCCCAGCACCGTGTCGAACTTCCTCAACGGACGTCCCGGCCGCATGCTCCCCCAGACCCGCATCCGGGTGGCCGCCGCAATCGACCGGCTCGGCTACCGGCCGAACCGGGCGGCCCGGCAACTGCGCACCGGCCGGATCCAGGTGATCGGGCTCGTTGTGCCGTCGGTCGCCAATCCGTTCTGGGGCAGCTTCGCCCGCTACCTCGAGCGGGCCGCGTTGAGCGACGGCTACCACGTCCTGCTCTGCAACAGCGAACGGGAACCCGACCGGGAACGGCGCTACCTCGAGGAGCTCTGGGCCGACGGCATCCGGGGCGTCGTCCTCTGCTCCTCGCTGCCCTCGCTGGATCACGTACTGCCACTGGTCGAGACCGGGCTCAGTCTGGTCGCGTTCGACCGCACCGCTCAGGCCGGTGACCCGGGGACTCTGGTCAACATCAGCGTCGACAACGTGGTGGGCGCCCACCTGGCCACCGCCCACCTGCTACAGCTCGGCCACCGACGCATCGCCTTCGTCTCGGGGTCGCTGCGCAGCGTGAACCGCCGGGAACGGTTCCGGGGTTTCACCGACGCACTCGAGCAGGCCGGCCTGGACCCGGTCGAAACATTTGTCTGGTCCGGTGGCGCAGAGCAGGAGCCCTACGGAGATCTCGACGCCGCCGGTCTCGGTCGCACCGCCGCGAACGCGCTGCTGCGGACTTCGGACCGCCCCACCGCCATCGTCGCCATCAACGACATGTGCGCCCTCGGAATCAGCGCCGGCATCCGGGACGCCGGGCTCCGGGTAGGCCAGGACATCTCGGTCGTCGGCTTCGATGACATCGTGCTCGCCGACCTCGCCGCACCACCACTGACGACCGTACGCCAGCCGGTCGCGGAGATGGCGGCAGCCGCGTTCCGGCACCTGCGGGACCGGATCGACAACACCGAACCCGGCCCGAGCCAGTCGCTGCTGCTCCGCCCAGAGCTGGTGGTCCGCACCTCGACGGGCCGGGTACCGGAAGTGAGGAAGTAGGGGTACCACGATGACGACAGGCGGCGTCCCCCGGGTCAAATCGGCAGACCGCACCGTCGAGCTGCTGGAGCTACTCGCCGCCACCGCGGACCGGCGCACCCTCGTGGAACTCGCCCGCGCCCTGGGTATCCCCAAGAGCAGCATGCACGGACTGCTCCACACCCTCGTGCAGCGCGGCTGGGTTGAGACTGACACCGCAGGGTCCCGTTACGGGCTGGGTGTCCAAGCACTGCGGACCGGCGCAGCTTACCTGCGTACCGACCGCGCGGTCCGCAGGCTCACCCCGGTCGTGGACCTGTTGCACCGCCGGCTCAAGACCACCGTGCAACTGGGCCGGCTGGTCGGTGGCCACATGGTCGCTCTGCTGACGCGGGAAGAGGTCGACGTGGCACCGATGCTTCGGACGGGCTGGCCGGCGCCGGCATACACCACGGCGATCGGCCGCGTCGTACTGGCCCGAGTGGCCGACGACGAGTCACTGGCACGGATGCTGTCCGCCTCACCACCCCTGCCTCCCGACGCTTTCGCAGCGCTCCGCGAAGAGCTCCGGCGGGTGGTCGAGCGTGGACATGCTGTCGACCAGGTGCCGGCCGACCCGAACGGCGGCCGCGGCGTGGCGGTCGCCGCTCCGGCCAAGCTCGGCCCGCACGACGCGATCGGCGTCTGCGTCACCGACGGCGAGCTGACCGAGGCGCATGCCAGTGAACTCGCGGACGCAATCCGGGCAGCGACCATCGCCGGCCTGACGGGTCGGATCTAACAACTTCGCAATACTCCGTTGACCATCCAGTCATCTTCGCGCTGCCGACCGGCTCCTCCGGCAGCCCGACCGAAATCAAGCAACCCGCCCTGAACGGCTTCCAAATCTCCCCTATTTCGTCACTACGGACTCGTGCCAGTCGGTCCAGCTCCGCTCCCCCGTCAACGGGGTGACCACCGGCGGCTCCAGCTACGCCCGGTCGGAGCTGCGTGAGATGGCGAACAACGGTGCCGCCCACGCGAGCTGGTCGTCGACCTCCGGCACACACACCCGGGGGCTCACACCCCCGGGCGGCGCGGCGTCCTCGCGTCGCTTCCGCCCCTGGCGCCGAGGTCAGAGCGGGCGGATTCTACAAAAGCGCCCGACATCGGCTCCGATAACCGGCACCGACGGCAGAGTCAATCGGCGGCGCGGCAGACTTGGCGATGCTCGCCCAGCCCTTCGATGTCGACCCGCACCACATCCCCCACGCGCAGATAGGGAAACTGGCCAGACAACGCGACCCCCTCCGGCGTACCGGTGTTGACGACGTCACCTGGCTCAAGCACCAGATACTGGCTCAGATACCAGATCAGGTGGCGCACATCAAAAATCATGTCCTGTGTGGTGGAATACTGACGAGGCTGGTCGTTCACAAAGCTGCGCAGGGTGAGGCGTTGCGGATCATCTAATTCATCGGCAGTGACCAGCCATGGTCCCATCGGGTTGAACGACTCGCAACTCTTGCCCCTGGCCCACTGGCCGCCGGCATCACCCATCTGGTAATCCCGCTCGGACAGATCATTGGACACGGCGTACCCCGCTATGACGTCGCCCGCCTCGGTGGGTGACGCGAGGTAACGTGCCCGCCGGCCGATGACGACCGCCAACTCCACCTCCCAGTCGGTCTTCACCGCACCCCTCGGGATCACAATGTCATCGTAGGGCCCGACCACGGTGTTCGAAGCCTTGAGGAAAACGACCGGCTCGGCCGGCGGAACGGTGCCGGACTCCGCAGCATGTCGGGAGTAGTTCAGCCCGATGCAGGCCACCGTGCCTGGCCTGGCGATCGGCGCACCGACGCGGGCACCCCGGACATCGACCTCTGGGAGATCCCCGGCGGCCATGGCAGCGCGTACCCGGTTGATGCCGTCACCGCCGAGAAAGGCCGAGTCGATGTCAGCGGTGACGCTGGTCAGATCGAAGTGACGGCCCCCGACGAGGAGGACCGGTCGCTCGCTGCCCTTTGGGCCGACCCGCATGAGCTTCATCATCAATTCCCTTCGAAGCAGGACAAGTCTCCGCAGACCGGGACGGCACCATCGGCATCAGCCAGGCCGTGCGCAGTAAATCGATACACTCGCCAGTCTCGTCAACCTCCGCGCGGTCTGTCAATCGACGACGCACACCCTCGAAGCAGCCTGTGGACTGATCAGCCGGGCGGGCAGGGTGGTCGCCACCCGTACGACACCGTGCAGCTGGCCCGTTAATCAGCGCGGATGGACCGGGACACGGTCACCGGTCCGGCGACGGATCACCGCCGGACCGGTGACCGGCACGCGATACGCCGAACCGAGCGGACCGCCCGTACGTGGATTCCTCGTGACAAGGCCGCCACTGCGGGCCCCGCTCGCATGAAAGTGGTGGGCGATACTGGGATCGAACCAGTGACCTCTTCGGTGTGAACGAAGCGCTCTCCCGCTGAGCTAATCGCCCTCAGCGCGGATGACTGTACCCGATCATCCCACCTGAGCGCACATCCGGGTGGCGGTCGGCTCAGGTGGTGGCGAGGTAGCGCAGGAAGCTGGCGATCACGTCGATGCCGAGGCCGACCTTCAGCGAGACGATCACCACGGCCGCGACGAAGGCGAGGCCCACCCCGGCTATGCCGAGCCGCACCGGCCAGCTCTGCCGGGTCACCCACCGGGTCCATCCCTGAACGTGCCGTCGGGCGAAGGCGAGCAGCCGCTTGGCCCAATGGAACTCCACGCCCCAGACCGCGAGTCCGCCGAAGACGATCAGCCAGCCTGGCCCGGGTAGCGGGATCAGCACCAGGCCGAGGACCACGATCAGGGCACCGAGCAGGCCGACGCCGACTTTCAAGGCGATCCGGCCAGTGGGATTGGAGCGGATCAGGGCGAGGGTCACCCGAATCCGTTGGCGCAGCCCGGACAACGTTCGCGGTGCCTCCGGTTCGGGACGATCGGTGACGGCAACCGGAGCGCCGCGCCCACCCTGACGCCCGATTGGGTCGCTGCCCACCTGGTCTCCCCCCGACTCGGCGTGTCCGACAGCCTCATCCGCCGGGTCGTACGGCGCATGACCCGGTGTTGAATTCTCGGCCATCCGCTTGGCGGAGGAGGGTTTTATGGCCATTTTGCCCCTCATTGTCGCCTGCCCCGTCACCCCAGGGCACCACTGGACGTTACCGGAGTGAGTCGACGTCTGAACCACCCGACGCCGGGCACGTCCCAGTACCCAAGCAGATCCGGACAAGCCACCTAAAACGGACTTTTTCAGTGCATGCCGGAACCGCTTCCCTCTACTGGGTGAGATCAGTGATAGACGGAGCGTAGTCAAATGCAAGGCCGGAGTATGGGGAAAGCGGGGCGGGCGTCCCGCAGCGGCGCCGGGGGGAGAACGTCCATGAGTGTCATCCGACCAACGACCGTCGAGGTCGAGACGTCACTACGGCTCATCGCGCCTGACGCTACCGCGCTGCCGGTACGAGCCAGCCTGCGTTACGAACCAACTGATCCGTACGCGGTCCACGTGCTCTTCCACGCGGAGTCGGCCGGCGGTGAAGCGGTCAGCTGGTCGTTCGCCCGAGAGCTTCTGGTGACCGGGCTCGACGAACCGGCCGGGATCGGTGACGTCCGGGTCTGGCCCTGGGCAACTCCCCGGGGCGATTTCGTGGCGCTCGCGCTGAGCTCCCCGGACGGCAACGCGCTGTTCGAGGTACCGCGCAGCGTGCTGGTCCGCTTTCTGCGCCGCACCTACGTGGTGGTGCCCCGCGGCCGCGAGTCCGACCACCTAGACGTGGACACTGCGGTAAACCGGCTGCTGGCCGGACGCTGATCGGAACGGCCCGACTCCGCCCGACCCGGCGGGGACTACGGCTGTTTCGCGTGACGGGAGTACGGCGATGCGCCGTACTCCCGCCGCTGGTGCCGCCGCCGGTGCGCCCCGGCACCTCCGCTGGCACGATGCGACGATCCCGCCGGGTGGCCGGGATGCGGTTGCGGCGCACTGCGGTTACCGTCGAGAACGATGGTTCAGCCCGATCAGCTCGCCCGCCGGATGTCCGACCCGGATTCCCTCGGGCCAGCGATCAGCGCAACTACTCTCAGTGACAGCCTGACTGCTGACGCACCACCTCGACCACGACTACTCCCCCACGACGAACTGCTACTGGTCACCGCCGGTCACGGCAGCCACGAGATCGACTTTGTCGCGTACCCGTGCCGACCCGGCACTCTGCTGTGGGCCCGGGCCGGGCAGGTGGTCCGGGCCGGCGGACAGCACGGTCTGGACGCGATCCTGGTGCGATGGACTGCGGCACCAGGGATGCCGGACCGGCCCACCTCCCGCGCCCACTGGCAGCTCACCGGTGAGGACGCCGACGCCATCATCAACGAGGTCAGCCAACTCGTCGTGGACAGCCAGCGGTCCCGGCGGACGACGCTCGTCGACGAACTCCTCCGCCATGAGCTGCGGGTCCTGCTGCTACGGATCGCCCTGCTGCCGTCCGACTCCCCGCCGGCGCTCGATGCCCCCACCACAGATGACCGTCCCGGTGACGTTCCCGCATGGGCGGACGAGGCCACCGGGGCGGGTTCGTCGAGGTGGGACACCTTCCGGCGGTTCCGGGCCGAGGTGGAGCGAGACCACGCGCGTAGCCGGCGGGTCGAGGAGTACGCCGAACGGCTGTCCTGCGCGGTCCGGACCCTCACCCGGGCCAGTCTGACCGTGGCCGGGCGGACCGCCAAACAGGTGATCGACGACCGGGTGGCCCTGCAGGCCAAGCGGTTACTCGCGGCGACCGACCTGCCGGTGGCCCAGATCGGTGCACGGCTCGGCTTCCCCGAGCCGACGAACTTCGGCCGTTTCTTTCAACGCGAAGTGGGGTGCAGCCCGGGTAGCTTCCGCGCTGACCTGCGGGAACGCCCACCGGTGACCGACCGGGTCGCGGCAACCGGCATGATGGTGGCGTGCAGATCTCCGCGCGCGGCGACTACGCGGTACGAGCAGCGCTGATCCTGGCTGCCGCGTACCCGACGCTGATGTCCACCCAGGCGATCGCCGCCGAGCAGGACATGCCGCGCAAATTCCTCGAGGCGGTGCTGGCCGACCTGCGCCGCGGCGGGGTGGTCCGGGCGCAGCGCGGCGCGGAGGGTGGCTACACGCTGAGCCAGCCGCCTGGGGACGTCACCATCGGCATGATCCTGCGGGCGGTGGACGGGCCGCTGGCCGGGGTGCGCGGGCTGCGTCCGGAGGAGACCCGGTACGCCGGCGCCGCGGAGAACCTGCCCCGGCTCTGGATCGCGGTACGCGCCGCGTTGCGCGAGGTGGTCGACGAGGTCAGCCTCGCCGAGGTACTCACCGGCCGGATGCCGGCGCACGTACGCAAACTGACGCTGAAGCCGGATGCCTGGGAGTCCCGCTAGTCAGGCAAGTGGACGGTGGGGCTCCAGTTGAACTTCACCGAAAACGAGTTCTCGTCCTGGACCATCCGGATCGGCCGATGGTCGTGGAACTCGCGAGCCAGGAGGCACCGGTACGACCTGCCTGGCCCGTTCTCGTGGAAGCAGGACAAGTCGCTTAGCTGAGCGGCGCAGCGCAGGCGCAGGGCAACGACCGAAGGCTCGGCGGGATCACCCGCCGGGCCTTTGATTTGTAGGAATAATAATCTTATGTCCGATATAGCTGGAGATGATGCTCTGTCCCGTACTCGGAATCCCCGCCGGGCCGAGGTACGGCGTACCACTGCCATCTGCCTGCTGATGGTCCTGCTCTACTACCTGGTCCCGGTGGAGCCGGGGGTGACGGGGATGCATCTCGCGGTCCGCGCCGTGGTCACCGTCGTCGGCGTGGCTCTGGCGGCTGCGCTGGTGCTCCAGCAGATCCGCGCCCAGATCACCGCCGATCCGACCGACGTACGCCTCACCCGACTGGCGATCGCGCTGGTCGGCGGAGTAGTCGTGTTCGCGCTGGCCGACCTGGTCATCTCGTTCAGCGACCCGGACCAGTTCGTCAACCTGACGACGAAGACCGACGCGCTCTACTTCGCGATCGGCACGCTCACCACCGTCGGGTACGGCGACGTGCACGCCGAGGGCCAACTCGCCCGCGCGGCGGTGTGCGTCCAGATGGTGTTCAGCGTCGGGGTGCTCGCCACCGGCGCGTCGCTGCTGGTCAGGCAGTGGACGGAGTACGCCCGCCGGCAGCCGGGGCAGTCGGGGTGATCTCCACATCGCCGGCCAACCGTCCGTCCGCCGGCCAGCGCCGTACCCGGTCGGCGGCGAGCAGACCGGCCAGCGCCCGGTTGGCGTCGACGGCCCGGTGGACCGTCCCGGTCACCGTGAAGCTGCGCAGCTCGGCGACGGTCCGGGAGCCGCACTCGACGAGGTGGGCGTACAGCCGGTCGCGCAGCGCGGCGAGCCCGTGGTCCGGCTCCGGCCCGGCGACGGCCGTCGCCTGCGGATCGTCGGCGGCACGCAGCCCCCACCCCGCCGGGTCGACCTCCCAGAGCGCTTCCTTGAACGCCTCGATGCGTTTGCCGGACCCGGTGGCGAAGGCGACCGGGTACGACGTAGCGCCGTCGACCTGCCCGGTCGCCCCGGCCGGCACCAGCTCGACGACGCTGATCAGCGGAAAGCCGGCTGCGGTCAACACCGGGCGCAGTTCAGCTGATGAAGCCGCTCCGACCACCAGCAACTCGGCCGGGCGGCCGGCCGTCGACGCACGCCACACGGCGGGTCCGGGCAACGGGCCACCGGCCAGGTCAAGGTGGCACAACAGCGGCGCGTTGGCGGCTGCGGCGGCGGTCACGGCCACCGGGAGCAGCTCCGGACTGCCAGGCAGCAGATGGGCCGTCACCGCCGCCGGCAGCCCGGTCGGGTCCGCCTCGGCACCGGAGGACGTGACAGTGACGACCGTCAGGTGCCGGCCGGTGACCAGTTCCGGGTGGTCGGCGACGGCGCGCAGCGCAGCGTACGCGGTGGCCCCCGGCGGGCCCTGGTACGCCTGAACGAAGGTGGCGCGACGGGCCTGGCGCAGCGCGGCGGGAACCCAGGTGCTCAGGTGGCGGAGCAACAGGTCACGCGGGACCCGGCCCGCTGGCTCGGCTGTCATGGCGTCCGTTCTACCGGCCCGGGTCACGGCCCGCACGGGCGGGGCCGACCGACCCGTTGGCGGGCCGCCGTCGACCCGGCTCCTCCCGTAGTCGGTTGTCGCACGCCGTGTCCCGGCTGGAACAGCTCGGCTGGGTCCGCCGCGAGGAGTGTCCGACCGACCGGCGCGGTCAGTTCGCGGTGCTCACCGAGCCCGGCTCAACTGCCCGCACCGCCGCCGCGCCCGGCCACGTCGACGCGGTTCGGCGACACCTGTTCGACCAGCTGACCCCGGAACAGGTCGATCAACTGCGGATCATCAGCGAAGCATTAGTCAAGCATCTGGCCGGTAACAATCCGCCATCATGAGCGAACTGTCCCACATCAGGCCCTTGTACAGACCGTCGTCGGACACGCACGATGGGACGTGTCTCTCGGCCTGGGCGAAATCACCACGCAGGCGCACGGCCTGATCAGCGTCGGCGACCTGCTGGGCGCGCGCGACTTGCTGGCCACGGCGTTGGCCGACACCGACCCGCGTCCCGCACACGCCGGCACCGAACAGGCGGAGGCCGCCGGACTACTCGCCCGGGTGACGGTCGCGCTCGGCGACGCACCGGCGGCTCGGGCGTGGGCGGCGTACGCGTACTCGGCGAACCAGCGGCTGCATGGAACGGCGGACGAACGGACCATCGGGGCCGCCGCCACCCTCGCCGCCGTACTGCACCGGGTGGGCAGCGACGCCCGCGCCGCGCACCTGTACCGCGAGGTGATCGACGAGCTCTGCGCCATCGACGGCCCCGAGTCGCTCCGGGTCCTGGCCGCCCACGCGGACCTCGCCACCGTCGAATTCGCCCGCGGCGAGTGCGACGTCGCCCGGGACCGTCTGGAGGATGCCTGGGAACTGCACCGCGAGGTGTACGGCGAGGGGCATCCGGCCGGGATCAAGATGCTGGCCCGGCTCGGCGCGATGCAGCGCGACTGCGGCCGGCTCGCCGAGTCCGACGTCAGCCTGTCGCTCGCCATCGACCTGTGCCGCACCCGCCTGCCGGCCGACCATCCGCTGGTCGGGCAGGTCGCCGCGCTGGCCGAGGCGTCCGCTGATCCGGCGCACCGCTGTGGCGGGCCGGGGCCGGTCAACGACGGGCCGGACGACACCGGCGGCCCGGATCCCGGCCGCAGTCCGGACGACACCGACGGCCCAGGACCGAATCTTCAGCCGGACGACAGCGGCGGCCCAGGCCCGAGTCTTCAGCCGGACGATAACGGCGGCCCAGGCCACGACGGCGGCCTGGACCAGGGCGGCTGGCCGCCCGGCACCAGGCCGGCCGGTGGGCCAACGACTCCGGCGGCCGATCCCGCCGGGCGCGACCGGCTCACCGGTCCGGCCTGGGCCGAGCCCGGCTGGATCGAGCCGGAACCACCGGTCGCTGAGGTAGCCGACCCCCGCTGGTCGGCGGCGTTCTGGACGGAACCGAACGCGCCGTCGGCGACGCCGACCACCGGCCGGTCAAGCGACGACGCGACGGACGGCCATCGGGACGGACGGCACCGGGCCGACCCGCCCTGGCTCGACCCGCTGGACCAGCCGGTGGACCAATCGGTGCCCGACCCGGTGGCTGAGCTGGACAGCGGCCGGCCGTGGGCCCAGCACGGCTGGATCGAGCGGGAACCGGCGAGCAGCGACGCCGACGACCCGCTCTGGTCGCCCAGTGGTTGGCTAACCGACGACCCCTCCCCTGCCCGGCGGAACACGACCGGGCAGGAGCAGGGAGGCGACCAGCACCAACCGGACGAACCCGACCCGACCGACGGCCGGCCGGCGACCATCCCACCGCCCCGGGTGCCGGTCGATCTGCCGCCGTCCGGCTCAGCCAACCATGACGGGTCATCTGGTATTTGGCTCTTCGACGAACCGTGGTGGCCGCCCGAGCAGTCCGGTGCCGGGGACGGCTCCAATCCGGCCGCGGTGGATCGCCAGGACGGACCAGATCAACCGGACGCACCAGAGCGGCCGGACGCCTCAGACGCCGCCGGCCCGGTCAGCCCGTTCGGGCCGGTCCGGTTCCGGCAAGCGACCGGCCCGTCAGCGGCCGACTCTCCCACGGCCGACAGTTCCATCAGCGGCCCGGCGGCCGTGCCCGGCGAGCCGGTGCCGCCGGAGACCCCTGCCTTCGTACCCAACCCACGGGTGCCCGACAGGGCAGACGCTCGACCGGAACCGGCACCACCGGTGAGCGACGAAGATTTTGCGGGCCGGGAGGCCTCGGTCGATGCCGACTCCGCGGTCCGCCACGCCGAGGTCACGGACGGGCCGGGCACCGGAGCCACGGACGAACCGGCCGCGAGCGTCGCAGCCGGTGGAGTCGGCGCGACCATCGGAACCGGCGCCACCGGCACGGGCCGGAGTACCGGGACGCTGTCCCGACTGCCACGACGTGAACTCAGCCGGATACCCGACCGCCGCAGGAGTCTTCCGGTCCGACGGCAGCGAGGAGAGTTGGTGCCGGTGCCCAAGCCGGCGGCGACCGCCGCCCGCCCACGCGGGCCGATGCTGGTGTTCACCGGCGTGGTGGTGGTTCTGCTCGGCGCTGCGGCGGTGGTGGCCGGCGTCAGCCTGGTCGACGAGACGCCCTCCGAGCCGGCCGGGGCACCAGCCGAGGCCACCCCCCCGACCGGTACGCCGACCAGCGCTGCGCCGCCGGCCACACCGGGTACCGCGCCGGGCGGCGTGGGTCTGCGCGACAACCGGGACAGCGTGACGTTGACCTGGACCTATCCGGCGGGTGCCGAGGGACAGGTGCTGATCTCCGGGGGCAGCAGCGATCAGCAGCCCCGGGCCTTCATGACGTTGCCAGCGGGTGCGGACAGCTTCGTCGCGTACGGGCTGGACGAGTCGATCGACTACTGCTTCACGGTCGCCGTGGTCTACTCGGCCGATGTGATCGGGCAGGCCGACCCGGTCTGCACGGACCGGTCAGCGAACGCCCGGTGACGCTGTCCGGTCTATGCCGGGCCGGGGTCGTCGTCCACCGGGTCTGCCGGAAGCCGAACCCGAACCTGAAGTCCGGTATGGGCACCGTCGGGCCCTGCCGCATCACCGTCGCGTCCCGCCGCATCTTCCGCCTGCCCCGCATCGGCCAGTTCGACAGTGCCGCCGTGTCGGCGGACCAACTGCGCGACGATGGCCAGCCCGAGCCCGGCGCCACCGGCGTCGTGGGCCCGCGCGTCGTCGAGCCGGGTGAACCGGTCGAAGACCCGTTGCCGGTCGGCCGGTGGGACACCCGGACCGTCATCGGTGACCAGCAGCTCATGCCAGTCCGGCCCGTGCGGTCGGGCGGTCACCAGCACCTCGGAGCGGGCGTGTCGGACCGCGTTGTCCAGCAGGTTGGCCAACACCCGGACCAGCGCGTCCGGGTCACCGGCGATCCACAGCGGCTGGTCCGGCGGCACCACCCGCACCGGAGGTCGTGGATACCGGGCGGCCACCGTGGCGGCCAGTTCGCCCAGTTCCACCGGACCGACCGGGCCGAGCACCACCCCGAACTGGCCGGCCTGCTGGTCGGCGCGGGCCAGCAGCAGCAGGTCGTCGACCAGTCGGCTGAGCCGTTGACTGTCCGCCAGCAGGTCGTCGGCGACCGCCAACCAGTCCGTGCGGCTACCGAGTCGCTGCGCCACCTCAAGCTGCGTACGCAGACTGGTCAGCGGACTGCGCAGCTCGTGGGCGACGTCGGCGACGAACGTGCGTTGCCGGGCCCGCGCGGCCTCCAACCGGTCGAGCATGTCGTTGAGGGTGACCGCCAGCCGGTGAATCTCGTCGCCACCACCCGGCACCGGCAGGTGGCCGGCCTGGTCGCCACCGGTGATCTCGGCCGCGCCGGCCCGCAGTTTCTCCACCGGCCGCAGCGCCGCCCCGACGGCCCGCCAGACGATGACCGTGACCGCTGCCACCAACAGTGGGAACGTCATCAGCAGAATCACCCGGACCAGGGCGAGGCTGCGGTTGATGTCGGCCATCGACCGGGCGACCAGCACGGTACGCGGCTGCGCCAGCCCGCCGGCCGGTTGCGCGATCACCCGAACCGGGCCGCGCAGACCGAGCCGGGCACCCGGCACGGTGACCGCCCCGGTCGGTTCGGCAGCGAGCTGTTCCCGCTCGGCCGCGTAGAGCATCGGGACGAGTCGGTCGGCGCCAATGGATGCGGCGCGTATCCGTCCCCGCTCGTCGACAATCTGCACCCGTACGTCGTTGCCGGCCACCGGCAACGGGTCAGGCACCGCGTCGGCGGCCACCAGCTGGGCGATCGCGTCGGCGGTGGTCCGGGCGTCGGCGTCGGCGCTGCGTTCCAACGCCAGGGCAAGGACGACGGTGAGCCCGATCGCCCCAGCGGCCAGGCCGGCGGTGAGACCCAGCACGCTGATCGCGGTCAGCCGGGTGCGCAGGCTGAGCCGGACCCGCAGGTACGCCCGCCACTGACTGGGATGCACCACCGAAAGCCGTCGGCCGGTCACGGGACCAGCCGGTAGCCGGCACCCCGGACGGTTTCCAGCCGATCCCGGCCGACCTTGCGGCGCAGGTACCCGATGTACACCTCGACGGCGTTCGGCGCGGTGTCGACGCTGGCGTCCCAGACGTGGTCGAGCAGTTCGATCTTGGAGACCACCTCGCCGGCGCGCCGCATCAGGTACTCCAGCAGGGCGTACTCACGGGCGGTGAGCGCCACCTCGGCGTCGGCCCGGGTGACCCGCCGCCGGGCCGGGTCGAGGCTCAGGTCACCGGCGGTGAGCACGGCGGGCCGCTGCGGCGCGCCGCGCCGCAGCAGCGCGCGCAGCCGGGCCAGCAGCACCACGTACGAGAAGGGCTTGGTCAGGTAGTCGTCGGCACCGCAGTCGAGGCCGTCCGCCTGGTCGTACTCGCCGTCCTTCGCGGACAGGATCAGCACCGGCAGCCAGTTCTGCTCGGCCCGCAGCTGGCGCACCACCCGGTAGCCGGACAGTCCGGGCAGCATCACGTCAAGAATCATCGCGTCGTACCCGCCGTGCCGGGCCAGCTCCAGCCCGGCCGGCCCGCTCGCGGCGACGTCCACGGCGAAGCCTTCCTCCTGCAAGCCGCGCCGCAGGGCGTCGGCTAACCGGACCTCGTCCTCCACCACCAGCACCCGCACTGGTCAAGGGTGCCACCATGGGCGTGTAACCGGGTTACCCGTGACCGTCGTCGCTGAGCGTGTTCTCAGCTTGGCCACCGGCTCTCAGCAACGTCTCAGTACACCCGACGCACGATGGGTGGCAGGAGGTACGAAGATGTCGGTATTCACATCCCGGCCGGCGATGCGCTGGCTGGTCCCCGCCGCGTCCGCGGCGGTGCTCGTCGGCGGCGGCGTTGCCGTGGGGGCGCTCGCCGCGTCCGCTGACCCGGTCCTGCCGCCGCGCAGCGCCGAGCAGTTGCTGGTCGACCTGCAGACCGCCGAAATCGACGGCATGTCCGGGACTGTCGTGCACCGCGCCGAGCTGGGCCTGCCGACGGCGCTCAACCTGGCCGATCAGATCGGTGCCGGCAACGGGCTCGGCTCGCTGATCAACGGCACGCAGACTCTGCGCGTCTGGTATGCCGGTCCGGACCAGGCCCGGTTGGCGATGGTCCGCACGCTGGGCGAGACCGACGTCATCCGCAACGGACGGGACGTCTGGATCTGGTCCAGCCAGCAGCAGCAGGCCACCCACTTCGAGTTGCCGGCCGAGGGCGATCACGCCGACGCGGCGGGCGAGCGGGCCGGCGCCGATCCGACGCCGGAGCTGCCCATCACCCCGCAGGCGGCGGCCGACGAAGTGCTGGAGGCGATCGACCCGAGCACCGAGGTGTCGGTGGGCCGCTCGGCGGAGCTCGCCGGGCGGACCGCGTACGAACTGGTGCTCACCCCACGCGACAAGGACTCGCTGGTCGAGGAGATCCGGATCGCGATCGACTCGGTGGAGTACGTGCCGCTGCGGTTCGCGGTCTATCCGGTCGGCGCCGACCGGGCCGCCATCGAGACGGCGTTCACCCAGGTCAGCTTCGACACACCGGATGAGGAGCAGTTCGTCTTCAACCCACCGCCGGGCACCGAGGTGATCGAGGCGGGCGAGGACGACGTCGCGGCGCCGGGTGACGGTTCCCGAGGTCCGGACCAGCTGCCGGGCGACGCCGAGACCGACGGCATGCTGGAGGAGCTGGCGCGGGGTTGGGCGGACAGTGAGGACGCGGTCCGTACGGTCGGCAGCGGCTGGGGCACCGTCCTGGTGATCACGCCGCCGGCCGAGGCGGCGACCGCGGTCGAGGAGCACGCCGGTGAGTCCGCCGAGGGCGCCCAAGTCATGCAGATGCTGGGTGATTTGCCGGCGGTCGACGGCCCGTGGGGCAGCGGCCGGCTGTTCTCCAGTGCGCTGTTCACCGCGTTGATCGCCGACGACGGCCGGCTGTTCGCCGGCGCGGTGACGCCGGAGCGGCTGTACAAGGTGGCTACCGAGACCCGCTGACTTGACCGGTCCACTACCGGCGTCGACCCCGGATCACCGGACGTCGACGCCGGTAGCGGCGGTTACCGGGCACGATCAGCCAGAGGTGCGGACCGACACCAGGGACGGAGCAACTTAACCGGTTGCGTAGCGGGACCGCGCCGGTCTACTCTGATGCCTGCGTGAAGGGCCGGGTAGTCGCCGACACCGCGCTGGCCAGGTCAGCCGGTGTCTTTCGTCCCCGTGGGTCACCCACGGGTCGCTACCCGAGGTAGGTCATGAAGACACGTCTGAGCGTCGCGGCCGCGACGCTGCTCGCCCTGGTCACCTCCGTCGTGGTACTGGTCCAGCCCGCACACGCCGCCGTCGGTCTGCACGTCAGCGGCGGCCGGCTGGTCGAGGCGAACGGCACTCCGTTCGTCCTGCGCGGGGTCAACCACGCACACACCTGGTACCCCAGCCAGACCAGTTCCTTCGCCAACATCAAGTCCTTGGGCGCGAACGCCGTCCGGGTGGTGCTCAGCAACGGCCATCGGTGGACCCGCAACGATGCCAGTGACGTCGCCAACGTCATTTCGCTGTGCAAGGCCAACCGGCTGATCTGCGTCCTGGAGGTGCACGACACCACCGGGTACGGCGAGGAGGGGGCCGCCGCGACCCTGGCGTCCGCCGCCGGCTACTGGATCAGCCTGGCCAGCGTGCTGCGCGGCCAGGAGAACTACGTCATCATCAACATCGGCAACGAGCCGTTTGGCAACAGCGGCTACCAGAGCTGGGCCAGTCACACCACGAGCGCGGTACAGCGGCTGCGCGACGCCGGTTTCGAACACGCGATCATGGTCGACGCACCGAACTGGGGACAGGACTGGACCTTCACGATGCGCGACAACGCGCAGTCGGTGTGGAACGCCGACCCGACCCGCAACCTGATCTTCTCGATCCACATGTACGGCGTGTTCGACACCGCCGCCGAGATCAGCAACTATCTCGGGCGGTTCCGCTCGGCCGGGCTGCCGATCGCGGTCGGCGAGTTCGGGCACGACCATTCCGACGGCAACCCGGACGAGGATTCGATCCTGTCCTACACCCGGCAGCACGGCATCGGCTGGCTCGGTTGGTCGTGGAGCGGCAACAGCGGCGGCGTCGAATACCTCGACATGGTGAACAATTTCAACGTCAACAGCCTCACCTCGTGGGGTCAGCGGCTGTTCAACGGTGCCGACGGAATCCGGGAGACCGCTCGGGAGGCGACCATCTACAGCGGCGGTACGCCACCGCCCACCACCACACCCCCCACCACCGCACCCCCCACCACCACACCCCCCACCACCCAGCCGCCGGCCGGGGCGTGCACCGCGACGTACGCGGTGGTCGGTCAGTGGCAGGGTGGTTTCCAGGGTGAGGTCCGGGTGACTGCGGGCGGTTCGGCGCTCAGCGGCTGGCGGGTGAGCTGGACGTTCGCCAGCGGTCAGTCGGTCAACCAGGCATGGAACGCCACCGTCACCAGCACCGGGGCGAGTGTCTCGGCGACCAACGTCAGCTACAACGGCAACCTCGGCGCCGGACAGAGCACGACCTTCGGCTTCATCGGCAGTTGGAGCGGCAGCAACCCGGTGCCGACGCTGTCCTGCGCCGCGCGGTAGCGGCCGCCACCCGAAGGTGTGGCCGGTGGCCGGACGGGTACCCGTCCGGCCACCGGCCACACCCGGCGTCGTTCACCTGAGCCGGCCGGCGGCCGGTGTGGGCACTGCCAAGTCGCTACGAGCTGGAGGTTGATGGTGAGCGAAGGTCCTCGTATACGGGTGGGCGCGTACGCGGTGGTCGTCCGCGACTCAGCGGTGCTGCTGAGCCGGTTGTCCGAGGCGTCTCCGGTGTTCGAGCCGGGTGCGTGGCACCTGCCGGGAGGTGGTCTCGATCCGGGCGAGCAGCCCAGCGAGGCGCTCGCCCGGGAGCTGCAGGAGGAGGCCGGGCTGGAGGTGATGTCGTCGCGGTTGCTGGACGTGCGGTCGTACCTGGCGCACCGCAACGGCACCGACTGGCACGTGGTCGGGCTGCTGCACAGCGCGCGGGTGGGGCCGGGCGAGCCGGTTGTCACCGAGGTCGGCGGCAGTGCGGACGCCATCCGGTGGGTGCCGGTCAACGAGATCGACCGGCTGCCCCTGTCGCCGCCGACCGCTGACGGGCTGCGGATGGCGGAGCTGCTACCGGTGCCGGCGTAGGAATTCGTCGCCGGGCGCGGCTGGTAGGTCGTCAGGCATGGTCACCGGACCGGTCGCAGCCGTCACGGCCTCGGCCGGGCCGGTGACGACCGGATGCCGGCTGGCCGGCGGCCGCGTCGGGTGCACATTCGCGGCGGGCGGCCCGTAGCCGCCAGACGACGAGCGCCCCGAGCGCCAGCACCGCGACCACGACGGCGGCTGCCCGGCCGGCGACCTCCTCGATCGCGGCGTAGGAGCTGCCGGCCAGGTAGCCGATCAGCACCGTGCCGACCCCCCAGACCAACGCGCCGGCGACGTTGTAAAGAAAGAACCGCCGGTACGGCATGTGTGCCGCGCCGGCCAGGGCGGGCATCACCGCGTGGAAGAAGGTCACGAACCGGCCAACGAAGACCGCGGTGCCGCCCCGTACCGCCAACTGGTGCTGCGCCCGCCGCACCCAGGCCTGCCGCTTGCGCAGGAAACGCATCCGCAGCAGCCGGGGCCCCAGGGCCCGGCCGATCAGATAGCTGGTGGTATCGCCGGCCACGGCCGCACTGACCACGACCACGGTGATGCCGGGCAGCGAGATGGTGCCGAGGCTGGCGGCGACGCCGCCGAGCACCGCGGCGGTCTCGCCGGGGAACACGAAGCCGACGAACAGCGCGTCCTCGGCGAACACCAACAGCCCGACCAGCAGGTAGATCAACGCACTGTCCATCGACAGCAACGGCTGCAGCCAGTCGCTCAGCACAGCACCCCCCGCTCGCGGGGGGCTGCGGAGCCGACGTTAGCAGTTGCGGGACGGTGCCCGTGACGGTCCGACGGATGCCGCGCCGGGGCGTCGCGGGCGTACTCCCCACCACAGAGAGGTGTCACCCGGACCCGGTCGGCGGATCAGCCGACGTCGCCAGACGCACCATCGTCCAGGAGACGGACGGCAGCATCACCGACAGCCGCCCCTGGTCGACCGCCGGGCCGGGAAGGGTCTGGGGACGGACCCGGTCCGGCTGCGCCGACGTGTTGGCGGCCCGCACGTCCGGGTCGGTCAGCACGCCCTGCTCAACGACCCGGTAGCCGGGGGATGCCCGCAGGTCGATGTCGAGCACGAGGGACTCCCGCTGCCCACGGTTGACATCGGCGGTCTGATGACCCAGCTGTCAAGGCCCGTCCATCTCGTTGCCGAGACACCACTGACGAACTCATCCAGCCCGAAAGCGTTGGTCTCGATGCTGTGCCAGGCGTTCGACGAAGGATCCGAAGGTACGGCGTACCTCCGCAGAAGGTGCACGGGTGCGGTCGTGGGGCGACCGGCCACGGGCATCGACGGTCACCGCCGGCGCCCCAGGCTGTCGGACGCTAGCACGCGCGGTGTAGCCCTGCCTGCCAGCAGGCCCGGTTACGGCAAGGGTGCGGCGGCTACGACAGCGTACGGGACGGACGCGGTGGGTCAGGGTTTGCGGGCGACGCCGCCGACGAAGGTGTAGTAGGTGTCGGTCTGCTCCGACGGCTCGTCGTCATGGTCCGGGCGCCACTCCGCAAGGGGCACCAAGCCCGGTTCGAGCATCTCGAAGTCGCCGAAGTACCCGAGGATCTCGTCACGCTGGCGCCACCGACCGGTACCCAACGTCTGGTTAAAGATCTTCTCGACCACGAGCGCCTTGCGGGCGGCCTCCGGCTGGCTGTCACCCGGGTGGTGGAAGTGGGACAGGGCCAGGTAGCTCCCGCTCGGGACCGCGTTCCGGTAGACCGTCGCCACCCCGGCTGGATCCTCGTCGTCACCGAGATGGTGCAGGATGCCGAGCATCAGCAGACCGACCGGCTGATCCAGGTCGATCATCGACTGTACGTCGGGGTTGGCCAGGATCTGCTCCGGGTCGCGGGCGTCCGCATGGACGACGGTGGTCATCGGAGAGCTGTCGAGCAGCGCCCGACCGTGTGCCAGCACCATCGGATCACTGTCCACGTACACCACCCGCACCTGCGGGTCGACCTGGTGGGCGATCTCGTGCACGTTTCCCTGGGTCGGCAGGCCCGAGCCGATGTCGAGGAACTGCCGCACGCCGGCCTCGGCGACCAGGTGCCGCACCACGCGGCGTAGGAAGCCGCGGTTGGCCCGGGCGGCCAGCGGACCGTCGGGGGTGACCTGCAGCGCCATCTCACTGGCCTGGCGATCGACCGCGAAGTTGTCCTTGCCGCCGAGCATGTAGTCGTACACGCGGGCGACGCTAGGGCGGGTGGTGTCCACCCCGACCGGAACTCGGTCCTCAATGCTCACGGCGGAGACCTCCGGGGGATGCGTCCGACCAGGATCTCGTGGTCGGCTGGGAGCGCTGCCAGGCGCAGTCTAGAGGATCCGCCCGGCGCCCGGGGACTCTCCCGGCGGATCCGGCTCACCCGCGCCGGGTCGGAACCGCCGGTGGCATGTCTATCCCCTGTCGACGGCGGAACCGGCCACTCTATCCCCTGTCGACGGCGAGGGCGAGCACCCGGTCGACCGTCAGCTCGTCGAGGCGGTCGACGACGAGCGTCGCGCCGGCCAGGGCGTCGGCCGCCGGCGGATACGCGGGGTGTGGCACCGCGACCACCACCAGACCGGCGGCCACGGCGGACCGCAGCCCGTTGCTCGAATCCTCCACCGCCAGGCACCGCCCCGGCGGTTCGCCGAGCAGCCGTGCCGCCACCTGGTAGACCTCGGGGTCCGGCTTGCCGGCCGCGCACTCCTCGGTCGACACGGTCGCCCGGAACGCCTCGGTGAGCCCCGCCGTGGCCAGCACCTGTTCGATCAGACGGCGGGGGGAGGAGCTGGCCAGCGCGAGCGGGAACCGCCCGGCGAGGTCGCGGACCACCTCGATCGCGCCTGGGATCAACGGCAGCTCGGCCCGGTACCGCGCCGCCATGGCGTCGATCACCTCGTCAGCGACCCGGTCGGCGCCGCGCCCGACGCCGAGGTCCGCGTCCAGGTAGCCGGCCCACTCCGGGGTGCTCATCCCCATCAGCCGCTGCTGGGCGTCCGGCAGCCACCGACCACCGGCCCCGGCCACGTAGTCGCGCCGGACCTGCTCCCAGACCGGCTCGGTGTCGATGAGTACGCCGTCCATGTCGAACACCACCGCCGAGATCATGACCCCATCCTGCCCGGTCGACCGGAATCGACCCGGAGCGGGGTCACTGAGCGCTATCCTCGCAGGTGAGCTCCCCTTTCTCGATCCGAGCCGGGTCGCTGCAGCGGCCCACGCACCGGACTGAAGCGGTGAAAGGAGTTGCGATGTCGGAGCACGCCGCACCGGCCCGCGACCGGATCGTTGCCGGCGTCCACGACTCGGCATCCAGCTGGGCCGCCGTCGCCCTGGCCGCCCGGGAAGCCGCCACCGCGCACCGGCCGCTGCGGCTGGTGCACGCCCTCAACTGGATCCCGGACGACCTGTCCGGCGGCGACGACCCCCAGCCGGACGCCTACCAGCTCGTCGAACGCGCTGTGGAGATCGCCACCCGGACGGCCCCCGGAATCGACGTCACCACCGAGGTGTCCGAGAACGCCCCGGCCACCGCGCTGCTCCGGGAGTCCCGGATGGCGTCGTTGATCGTGATCGGCGACGGGGACCTGGCCCGGTGGACCTGCCTGCCGCTGGACGCACTCGCCGTACAGATCGCCGCCCGCGCCGACTGCTCGGTGCTGGTCGCCCGGGCCGGCTCCGAGCCGGCCCCCGAACCGGCCGCGCCGGTGCTGGTCGGCGTTGACGGCTCAGCCGGCTCGGAGCGGGCGCTCGGCTTCGCCTTCGACGCCGCCGCGCAACGGGGCAGCGACCTGATCGTCGTGCGCAGTTGGGAGAGCGAGTCGAGCTGGGCCGACGCCTCGGCGGCGACCGCCGACGAACTCGCTGCGGCGGTGACCCCGTGGCAGGAGAAGCATCCCGACGTCGCGGTCCGTCAGCAAGTGGTGAACGGCCCGCCGGCCCGGGTGCTGATCGAGCGTGCCACCCAGGCCGGTCTGGTGGTCGTCGGAGCCCGTGGCGACCATCCGCTGCGGGTTCCGCTCGGCGCGGTCAGCCAGGCGGTGCTGCACCATGCCGGGTGCGCGACGGCGATCGTCCGCGAAGGCGGCCCCCGGCCGGCCGTCGGCGACTGACCGGCGTGCGGGTCACCCTCGACCGTGCAGGAGGCGGGCGCCACGGGTCGTCGCCGACAGCCGTCGTCCCTGGTGGGCCCGGATGCTAGGGGCCCGACGGTTGAGCCGGTGAGCCGGCCCGCCCGGTCGGGACACGGCAGCACGGAACGGTCAGGACACGGCAGCCATGTGGACGATGTTCACGTATTGGTACTCATATGATTACGCTGTGACAACCCCCGACACGTGGCGCCTTCCGCCCTGGACCCTCCTCAGCAACCACGGACACGTCCTGCTCGCCATCGCCCGCGACCCACGGGCCCGGCTGCGGGACGTGGCGGCGCGGGTCGGGATAACCGAACGCGCGGCGCACACCATCGTCGCCGACCTGGAGGAAGCCGGATACCTCGCCCGGCACCGGGTCGGCCGGCGCAACGAGTACACGGTCAATCCGCACGTGCCGTTCCGACATCCGGCCGAATGCGACCACCTGGTCGGCGAACTACTCGCGCTGTTCACCGGCGGCCAGCCGGCATCGGCCGGACCGCCGACGCCGACGCCGACCGTATCGCCGCCGGCCGATCCACATCCGACCCCGGCCGGGCCGCCGACGCCGGCCGGTCGACCGACGGGACCCCAGTCCCGCAACGGCGGGTCCTTCGCACCTGTCCCCCAGCCGTCGACGGAGGTGGACTGTAGTCAGGTGCGACTGAAGGAGTGAGGACCATGAGCGCCAGTCACCTGATCGTCGTCGGTGTCGACGGCTCCGAGGGCAGCCGCCAGGCTCTCGACTGGGCCGCCAGGGAAGCCGCCGAGCGGGGCGGCGCGCTGCGCGCCGTCGTCGCCTGGCGGTGGGACGGTGGAACCACGGTCAGCCCCATCGAGGAGCGGCAACGCGCCAGCGAACTGCTGGACCAGGAGATCACCGCGCTGACCGCCCGGGTCGGATCGGCGTCGCCGGTCGTCGGCGAGGTGGTCGAGGGCCGCGCCGCCGACGTGCTGACCACCGCCGCCCGCGGCGCGGACCTGCTGGTCCTGGGCAGCCACGGGCACGGCCGCCTGCAGCACACCGTGCTCGGCTCGGTCAGCGAGGAGTGTATCCGCAAGGCCACCTGCCCGGTCGTGGTGATCCCCGTTCCCGCGCTGGTCTGCTCGGCCGCCGACCCCACGAGCTGAGCCGGAGGTGATGGCCGTGATCAGGCCGGTCGTCGTAGGGTACGACGGCTCGTCCAGCGCCGACGCCGCGGTCAGCTGGGCGGTCGCCGAAGCCGTCCGGACCGCCACCCCGGTGGTCCTCGCGTTCGCTTTCGAGTGGCCGACCGGGACCGGTCCGCTGGCCCCCGTGCCGACCAGCTGGCCGAACGCGGCCTCCCGGCGCGACGCGGAGACGATGCTGCGGGTGGCGGCCGCCGAGGCCGCCGAGACGCACCCGGACGCCGACATCAGCACCGTCGTCCTCGACGGACCCGCCGCCCTACGGCTGCGTGAGAAGTCCCGGGACGCGGCGCTGCTGGTGGTCGGCAACCGGGGGCACGGCGGCTTCGCAGACCTGCTGCTCGGGTCGACCAGCGTGGCCGTCTCCGCGCACGCACACTGCCCGGTGGTGGTGGTTCGCGGTGCGGCACACCCCACCGCCTCGGTGGTGGTCGGCGTGGACGGCTCCGAGTCGTCACTGGCCGCGCTGCGCTTCGCCGTCGAGCAGGCGGCCAGCCGGCTGGTGCCGCTGCGGGTGCTGCGTGCCTGGCACCCACCGGCACAGCGGTGGCAGCCACCGGCCTTCGACCCTCGGGAGATCGTCGCCGCCGAGCGTGCCCTGCTCGACGACGAGCTGACCGGGTGGCGGGAAAAGTATCCCGAGGTCACGATGACCGCCGAGGCGGTTGGCGACAACCCGGGCCGGGTCCTGGTCGACGCGTCGCGTACCGCCAGCCTGGTGGTGGTCGGCTCGCGCGGCCGGGGCGGCTTCACCGGCCTGCTACTCGGCTCGGTGTCGCAGCAGCTGCTGCACCACAGTCACAGCCCGGTCGCGGTGATCCGCGACACCATCCCGGCCGACGTGCCCTGAGCTGGCGCGCCGACGACCACCCGCCCGGCGGGCCGTCCCTTGACCCGCCGGGCCTTCCACCCATGGAGGCTGACGTGTTCGCCGAGCAGATCCACGATCCGTGGCGGACCTTCCAGGGACGACGGTGGCGGGACACGATCGACGTGGCCGCCTTCGTCCAGGCCAACTACACGCCGTACACCGGCGACGCCGGGTTCCTGACCGGCCCGACCGGACCCGGGCGGTCTGGGACCGGCTGCGGGACATGTTCGTCGAGGAACGCCGTCGGGGCGTCTACGACGTCGGCTTCGCGACGCCGTCCACGATCACCGCGCATGCTCCCGGCTACCCGGCCGACCCACAGGTGCACCGAATCTTCACCACGTACCGCAAGACCCACAACGACGCCGTCTTCGACGCCTACCCGGCCGACGTACTGCGGGCCCGCCACTCGCACATCGTCACCGGGCTGCCGGACGCCTACAGGCGGGGACGGATCATCGGTGACTATCGGCGGGTCGCCCTGTACGGTGTGGACCGGTTAATCGCCGACCGGGGCACCCCGATCTGGGTCCGGTTCGTGCTGGTGCCGGGGCTCACCGACGCCGAGTCGAACGTGGCCGGGGTGGCCGGGGTGGCCGAGGTGGCGGCTGGCCTGCCGACGGTGCAGCGGGTCGACGTGCTGCCGTTCCACCGGCTGGGCGGGCACAAGTACGCCGAGCTGGGTCTGGAGTTTCCGCTGGCGGCGACGACACCGCCGGACGACGCGCTGCTGGACTGCGTCCGGGGGCAGTTCCGCGACCACGGGCTCACCGTCTACTGAGACCTACCGCCCGCTGAGACCTACCGGCTACTGACCGGCCCACCGGCGCTACCCGTCCACCGGACTCACCGGCTACCGACCTGGTCGCCGTAGGCCACGGCGACCGGGCGGTCAACCCGCCACGCCGGTGACCAGCGGAACCGGTGAGTGCCGCCACGCCAGCCGCCGGCGGCCGCCGACCTGACCGGTGCGGCGGCCAGTTCGGCGGCGATCTGCCGGACCTGGTGGTAGCCGGTGGCCATCAGGAAGGCCGACGCCCGGCCGTAGCTCTTGATGCCGACGACAAAGTAGCCCGGCTCGGGATGGCGCAGCTCGTCGACTCCGGGTGCCGGCACCGACCAACCCCGGGCCGGCCCGGGGTCGAGCAGGGTGGCCAGGCCACGGCTGGTGCCGAGCACCGGGTCCAGGTCGAGTCGGAGCTCGCTGGCGAGCCGGTGGTCGGCACGGAACCCGGTGGCGACCACCACCCGGTCGGCGACGACGGTCCGCCCGTCGCGGCTGGACAGCCGGACCGGGCCAAGGTCGGACAGCTGCTCCACCCGATGCGTGACGAATCCGGTCTCCAGGACGATCCGACCAACGTCGACCAGTTGGCGCAGCCGGGTGCCGATCGCCCCGCGTGCCGGCAACGCGTCGGCGGCACCCGGGGCGAAGATCGGATCGGCGGTGACCCGACGGACCGCCCAGGTGATCCGGGTGCCAGGCTGCTGGTCGGCCAGTTCGATCAGGTCGAGCAAGGTGTTGGCGGCCGAGTGTCCGGCGCCCACCACGACGGTGTGCCGGCCGGCATGTTCCGCGCGGTTGACGCCGAGCACATCGGGCAGGGCGAAGTCGAGATGTGCGGCTGCGGCCGGCTCGCCGAACGCGGGCAGGCCCTCGCCACCCAGATGGTTGGGGGTGTCCCAGGTCCCCGACGCGTCGACAACGGCGCAGGCGAGCTGTTCGGTGCCATCGGCCAGGCGGGCCACGAACGGCGCGTCGCCGCGTCCGGGGCCGCGCAGCCGGTCGACGCCGAGCCGGGTGATCCCGGTGACCCGGGTGCCGTAGCGGATCCGGTCGGCCAGCACTGGCAGCTTCGCCAGCGGCAGCAGGTACTCCTCGATCAGTTCGGCTCCGGTCGGGTGGTGCCCGGGTTCGGGTACCGACCAGCCGGCGGCGTCGAGCAGTCGGCCGGCAACCGGGTCGATGTTGTCCCGCCAGCTGCTGAACAGCCGTACATGCTGCCAGTTGCGGATCGCGGCACCGGCGGCGGCGCCTGCTTCCAGCACCAGCGACGGGACCCGGTGCCCGGCGAGGTGGGCGGCGGCGGCCAGTCCCACCGGGCCGGCGCCGATCACGACCACGGGCAGTTGCCGGGCGGCGTACTCGATGCTCATCTGTCTCCTCTCGACGTGGTGGCGGCCAGCCGAGACGGCAGCACGCAGCGGGGACGTCCGCGAGTTGGCCCGTCACCCCATCAGCTGAATCGATGCCTATCGAGACAACGCATCATGCTGTACCGCGCCCTGAGCTCCGGCTGGGCTGACACGCTTCCAACGACCACCCCACCGCAGGCGTTCGCACACTGGGTCCGATTACCAACCGGTCACTTCGTCCCGACCATCACCCGTCGCGACCCGCGCAGCCACGACCAGCCCAGCACGCTCCCGGCCGCAACCGTTTGAATGTCGATTTCGCCACGGCCCCGCACCTGGAAGTTCAACACCACCTGCCCGGTCCGCAGCAGCCAGAACCGGTCCGCAGCAGCCAGAACCGGTCCGCCGTCCGCCCCTGCCGGGAGATCTGCTGCCCGCTGTGCCGGACCCCCGGGGCGCGCCTGGTACGACAGCCGCTCCAGCCAGGGCCGGGGTAGGTCGGCCAGGAACGACCGGCCGAGCCGGACGTGCCGCGTCGGCCGCCCAGACCACCGACCGAGTCGGTGCTCGGCGCCGGCCTGCTCACCGGGTGCTCACCACCGGCGCGTTGATCACAGCGGTCACCCTGGCAGCCGGTGGCTGCGTACCACGCGGGCCGGCCCTGGCAGACGATGGTTTTCGTCACCCTCGGGCTGGCCCAGTTGGGCGTCGCGCTCGCGGTCCGGGCCCGCCGGGGCACGGCGACGCAATGCCTCCAACGGGGTGCGGCGGCGGATGGCGAACCCGGCGTTGGTTTTCGCAGTGGCCGGCGCGGGTCTGCTGCAGCTCGCCGGGGTCTACCTCGGCCCGCTGCACACGCTGCTGGGCGCCGAGCCGCTGGCGCTTACCCGAGTTGGCGGCCTGTGCCGCTGTCGCGGCGCTGCCCGCACTGGTGTTACATCTGTCCCGGAGCGGGAACGGACGTGGTTCGGGTCCGGATTCCCCGCGTCCCGTCGGCCGTGAGCCGGCGTAGCAGACCCTGACCAGGAGGCAGCAGATGGACGAGGCGACCACCAAGGGGACCAGCACCAGCACCGGGACCGGGACCGGGACCGGCGTCGACACGGCGGTGACCGGCGCCGACGCCGCGACCGGCGCCCGGCCGTTGGCCGCCGTACTGACCGAGGCCGCCGCAGCCGCCGGCCACGCGCCGTCGGTGCACAACACCCAGCCCTGGCACTGGCGGGTTCGGCCGGACAGTCTGGAGCTGCGCGCTGCCCGGGATCGGCAGTTGCCGGCCACCGATCCGGACCGCCGGTTACTGATCCTCAGCTGCGGTGCCGCGCTGCACCACGCGAGGATCGCGCTCGCCGCCCAGGGTTGGACGGCCCAGGTGCAGCGGTTGCCGGACCCGGCCGAGGAGGATCTGCTGGCGGTGCTGCGACCCACCGAACGGATCGCGATCCAGCCCGACACCGTCCGGATGTTCCAGGCAATGCAGGTGCGACACACCGACCGCCGGCCGGTCAGCGACGAGCCGCTGCCGGTCGCGGCGGTCACCGCGATCACCGCCGCCGCCGGAGCCGACGTCCAGCTGCAGATCCTCTCCTCCGACCAGGTAGTGCTGCTCGCCGCAGCAGCCAGCCGGGCGGAGGAGGTCGAGTCGGAGGACCCGCAGATCCGCAGCGAGCTCGACTACTGGACCGGGCTGGGCACCCCGCCCGGCACCGGACTGCCCGACGAGGTCCTGCCGGAACGCGCCGCGCAGACCACGGTGCCCGGACGCGACTTCGGCCGGGCCGGCACTCTGCCGGTCGGCGGCGGGCACGACCGGGCTGCCGTCTACGCCCTGCTCTTCGGTGCCGACGACGAACCGGCGTCCTGGCTGGCCGCCGGCGAGGCGCTCTCCTCGGCCTGGCTGACCGCGACCGAGCTGGGCATTTCGGTGGTGCCGCTGAGCGGGGCGGTCGAGGTGGCCGCCACCCGGCAGACCTTGCGGCACATCCTCGCCGGGCTCGGCTACCCGTACCTGGTGCTACGGCTCGGCATCGCCAGCCCGGACCACGCCGGCCCGCCGCACCCGCCGAGGATGCCGGCGGCGCAGCTGGTGGACACCAGTGCGGTGGACACCGCAAAACCCCACGCCGCCGACCCTGCGGAGGGCCGATGAGTCCCGACGGACCCGTACTGGTCGGTGTCGACGGTTCCAAGGCCGCAGTGCAGGCCGCCCGGCTGGCCGCCCGGGAGGCCGCGATGCGACGGCGCCCGCTGCGGATCGTGCACGCCTTCGTCTGGCCGGCGCTGCAGGCACCGATGGCGTTGGCACCAGCGGTGCCGCCGGAGGGCGAAGTCGAACGGTACACCCGGGAGATCGTCGACGAGGCCGCCCGGGCGGCGGCCGACGAGGCGCCGCAGCTCGAGATCGCCACCCAGGTGGTCGACGGGGCCGCCACCGTGGTCCTGCTCGCCGAGGCCCGCTCCGCAGCGCTGGTCGTCCTCGGCGACCACGGGTTCGGACCGATCTCCGGGGCGCTGGTCGGCTCGGTCGCCTCCCAGGTGGCGACCCACGCCGACGGTCCGGTGCTGGTGGCCCGGGGCGACTGTGACCGCAGCGGTCCAGTGATTGTCGGGGTGGACGGCTCCGAGCTGTCCGCACAGGCCATCGGCTTCGCCGCCGAGGCGGCCGACCTGCGTGGCACGGAGCTGCTCGCGGTCCACACCTGGACCCATCCGCCGTCGATCGGACCGGGTGACATGCAACCGCTGGTCTACGACGCGGCAGCCCTGCAGGCAGAGGAGGAGGCGCTGCTCGCCGAGTCGGTGGCCGGGGTCCGCGAGCGGCATCCCGACCTGACCGTACGGCAGTTGTCGGTCCAGGGTCGGGCGACCAAGGTGCTGACCGAAGAGTCGGCCCGGGGTCAGCTGCTGGTGGTTGGCGCCCGCGGGCGGGGCGGCTTCACCGGGCTGCTGCTCGGCTCGGTGAGCAACGCCCTGCTGTACCGCAGTCAGTGTCCGCTGGTCGTCATCCGGCCGACCCGGCACTGAGTGGGCCGGCCCGGCGGGCGGCGAGCCGAGCCGGTCCGGCGACGGGCCGGTTAGCATCGTCGCTGTGAGCGCCGCGAACCCCCCGCCGGACGAGCACCGCGACGCGCCGTCGCTCGGGCTGACCCCACTGTCCCGGGTCCGACTGGACCAGCTGCTACACGAGATGCTCGACCGGGTCGGCGAGGTCGTCACCAGTCGGGAGCGGCTCCGTGCGTTGCTCGACGCGGTGGTCGGCATCGGCACCGACCTGGAGCTGCACAGCACCTTGCGGCGCATCGTCGAGGCGGCGTGCGGGTTGGCCGGGGCCCGGTACGGCGCCCTCGGGGTGATCGGCCCGGACCGCCAGCTGGTCGATTTCGTCACCCACGGCATCGATCCGCAAACGCACGCGGCGATCGGTGACCTGCCGCACGGTCGAGGCGTTCTCGGCCTGCTCATCGACGATCCGGCGCCGGTGCGGATGCCGGACATCACCAGGCACCCCCGGTCGTACGGGTTTCCGCCGCACCATCCGCCGATGCACAGTTTCCTGGGAGTGCCGCTGCGCATCCGCAACCAGGTCTTCGGCAACCTGTACCTGGCCGAGAAGCAGGGTGCGGCCGAGTTCACCGAGGACGACGAGGAGATCGTGACGGCGCTGGCCGCCGCCGCCGGCGTGGCGATCGAAAACGCCCGGCTGTACGAGTTGGCCAACCGACGCGAACGTTGGCTGGCCGCCACCGCGGAGATCACCGGCGTACTGCTCGGCACCGTGCGCCGCACCGACGCGCTGACCCTGGTCGCCCGGCGGGCACGTGAGGTGGCCGAGGCAGACATGGTCCTGGTCCTGGTCAACGACGACGAGGCGGCCCAGTTCACGGTCGAGGTGGTGGACGTACCGCAAGGGTCGACCTTCGGGCTGGTCGGCGCGGTGCTGCCGGCTGGTGAGACCAGCTTCGCCGGCGCGATCACCAGCGGTGAGCCGATCATGGTGGAGAGCCTGGCGAAGGCGGCACCGTGGCCGGTGCCGGTCACCGCCGGACCAGCGGTGATCTCTCCACTGACGGTCGCGGAGACGCTGCACGGCGTGCTGGTGGTGGCGCACCATGCGGACGCTGCCGGGCCGGCCGACGGGGACGCGCCGCTGCTGGCCAGCTTCGCCGGTCAGGCGGCGCTGGCCATCGAGCGGGCCCGGGCGCAGGAGGAACGCGAGCTGCTGGTGGTGCTGGAGGACCGGGAACGGATCGCCCGCGACCTGCACGACGTGGTGATCCAGCGGCTGTTCGCCACCGGGCTGCAGTTGCAGAGCGCCATGCCGCTGTGCAGTGGTCGACCGGAGATCGGAAAACGGATCAACACCGCCGTCGACGATCTGGACTCCACCATCCGGGACATCCGCCGGGCGATCTTCGAGCTGCGTACCCCGATGAGCGCGGCCCTGCGTACCGAGTTGCGCGAGGCGGTCGACCTGGCCGCCGACGGGTTGGGCTTCCGGCCCGCCCTGCAGCTGGACGGGCCGGTGGACAGCGCCGTGCCGGACCAGCTCCGTCCGGACCTGCTGGCGGTGCTGCGAGAGGCGCTGTCCAATGTAGTACGGCATGCCCGGGCGAATCAGGTGACGGTACGGGTGTCGGCACTCGAAGGTGAACTCGCGCTCACGGTGACCGATGACGGGATCGGGGTGGACCCGGCCGCCGCCCGGGGTGGGCTGGTCAACATGCGAGAACGTGCCGAGCAGCGCGGCGGAGCCTTCTCGGTGGCCGCCGGGGATCCCCGCGGCACCATCCTTACCTGGAAGGTCCCGTTACGGGACTGATCTGACCCGGCAAGGTCCCGTTACGGGACTGATCTGACCGAGGGTCAGTGACGCGGGCCGAGCAGCCGGGTGGCGAGCACCGCCGCCTGGGTCCGCCGTTCCAAGCCGAGCTTGGCGAGCAGACTGGAGACGTAGTTCTTCACGGTCTTCTCGGCAAGGAACATCTTGCCGGCGATCTCCCGGTTGGTCAGCCCTTCGGCGACGTACTCCAGGATCCGGCGTTCCTGCTCGGTGAGCGACTTCAGCTCGTGCGGCTCCTCGACGCCGCTGCGAATTCGCTCCAGCACCCGGCGGGTCACCGCCGGGTCGAGCAACGACTGACCGGCCGCCACCCGGCGTACCGCGTCCACCAGGTCGGTGCCCCGGATCTGCTTGAGCACGTAGCCGGCGGCACCGGCCATGATCGCGGCGAAGAGCGCTTCGTCGTCCTCGTACGAGGTGAGAATGAGCCCGTTGATGGACGAGTCGACGGCCCGCACGTCGCGACAGACGTCGATGCCGTTGCCGTCCGGCAGTCGAGCGTCGAGAATCGCCACGTCCGGGCGCAGCGCCGGGATGCGCCGGGCCGCCTCCTGCGCGGACCCGGACTCGCCGATCACCTCGATGTCGCCGCTGCTTTGCAGCAGGTCGGCAAGGCCACGGCGGACGACCTCATGGTCGTCGAGCAGGAAGACGCGGATCATCCCCTGTTTCTACCCTGTCGCGGGGCGCGGCGGCCAGGGACCAAAGTCCCGGGCGCCGGGACCGGCCGGGCCGGCCGGGGACCGGGTGCCGGTGACGGTGGGGCGCGGCAGGCAAGACGGACGGGCCCGGTGGCCCGGGAGGATCCGGGACGTACGACCCTGCCGGTGCCGGCCCGGGACCGGGCACCGTGTAGTCATGCTGACCACCACGTTCACCATGGCCCAGCTGCGTACCGCGGTGACCGCGGCGGTCCGCGCCCCGTCGCTGCACAACAGCCAGCCGTGGCGGTTCCGGCTGGTCGAGGGCGCGATCGAGCTCCGGCTCGACCCGGACCGGCTGCTCACCGCCTGCGATCCGACCGGCTGGGCCGCCCGGATCGGCTGCGGGGCCGCCCTGTTCAACCTACGGCTCGCCCTGGTCGCCGCCGGCACACCGGCCGAGGTCCGGCTCCGCCCCGAGCCGGCCGACCCGTGGCTGCTGGCCCGGCTGGTGCCCGGACCGCCGCGGCCGGCCACGCCGGCCGAGTCCCGGCTGTACGCCGCGGTGCCACGCCGGCACAGCAACCGGCTGCCGTTGCGGCCGGACCCGGTGCCGCCGCCGGAGCGGCGGCGGCTGATCGAGGCGGCCCGGGCCGAGGGCGGCTGGCTGGAGCTGGTGGTCGGCTCAACCGCCGTCACCGCCGTAGCGGAGATCGCCACCAGCGCCAACCGGGTGCTCGACCGGGATCCCGGGTACCGGGCGGAAGTGGCCCGGTGGACCCGGCACTTCCCGGCACCGGACGGGGTGCCGGCGGCCGCCGGCGGACCGGTCGCGGAGCCGCACGATCTACTTCCCCGACGACCGTTTGGCAGTACCCGCCGCGCTGCGGGACGCGATTTCGAGTCCGAACCGCTGGTGGCGGTGCTCGGCGCGACCGGCAACACGCCAAGCGACCAGCTGACCGCCGGGCAGGCGCTGCAGCGGGTGCTGTTGACGGCCACCGACGCTGGCCTGGCGACGTCGATGCTGTCCCAGCCGATCGAGGTCGCTCAGGCCCGCGAGCAGCTCCGGCTGGCGCTCGGCCGGTTCGGAACACCACAAATGGTCATCAGGATCGGATACGGTCAGCCCGGCCGACCGACGCCACGTCGGGATCCGGCCAACGTGATCGACACGGTCCGGGAGGAACGATGAGTGACCCGATCGTCTCAGGGGTGGACGGATCACCGGCCAGCCTGTGCGCCGCCCGACACGCCGCCGAGGCCGCGGTCCGGCACGGCGCGCCGTTGGTGCTGGTCCACGGCTATCTGCACGCCTTCGGGTACGGGATCCCGATCAATCCGTACGACGGCGAACTACCCGGGCCGAACGAGGAAGGTGAGCGGATGCTCGCCGAGACCGCCGCGCAGCTGCGCGCCGAGCGGCCCGGCATCACGGTGCAGACCCGGCAGGTGGCGGCCGGCGGGGCACCGACCTTGATCGAGGAGTCCCGGCACGCGGAGCTCGTGGTGGTCGGCAGTCGGGGCCTCGGCGGTTTCACCGGACTGCTGCTCGGCTCGGTCAGTTCACAGGTGGCCGGGCACGCGCACTCCCCGGTGCTGGTGGTCCGACCACCGGACGCGCCGGTCGAGGCGGACGGCCCGGTGCTGGTCGGCGTCGACGGGTCGGCGCACGCGGAGCAGGCCCTGCACGCCGCGGCCGACGAAGCCGCCGCGCGCCGGGTCGGGCTGGCCGTACTCCACGTGTGGTGGCCGAGTCCGATGCGGGACAGCACCGAAGTCGCGGCGCCGGCCGACAGCGCCCGCCGGGAGGCCGACGAACTGCTCGACGCCGCGGTCGCCGCCGTTCGGCGACACCATCCGGACCTGCCCATCGAGCGGCGGCCGTTGGAAGGGGTCGAGGCCGACGCGGTGATGGTCGAGGCGAGCCGCAAGGCAGGTCTGGTGGTGGTTGGTTCCCGCGGTCGGGGTGGCTTCACCGGGCTGCTGCTCGGCTCGGTCAGCCAGACGCTGGTGCACCACGCGCACTGCCCGGTGCTGGTGGCCCGCCCGCATCCGCACCGCTGACCGGCCCGCCAGCCGGGTCGGACGTCCCGGCCGCCCGGTCAGACGGTGTAACGCAGGATCGCACCGATGCCGTCGGGCACCTGGTCGGCGAGCTTGTCCGGCACCACCACCAGCCGGGCGCCGCCGGCGAGGGCGGCCCGCACGGCGGCGTCACCCAGCGGCACCTCGACGGGGTCTGTCACTCCGAAGACGGCCACCGCGCCGGCCGTGGCACCCACCTGGTCGGGCTGCGGACCGGTGTACGCCGAACGGGTCGTCAGCTGCGGACCGTCGACCAGCAGCAGAGTGTCGACCTGACGGCGGGCCAGCGTCGCGAGGGTGTCCGACGCTCCACCGGCGGCCCGGTCGGCCTGGCCGATCTCCCGCCGGTACGCCGCCACGGCGGCGGCCACGTCGGCGTCGGCAATGTCTTCCACCACGTCGACGGCCTGTTCGACCGCCGCGTCGGTGGTGTCGTAGGCGCCCTGCACCTCGTGCAGCAGTGCGGCGACCCGGGTCGGTGACTTGTCCCGCAGGAACTGCACCGCCCGGACGTCCCCGGTGACCACGACCGCTCGGGGGCGGACCTCGTCGACCAGTTCGGTGAGCCGCTCGGCCACCAGCGTCGCGTTGGCCTCCCACCGGTCCTCGGCCCGCTGCTGGTACCGCCGCTGGGACCAGCCACCCGGATGCGACCGGGTGATGTGCAACGTCTCCCCGGCGACCGTCTCGGTCACCTCCACACCGTCCGGCTGCAGGGCGACGATCTCGGCGCCGACCCGGTCGGTCGCCACCACCAGCACGGGCAGCTGCCGCTGCTCCCAGCGCAGTAGCGGCAGCAGGTGCGCGACCGGACCATAGCTGGCGGTCTCCCGATCCGGTGGTTCCGGCAGCTGGCGTACCAGCCGCACCCGGTCGGCGTCGGCGACCACCACCAGGGTGTCGCCGTCGAGATTGGCCCGCCCGGTCAACCCACCGATCACGTCGAGCAGGTGGTCGGGCGCGCCCGCCTCGGCCAACTGCCGACGCGCCGCCCGCCAGCGCAGCTGGACCTGCTCGGCGGTGTCCGGGGCCCGGCCGCTGGTGTCCAGGTAGAGCGACACGAACGGTCCGGGTGCGGTGGCCAGGTCGACGAGGGTGGTTCGGGGCGTGGTCGAAGTCACCGTTGGTCCTTCCCATGGTCGTACGGGGTCGGGCAGGTCGTCGCTACGGGGTACCCGGTCGGCGGTCCGGCTACTCCCCCGGCGCGTCGCCGTCGGATGCCGGCGGACGAGCCGGGTGACCGACAGGGTCGGTGCCAGCGCGGGTCAGTGCCCGCGACCGAACGCGTCGACCACGCCCCAGCGACCGGGAATGTCCAGCAGCTCGATCCGACCGATGTCGCGCGGTAGGTGCGGGCGGACGATCAGGTGTTCACCCTTGGGGTCCAGGCCGAGCATGGAGCGCAGGAACATCAGTACCGCCCCGGCCGACCAGGCGTGCGGGCTGCAGGCAGCTGGAAACTGCACCGGATACTTGGTCAACGCTCGGTCGTAGCCGGTGAACGCGCCGGGCAGCCGCCCGTCGAAGAACTGCGCGGCCCCGATCATCGCTCCGGCGACAACGGCCGCCTCCTCGTCGAAGCCGTAACGGCGCATTCCGCAGGCGATCAGCGCGTTGTCGAACGGCCAAATCGTGCCGTTGTGGTAGCCAACCGGGCTGTACCGCCCGGCACCTTCGGCGAGGGTACGAATCCCCCAGCCGGAGAACAGCCGCCGGCTCATCAGGTGACCGACGACGTGCCGGGCCTTGTCCGGGTCGGCGATACCGCTCCACAGCAGATGCCCCATGTTCGAGGCGCAGGCGTCGATCAGGTTGCCGTCGGCGTCCATGCCGAGCGCGTAGTACCTGCCGTTGGAAATCCAGAACTCCTCGTTGAACCGACGCTTGAGCTCGGCCGCCTCGCGTTCCAGCTGGTCGGCGTAGGCCGCGTCGGACCAGATGTCGCGGGCCAGCCGGGCACCGCGCCGTTTCGCGTCGTACGCGTAGCCCTGCAGTTCGCAGGTTGCGCGGGGGCCGACCGGCAGCCGACCGTCGCGGTAGGAGATGGCGTCGGCGGAGTCCTTCCACCCCTGGTTCTGCACTCCGAGGCGTTCATTGCGGCACGCGTACCAGACGTATCCGTCGCCCATGATGTCGCCGTACGAGTCGATCCAGTCCAGGGCGAGCCGGGCGTGGAACTCGAGTTCCCGGACCAGATCCGCGTCGCCGGTCCACCGTTCGTACTCGTCGAGCAGCACGACGAACAGCGGCGTGGTGTCGGCACCGCCGTAGTAGGGGCAGGCGCTGATCTCCTCGTAGCCGGCGCGTTCGCCGTACCGGAACTCCTGCAGGATCTTGCCCGGCTCCTCCTCGGCGAAGTCGTCAAGCCGGCTGCCCTGCGCATCGGCGAGGGTGTGCAGCACAGCGGGGGTGAGCTGCGGGGCGAACGGCAGTGCCTGCAGGCTAGTGATGATCGCGTCCCGGCCGAAGAAGCCCATCAGCCAGGGCAGCCCGGCGGCGAAGACCATCTCGCCGCGGGTGTTGCCCTGGAACCGCAGCGCGGCCAGGTCTACGAGGCTGCGGCGGTATGCCTGGTCGAGGCTCGCCGAGTCGCAGGTGAGGGTGGGCGCGGCGGCCAGCCATTCGTCGAGCGCCTCGCCCGTCTCCACCTTTGCGGGGGTATCGTAGGCCGGCACCGCCTCCCGGATGTCCCGCCCTTCGGTTCCGCGGCTCCAGAGCACCACCTGGAAGGTGGTATCCCAGGCGCCGTGCGGCCCGACCTGGATCTCGAAGGTCATGCCGTGGTCGTCAACGGCGGCGTCCGCGCTGCTGGATACCACGACCTCGCGTCGCTGGTTCTCCCGGTGGTAGAGCAGGCGCAGCGTGCCGTCCTCGACCGCGACGGAGATCTTGCCCTTCTTCTGCACGTCGGCGACTTCGGTGATGTCCGCGAAGTCGGTGCTGATGTCGAGGCGGATCCGCAGGTCCACCGGCACGTCCTGATGGTTCAGGACGGTGAGCCGCTCCAGGAACAGCCCGCCACCGACCGACCGCTGCCGGATCACCGAGAGGTTGGCGTCCACGTAGTGGGTCGGTTCGCCGGGCACCAGGAAGTACCGCGACTCGAAGTACCGCAGGTCGTCGACCGACAGGGCGGTGAGCCCTTCGCCGTTGACGGTGAGATCCCAGGTGGAGAGCACCCGCATGTCGAACGAGAAGAGTCCGGTGGGCAGTTCAGCCGACGGAAGGATGTCTCCCCGACCGTCGCTGATCATGAACATCATGCCGTCGAGGATGCTGGTGTAGCTCAGGTTCCTCACCGTGCTCTCCCCCAGCCCTGGGCCAACTGCCGGGGGTGACGGGCACCGACGGTGTCGGGTAGCAGCCGCTCGAACGCCGGCACCATGAAGATGTTGCCCTCGACAATGAACGCGAACCGAACGAAGGTCGCCCACAGCCGGTCCTCGCCGCGCAGTAGCCGCTCGAACAGTGGGCCGTCGATGACGGCGACGCAGTCCGCGTCGGCACCGGACTGTTCGGCCTGTACACCGCCGGCTGCGAAGTGCAGCAGCCACTGCTCGATGTGGTCGCGGTACCGCACGTCGAATCGCAGCGTGCCGTCGATCGTCGGGGGTAGCCGGGGGGCACGTTCGTCGAGACCGGCGAAGAAGGCCTCCGTGGTCGCTGACAATCCGCCACCTCCGTCGTCCGCTACTCAGCGAGCTTCCCGGTTGGGTCGGCGGGGTGCGGGCGGTTGCGCCGGAAATCACCCGGCAGGGTGTCCGACGACGGCATTCGCTGCGGCCCGTGGGATACCGAGTTCCGGCCGGCGAGCGTGTTGACTTCATAGTTGCATGTCAACCGCTCTGAGGAAAGCGCTTTCTCCTGCCACGGCAGGGACGGTGGGTCCGCACCACCGACCGTCCCTGCCACCGACGGCAGCCGCCCGACACTCGCCATAACCCAGCGATACCAAGAGCGATCTTCGATACCACGACCAACCGGCACCATTGACAAATATCGATCATGATGCCAACCTCAGGGTACCGCGTAGGAGCCTGACATCCGCGTGGGGAGCAGGGCAACTCTCCACTGACTCGGCACGCGTCGACGACCACGCGCATCTTCCGGGCAGAACGCACACGTAACCAGGTCGCGCCGTCCACCGGCGCGTACCCACCACAGTTGGAGTCGTCATGTCCCTTCCCACCACCACCGACCGCCGACCGCTGGGGCTGTACGCCCTGGTTGTCGCGGTCACCGCCGGGTTGCTGCTGACCACGGCGCTGGCCAACGTCGCCTCGGCGCACGGTTCGGTGATCAGCCCGGCCTCACGCAACTACGGCTGCCTCGAGCGTTGGGGCGACAACCACATGGCGCCGGAGATGGCCACCGAGGACCCCATGTGTTACCAGGCGTGGCAGGCCAACGCCGCCGCGATGTGGAACTGGAACGGCCTCTACCGGGAGGGCGTCGGTGGCAACCACCAGGGCGCCATCCCGGACGGCCAGCTCTGCAGCGGTGGACGCACCGAAGGCGGTCGCTACAACGCGATGGACGCGATCGGCGACTGGCGCGCCACGTCGATCAACAACTCCTTCAACGTCCGGCTGTTCGACGGGGCCAGCCACGGCGCCGACTACATCCGGGTCTACGTGACCCGGCAGGGCTTCAACCCGATCACCCAGGCGCTGGGCTGGGGCAATCTGGAGCTCGTAGCCCAGATCGGCAACACACCGGCGTCGCAGTGGCAGAGCGTGCCCAGCGGGGTGCAGATCGACATCCCGGCGACCGCTCCGGGGCGCACCGGCCGGCACATGGTCTACACCATCTGGCAGGCCAGCCACATGGACCAGTCCTACTACTTCTGCAGCGACGTGAACTTCGGCGGTAGCAACCCGCCGCCGACCACCGCGCCACCGACCACGCCGCCGCCGACCACCGCGCCACCGACCACCGCGCCACCGACCACCGCGCCGCCGCCCGGCTCGGCCGGCTGCACCGCGTCCTACACGGTCGCCTCGAGCTGGTCCGGCGGCTTCCAGGGTGACGTACGGGTGACCGCGGGCGCGTCGGCGATCAGCGGCTGGACGGTGACCCTGAGCTACCCCAGTGGACAGACCGTGCAGCAGGCGTGGAACGCCACCGTCTCGGCCAGCGGCTCGACGGTGACCGCCCGCAATGTCAGCTACAACGGCAGCCTCGCCGCCGGAGCCAGTACCAACTTCGGCTTCATTGGCTCGAACTCCGGCGGCACACCGTCGGTGACCTGCCGCGCCACCTGAGGCGTACCGGGTCAGCACGCCTTCCGGGGCGGTGTCGCGGTTCGCGGCACCGCCCCGGTTGTCATGCCGGGCCGAAATCAGATCGATGGCCATCGTAGGTAATTGACCGTCTTACACATCCGAAACAGGCGGTAACACGGATATTATTGTCAGCCATTGCCCACGTGGTTACAGTCGTACCTTCTCGGGGCCAGGAAGCGCAGGTCACGGCCGGTCAACCGGATCAGCCATGCTGTCCGAAGTGGATCAATGGTGCCGGGAAACCGGTACCGCAGAGAGGATCCGCCCATGTCAGGAGTCGTCCGCGCCGCCATCGTCCAGACCGCCTGGACCGGCGACAAGGAATCCATGATCAAAGCGCACGAGGAGTACGTCCGGCAGGCCGCCGCCCAGGGCGCCAAGGTGATCTGCTTTCAGGAGCTGTTCTACGGGCCGTACTTCTGCCAGGTGCAGGAGAGCGAGTACTACGCGTACGCCGAATCGATCCCCGGGCCGATCACCGAACGGTTCGCCGCCCTCGCGGCCGAGCACGGCATGGTGATGGTGCTGCCGATGTACGAGCGCGAGCAGGCCGGCCTGCTCTACAACACCGCCGCCGTGATCGACGCCGACGGCAGTTACCTGGGCAAGTTCCGCAAGACCCACATCCCCAACGTCAAGGGCTTCTGGGAGAAGTTCTACTTCCGCCCCGGCAACCTCGGCTACCCGGTCTTCGACACCGCCGTCGGTCGGATCGGCGTCTACATCTGCTACGACCGGCACTTCCCGGAAGGCTGGCGGGCGCTGGGCCTGTCCGGCGCGCAGATCGTGTTCAACCCGTCGGCGACCAGCCGCAGCCTCTCGTCGTACCTGTGGAAGCTGGAGCAGCCGGCGGCAGCGGTGGCCAACGAGTACTTCATCGCCGCGATCAACCGGGTCGGCGTCGAGGCCGATTACGGCGACAACGACTTCTACGGCACCTCCTACTTCGTCGACCCGGAAGGCAAGTTCGTCGGCGACACCGGGGACCCGTACCAGTCGGAGTTAATCGTCCGGGACCTCGACCTCGGCCTAATCGAGACGGTCCGCAACCGCTGGGCCTTCTACCGCGACCGCCGCCCGGACGCCTACGGCGACCTGGTCCAACCCTGAGCCGGCGGAGGAAGCCATGAGTCTGCTGATCACCGGCGGCACCGTGATCGGACCCACCGGACCGTACGCCGCCGACGTGCTCGTCGACGGCGAGACGATCACCGCGCTGCACTCCCCCGGCACCGGGCCGGCCACTGGCGTCGACGTCCTCGACGCCAGTGGCAAGTACGTCATCCCCGGCGGCGTCGACGTCCACACCCACATGGAGCTCCCGTTCGGTGGCACCAACGCGAGTGACACCTTCGACACCGGCACCCGGGCCGCCGCACACGGCGGCACCACCACGATCATCGATTTCGCGGTGCAGCGTGCCGGTGAGGTGGTCGGCGACGGGCTGGCCGCCTGGCACGCGAAGGCCGAGGGCAACTGCCACGTCGACTACGGCTTCCACATGATCATCGGCGGGGTGGACGACGAATCGCTCAAGGCGATGGACTCGCTGGTCGCCACCGAGGGGATCACCAGCTTCAAGCTGTTCATGGCGTACCCGGGGGTGTTCTACAGCGACGACGGCCAGATCCTGCGGGCCATGCAGAAGGCCCGCGACAACGGCGCCACCATCATGATGCACGCCGAGAACGGCATCGCCATCGACGTGCTCATCGGCCAGGCCCTCGCCCGGGGCGAGACCGACCCGATCCACCACGGACTGACCCGCCCGGCCGCGTTGGAGGCCGAAGCGACCAGCCGGGCCATCGCGCTGGCCGGGGTCGCCGCCGACTGCCCGCTCTACATCGTGCACCTGTCCGCCAGCGAAGCCCTCGCCGCCGTCGCCGCCGCCCGCGACACCGGCCGCAACGTCTTCGCCGAAACCTGCCCGCAGTACCTCTACCTCGCCCTGGAGGACCAGCTCGGCGCGCCCGGCTTCGAGGGCGCGAAATGGGTCTGCTCCACTCCGCTGCGCAGCAGGCACGAACCCCACCGCGCCGACCTGTGGCGGGGGCTGCGCACCAACGACCTGGCGGTAGTCTCCACCGACCACTGCCCGTTCTGCTTCAAGGACCAGAAGGAACTCGGCCTCGGCGACTTCTCCAAGATCCCCAATGGGATCGGCGGCGTCGAACACCGGGTCGACCTGGTCTACCAGGGCGTCGTCGACGGCAAACTGTCCCTGGCCCGCTGGGTGGAGACGATCGCCACCACGCCGGCCCGGATGTTCGGCCTCTACCCGCGCAAGGGCGTCATCGCCCCCGGCTCCGACGCCGACATCGTCGTCTACGACCCGGCCGGCCGGACCACCATCTCGGCGGCCACCCACCACATGAACATGGACCACTCGGCGTACGAAGGGTTCGAGATCACCGGCAAGGTCGACACCGTGCTCTCCCGCGGCACCGTCCTGGTCAGCGGCGATGGGGCCTACCACGGCCGCGCCGGCCACGGCCGCTACCTGCGCCGCGGCCTGTCGGACTACCTGCTGTGAAGGAGGCGAGCATGGACTTCGGCGTCGTGTTCCAGTGTGACCCGCCCGGCCGGGAGCTGGTGTCGCTGGCCCAACGGGCCGAGCAGGCCGGCTTCAGCCACGTGTGGACGTTCGACTCGCACGTGCTGTGGCAGGAGCCGTTCGTCATCTACAGCCAGATCCTCGCCGCCACCTCGTCAGTGACGGTGGGGCCGATGGTGACCAACCCGAGCACCCGGGACTGGACCGTCACCGCGTCGACGTTCGCCACCCTCAACGAGATGTACGGCAACCGTACGGTCTGCGGCATCGGCCGGGGCGACTCAGCGGTACGGGTCCTCGGTGCCCGCCCCACCACCCTCGCCGAGCTGCGCGAATGCGTCACCGTCATCCGCGACCTGGCCGCCGGGCGGACCGTGCGCTACCGCGACCGCGACATCACCCTGCCGTGGGTCAGTGACGGGGCGCTGGAGGTCTGGGTCGCCGCGTACGGGCCGAAGGCGCTCGCCCTGGCCGGCGAGGTCGGCGACGGCTACATCCTGCAACTCGCCGACCCGGACATCGCCGCCTGGATGATCGGTGCGGTCCGGGCGGCGGCCGAACGTGCCGGCCGCGACCCGGACGCGGTCACCTTCTGCGTCGCCGCCCCCGCCTACGTCGGCGACGACCTGGCCCGCCAGCGGGAGCAGACCCGCTGGTTCGGCGGCATGGTCGGCAACCACATCGCCGACATCGTGGCCCGCTACGGCGGTGGCGGCAGCGCGGTGCCGAAGGTGCTCACCGACTACATCGCCGGCCGGCAGGGCTACGACTACGCCGAACACGGCCGGGCCGGCAACACCCACACCGACTTCGTGCCCGACGAGATCATCGACCGGTTCTGCCTGCTCGGCCCGGCCGAGGAGCACCTGCGGCGGCTCGCCGAGCTGCGTAATCTCGGCGTCGACCAGTTCGCCGTCTACCTGCAACACGACGCCAAGCAGGAGACCCTGGCCGCGTACGGCGAGCAGATCATCCCCGCGTACCGCCGGGTGGTCGCGTCTTGACCAGCGGCTGGACGCGCCGGGCCAGCGTCGCCGGGGTCGCGCTGGCCGCGCTCGCCCTCGCCGCCACCGGTTGGGAAGGCTACAAACTGGTCGGCGACCCGGACGGCACCGACTTGTACGGCGTACCGCTGCTGCCGCGCGCCGACGACGCAGCCATGCCGCACCTGGCCGACGTGGTCGCCGGCCTAGGTGCTGTCGACGTCGCCGCCGGCCAGCCGGTGTGGCGGGTCGTCGTGGACGCCTGCCTGTTCACCCTCGGGGTGACCGGCGTCGGGTTCGCCGCCGGCACGCTGGTCGGGCTGGTCCTGGCGGTGGCGATGCAGCGGTGGCGGATCGTCGAGCGTGGACTGCTGCCGTACGTGGTGCTGTCGCAGACCGTGCCGCTGGTCGCCCTGGCCCCGGTGATCGCCGGCTGGGGAGGGCGGCTGTCCATCGGCACCTACCCGTGGCAGCCGTGGATGTCGGTCGCGGTGATCGCCGCGTACCTGGCGTTCTTCCCGGTCGCCGTCGGCATGCTGCGCGGCCTGCAGTCGCCGCCGGCCGCCGGGGTCGAGCTGATGCGCAGCTACGCCGCCGGCTGGTGGCGCACCCTGTGGAAACTGCGGGCACCGGCCGCGCTGCCGTACCTGTTCCCGGCGCTGCGGCTGGCCGGGGCGGCGGCCGTGGTCGGCGCGGTCGTCGGGGAGATCTCCACCGGCACCCGGGGCGGCATCGGCCGACTGATCCTGGAATATTCGCGGCAGGCGACCAGCGCCCCGGCGAAGGTGTACGCGGCGATCCTCGGTGCCGCCGTCCTCGGCCTGGTCGTCGCCGCCACGGTGACCCTGCTGGAGGTCGGACTGACCCGGCACCAGCGGCGGGTGGCGGTGACCGGATGAGCAGCGAGTTCGCTGTCGGTCTCACCGGGGTCGACAAGGTCTTCCACGCCGGCCGGGCCGACGCGGTCACCGCGCTGACCGGGGTGGAGCTGGCCATCGGCCGGGGCGAGTTCGTGTCGCTGATCGGGCCGTCCGGCTGCGGCAAGAGCACCCTGCTGCGGCTGATCGCCGACCTGATCACCCCGACCGCCGGCACGGTCACCGTCAACGGCAAACCCGCCCGGCAGGCCAGACTGGACCAGGAGTACGGAATCGCCTTCCAGCAGGCCGGCCTCTTCGACTGGCGGACGGTGCGGCGCAACGTGGAACTGCCGTTGGAGCTGCGCGGGGTGCGGCGGGCGCAGCGGCGGGCCCGGGTCGACGAGATGCTGGCCCTGGTCGGGTTGGCCGACTTCGCCGGGCACTACCCGGCTCAGCTGTCCGGTGGCATGCAGCAGCGGGTGGCGATCGCGCGGGCGCTCGCCGTACACCCGCCGTTGCTGTTGATGGACGAACCGTTCGGGGCCCTCGACGAGATGACCCGCGAACGCCTGCAGGACGAACTGCTCGGCATCTGCGCGCGCACCGCGACCAGCACCGTCTTCGTCACCCATTCGATCTCCGAGGCGGTGTACCTGTCCGACCGGGTGGTGGTGATGTCGGCCCGGCCGGGTCGGATCACCGCCGTCGTCGACGTCGACCTCGGCGAGCGTACGGAGCAGACCCGGCAGTCGGCGGAGTTCTTCGCCGCCGTCACCGAGGTCCGCCGGGCGCTGCGCGGCACCGGTACGCCGGCTGCGGATGCGGCGGTGGCGTGAAAGCGCTTCGGGCGGCCGGGCCGCCGGTCGCCGTCGGGCTCGCCGGGCTGGCGCTGTGGGAAGCGACGGTACGGCTGGGCCGGGTCGCCTCCTATGTGCTGCCGGCCCCGTCAGCGATCGCCGAACAGTTCTGGGCCAGCCGTACCGTGGTGCTGACCGCCGGGCTGGCCAGCGGCACCAACGCGCTGATCGGGCTGCTGGCCGGGGCAGCGCTCGGGGTGCTGGTGGCGTTGGCGGTCAGCCGGCTGCGGCTGCTCAGCGAGGTGTCGGTGCCACTGGCCGCGCTGGTCAACGCGCTGCCGATCATCGCGCTCGCCCCGGTGCTGAACAACATGTTCGACGCGGCCAGCAGCGTGCCCCGGCGGATCGTCGTCGGCCTGGTCGCGTTCTTCCCGGTCTTCGTCAACACGCTGCGTGGGCTGCGCCAGGTGCAGCCGATCCACCGCGAACTGATGGACAGCTACGCCGCCAGCGGCGCGACGTTCGCCCGGCTGGTCCGGCTGCCCGGCGCGCTGCCGTTCGTCTTCACCGGGCTACGGCAGGCGTCGTCGCTGGCGGTGATCGCGGCCGTGGTCGCCGAGTACTTCGGTGGGCTGCAGGACGGGCTGGGGGCGCGGATCACCTCGGCGGCGGCGCTCACCGCGTACCCCCGGGCCTGGGCTTTCGTCGTCGGCGCCTGCCTGCTCGGCCTGGTCTTCTACCTGGCGACCCTGCTGCTGGAACGCCTCGCGATGCCGTGGCGCACCGGCCAGGCCCCGTGACCCCCACCTCCCCTGGCGCACCCGTCCCGCGCCGTAGTCCCCCGCTCCATCATCGCGACCAGGAGGAACGACGAAGATGAGAAGACGGTTGGCCGCCGCGGCGGCGCTGACGGGTGCCGCGCTGCTGATCAGCGCCTGCGGTACGGCGGACGCCGAGCCGGACGGTTCTGGCGGTGCCATCGACGGCACCACCACGGTAAAGGTGCAGTTGCAGTGGTTCTTCCAGGCCCAGTTCGCCGGCTACATCGCGGCCGTCGAAAAGGGCTTCTATGCGGAGGAAGGGCTCGACGTCGAGCTGCTCGAAGGCGGGGTGGACATCGTCCCGCAGACGGTGCTCGCTCAGGGGCAGGCCGACTACGCGATCGCCTGGGTGCCGAAGGCGCTCGCCTCGCGCGAACAGGGTGCTGAGATCACCGACGTGGGGCAAATCTTCGCCCGCTCCGGCACCTACCAGGTGGCGTTCGCCGACCCCGGCATCAGTGGGCCGGCGGATCTGCGCGGCAAGAAGGTCGGCAACTGGGGTTTCGGCAACGAGTTCGAGCTGTTCGCCGCGATGACCCAGGCCGGGCTGGACCCGGGGTCCGATGTGACCCTGGTGCAGCAGCAGTTCGACATGCAGGCGCTGCTGCGCGGCGACATCGACGCCGCCCAGGCGATGAGCTACAACGAGTACGCGCAGCTGCTGGAGGCGGAGAACCCGGACACCGGTGAGCTGTACACGCCGGAGGACTTCTCCGTGCTCGACTGGAACGAGGTCGGCACGGCGATGCTGCAGGACGCCATCTGGGCCGACACCACCAAGCTCGACGACCCGGCATACCAGGAGCAGACGGTCAAGTTCCTCACCGGCACCATCAAGGGCTGGGCGTACTGCCGGGACAACCCGGAAGAGTGCCGGGACCTGTCCGTCGCGGCCGGGTCGACGCTGGGTGCCAGCCACCAGTTGTGGCAGGTCAACGAGGTCAACAAGCTGATCTGGCCGTCGACCGGCGGGATCGGGCTGATCGACGAGGCGGACTGGGCGCGTACGGTCGAGTTGTCGCTGGCCACGAAGAACCAGGACGGCCAGACGGTGCTGACCGCCGAGCCGGAGGGGTTGGCCTACACCAACGACTACATCACCCAGGCGCTCGAAGCGGCGAAGGCCGGCGGCGTCGACGTCACCGGCTCCGGCTTCACCCCGCTGACCGTGACCCTCAACCCCGGCGGCGCCTGAGCCGAGGCGATCCGTCAGCCTCCGGTTGGTTGGCCACCTCCCATGATCAGATGACGAAGAACCGGGACGGCACCGGCGTGTCGCCCGGTTCTTCGTCATCTGATCGTCTGGCCCAGCGAAGGCAAACCAAGATCCACACCCGACTCATTCAAACCCATTGACCTTCATCAGTTAATGGCGGTGTGGTTTCCATGCGCCTGGACGAATACGGGGAGGACAGGCAAGCAATCCAAGAGCAGCTCTGTAGCTTGGAATGGGGTCGGGCTGGTGGTTGCCGCCACCGACCCGACCCCGGCTCACACAAACGGCGGGCGGGTCTATGGGTGCGCGGCCGGGAAGGGGTCGGCACCGTTGGGCGGCCGGTGCCGACGCAAAACGCCGGGACGGGTCAACGCGGACTTGTAGACGCCGATCGCGGCCATCCGCCCGTCCCGCCCGTCGTGGACGTACCCGTCCGGCCACAACCCGGCGTACTGCAACACCGCCCGCACCCGACGCGCCTTGACCTGGTCCCACCGGTCCAGCACCGCCAATGCGGTGGTGAACGGCGGGCAGAACGCCGCCACGTCTCACACCCGACACTCGGCCAACCGACTCGGCATGTGCTCAGCCACCGTCTCCCGCGCACGGTCCAACACGTCGACGCCCGGCCGGTTCCGCATCGCCGCCGCCACCTCATCCAGCACCGCCTGCTCGGCGTCGACAGCCGGACGCTCGGCATCCGGCGCAGACGCCGCCGCACGCGCGGCCAGCAGCCGGAAACGCGGATCACGCCCGATGTCCGTCTGCCCCGGCGTCCGTCGCGGCAACGGCGGCCGGTTCGGCGTCGGACCTTCATCGCGAACGACGTACGGCGACCCGCCATACCTACTGCGGGGACCTTGGTTCCTGGTCAAGAGCTTCTCCTTCGCAGGGAGGACTGTTGAGAGGTCCGCGGCAGGTACAGGGCCGAATTCAGGCACAGCGGGCAAGAGCACTGGGGTCACCAGTGCCCTGGATTCCACATCCGTGATCCATGGGGGCCGGGGATCTCTGGTCGAATGACCGGCTCAGGAGCCTCAAGTAAGCAGAGCTTATAATGACTGTTATAAGGCTGCAAGTAGCGTTGGCCAGCCAAGTTCCCCACCCAGCGCGGTCAGCGACCCACACCGCCCGCGCATCCGGCACCATGATCGGAGGCAGCAACCGGAGGCAACCATGACAGACCCAGGCTGGACCAGCAGCTCAGACCCGTACCTCACCCCACAGCAGTACGACGCATGGTCCGCCGAGGCCGCCACCCGGGGCAGCGTCGGCACCCAACAGCTTCTCGGCGTCGAGACCGTCGACGCAGACAAACGGGTCAGACGCGCACTGGGACTCGCCGACACCGAACGAGCCGTCGTCCGCCGCCGCCTCATCCTCGAAGATGATCGGCCCGTCGAACTCGCCGACTCCTACTACCCGGAGCCGATCGCCGCCGGCACCCCACTCGCTGAGAACCACAAGATCAAAGGCGGCGCGGTACGGGTCCTCGCCGACCTCGGACTCACACCGCATCAGGTCAGCGAGCACGTCACCGCACGACGGCCAGCCGATCAGGAACAGGAACTACTCGACGTCGCCGCCGACGAACCAATCCTTGTACTCACCCGCCTCAGCCGTGCCGCCACCGGCCAGCCCGCCGAGTACGCCGTCATGCGTACCGTGACCAGCCGCTCAGCCGGCCACACCTACCAGATGCAGGTCCCAACCGCATGACCAACGACCCCAACCACGCTGCCGACGACGACGTACGTGACCGCCAACGCCAGATCGCAGCCGATCTCCGCCGACAGATCCTCACCGGCGAGTTCAAGCCCGGCGACAAGGTGCCCTCCACCGCCCAACTCTGCGAGCGGTACGGCGTCTCCAACCTCACCACCCAGCGCGCACTCGCCATCCTCAAGAAGCAAGGATTCGTCCGTGGCGAGTCCGGGGTCGGCGTGTTCGTCACCGCCAACCAGCCGATCGCCGTCGAAGCGAACCACCACCCGGGCCACACCAGCAGCGCCACTCCGTACCCGTGGATCAGTGAGATCGCAAGTCACGGCCGCCGCAAGACCAGCCGCCTGTTGTCCGTCGACGAGGTAACGCCGCCGGTCGCGGTCGCCGCAGCGTACGACATCGAACCTGACACCCGCGTCATCCGCCGGCGACTTCTGCTCCTGCTCGACGACGTCCCGGCCGAACTGGTCACCAACTACTACCGCACCGACCTCGCGCGCGGCACCTCGCTCACCGAGCACCGCCTGATCAAAGGCGGATCGCTCCGGGTGCTCGCCGAACTCGGCAAGCACGCCGGACCAGCCGTCGACGACGTCGAAGCCACCATGCCCACCATCGACGAGTTCATCGCCTTGGAGATGCCAGACGACATGCCTGTGCTGCGTCAGTTCCGCATCGTCTACACCACCGACGGCGAACCGATCGAGGTAACCGAGATGATCAAAGCCGCCCACCGGCACAGGGCCAGATATCTCCTGCCCGGACCGTCGGAAGCCTGACCTCACCGCCCTCCCCCGACACGTACCAGACCGCCACCGAGGAAGTGGAGGTGGCCACGGTCAACTCCACTCGGCTGCCCGCAGCAGGCTCACAACAAACCACTGTCCCCCTTGCCGGAGCCAACCGTGTACGCGACAACTTCCACATCGGCCTGCCGTTAGGTACCGGACGGAGGAGAGATAGCCACGCCGAACCAGCAGCATCCGATAAGGACAGACAACGCATCGATGTACGCAAGATTAGGTGCCGGAGTTGGGGCGAAATGTCGATTGCGGCAACCTCCGACACGCCCGGGATCTGGGGAAGGTTGGCGGAAAGATCCCAAACCGCCCCCGAGCTGCGAAAACCAGCCCCGTAGAGATCATCTAAGCCGCCACCAAGATCATGATGAACAGGAGGTTGCCCTCCAGACCCTCTGTTTGCCCAGGTCAGACCGCCCGACATTTCGGACACGGTCCCCGAGCACACGAAAACCAAGCCGGATGGAAACCTGACCGTCGGCCCGTCGGGGTCGAAGTCCTTCGCTTGTCTCTGAGCGCACGAAACTGAGCCGGGTTGAAGCACGAGATCTGCACTCCGCTAACGGTCAGATGACGCCTACAGGCACTCAGTCGACCAGGTCGGCGCGGAGATCGATCGCCCAGTGATTTGACCAGATGCCACCGAGCGATCTCGCCCGAGCCGGAGGTCGGACCGTCTATAGAGTCGAGCACGACACCCCGAAGCCGGACCGAGAAGGTGACCGATCACATGGCGACGCAGGTCATCGTGCTCAATGGCGGGTCCAGCTCTGGCAAGTCCGGGATCGTCCGGTGCCTCAAGCACCTGTTGCCCGAACCGTGGATCAGTTTCGGCATCGACGACCTGATCGAACGGTTGCCGCCGACCATGGTGACGTTCGGCGCGCAGGGCGAGGTCATCCTCGGCGACGGCTTCGACGAGTTGCAGCACGCCTGGTGGGTGGGCGTCGCGGCGGTGGCGAGGGCCGGGGCACGGATCATCATCGACGAGGTGTTTCTGGGCGGGGGCACCTCCCAGGAGCGGGCCCGCCGGTATCTGGACGGCTTGTCCGTGCTGTGGGTCGGGGTGCGGTGCGCTGCGGAAATCGCGGCGTCGCGGGAGATCGCCCGTGGTGACCGGGTGGTCGGAATGGCAGCGTCGCAGGCCGAGATAGTCCATGAGGGAGTCGAGTACGACATCGAGGTGGACACCAGCCACCTGGAGTCGCTGGGCTGTGCCCGAATGATCGCTGCGGGTGTGGTCTGACCGGCTCAGTTCTTCGTCTCTGGAGGTTCGACGTACCTGACCGGCGTGATTTCCGGCAGGTGCAGGAGGACGTCGACGGAACCGGCGAGGTCGTCGAGCTCGGAGTAGTGCCGCTCGTCCTCGTCGGGGCGGTACATGCCCGAAACAAGGCGTACGGCGTGCCGGCCAGCCACCGCCCGACCGCGTCGGGTTTCGGCGCTGCGGTCAGGTCGACCGCGTACCCCGCACCCAGCTTGGCCCCGACCTGGTCGAGGGTCTGGTCCAGGCTGCCGGGGCGGGGTGTCGGCAGGCGCAGGTCCCGAAGGTGACCGGACCCGAAGGTGGTCAGCAGGCAGCGGTAGCGCGTCCCGAGGTGCGCGCGGAGTCGAGAGCCGAAGCCGGTCCCCCGGGCGGCGAGGTGACCGAGCCCGTCCCAGACGACGGCTCGCCGGCCGGTGGCCCGCAGGTGTTCGACGAGCTGGTCCGCTGCGGCCGTCTCTTCGTCGTCGCCGCTGCGGCCTCGGCTGAGTGGGCGGCGTGGAATCGCACGATGCGGTCGAGCGCCCCGAGTGCACGGGTCGCGGCGTCGGAGCCGGGGTCGAGCACGGCCGCCGTCGTGGTATGGGCCTGCCGGGCCAGGTCGACAAAGGGCTTGCCGGTCCACCTGCCGTGGGCGCGTTCGACGTGTTCGCCGCCGTCGTGCGCGACCCGGATCGTCGCCAGCAGCGCCGATATCCGCTCGTGGTCGCGGGTGCCCGCTGTCAGGGCGAGGACCCGGTCGTAGTCGGCGGGCACCGCCGTGGGGCGGGTGATTCCGCGGATCTCCACCTGGTCTTCCGGGTGGGTGGCGTTGTGGGCGCGCAACCAGAGCAGTGCGCGGCGCAGCGACTCGGTGCGCCACGGCCCCCAGGCGTCGACGAGGATCGCCTCGGGGCCGTTCGCCGACCGGTCTCCGGCCCTGGCCCAGCGGTCGAGCCGGTCACCGATCTCGGTGGTGTCCTGCAGGACGACGGTACGCACGCCCCGGGTCACCAACGCCTGAAGAAGGTCGACCTGCAGTTCGCTGACCTCGGCGCTCTCCCGGGTCGTCGGCGCGAGTCCGATGACCGTCGGCGTATCGGCCGCCTCGGTGGTCTGCCCGGTGCGGCAGCAGGCCGTCGGCGATGTCGGTCACGACGTCCCGCCACGGGGTGTCGCCGTACGGCCGCATTGGTCGGACCTGTGCGGACAGCCAGTCGACGACCGCCGCCGGTGCCCCGGCGCTCATCGGATCCTCCCCTCGGCGGCGGGGGTGCGCCCGACGCTGAGTGCCCCGGCCAACTCGGCCAGCATCCGGGCGCGGTCCTCGACGTCGCCAGCCCTGGCCGCGTACCGGCCGTCGGCGACCTGGTGCGGTGAGAGGTGCAGCGACGTTCCCACTGGCCGCATCCGCAGCTCCTCGGCCACCTGGCGCAGCTGCGCCACAGCTCGGCCGCCGCCGGACATGCCGTAGCCGACGAAGGCCACCGGCTTGTCGGCCCACTCGGCGTACAGGTGGTCCAGGGCGTTCTTCAGTACGCCCGGGAAGGAGGCGTTGTACTCGGGGACGACGATGACGTACCCCTGGTAGCTGGCTATCGCGGCGGCCCAGCGGCGCGTGGTGTCGTGCTCGTAGCTGCCGAATACGGCCGCGAGCGGCTCGCCCAGCATCGGCAGATCGAAGCTGGCCAGGTCGACCAGCTCCAGGCGGAGATCCGGCTGACTACGGTCCGAGGCCACCCACTGGGCGATGGCCGGTGACCGCCTCGTGGGGCGGGTGCTGCCGGCGATCACGCCGACCCGCAGCGGTCCGGTAGGGCCGGCGACGTTGTCCGTTTCCATGCCATCGACGCTAAAACTTCAACATTGGTTTAAGTCAAGCGGCGACGCGTCCCATGTCCACCACAGTCGCCCGGCGACACTGAGCGGTCTTGTCCACCAGAGTCGCTGGGATTCGGGGAGGGACACGGCAGAACAGATTTCGGCTTCCGGCCGTCCGCAGTCGCTGGTGCGGCCCGCAGATCAGCCGGACACCAGGTGGTAGCCAGCCCCTCGGACGGTGCGTACCCGTGGCCCGTTCGGCAGCACGGCGAGCTTGCGACGTAGTCGCTTCACGGTGGCGTGCAGCGCGGCCCGGTCGTCCAGATAGGCGCCGCCCCAGACCGCCTCGAACAACTGCCGGTACGTCCACAGCCGCAGCGGTGGGCTGGCCAGCCGCAGCAGCGTCGCCCGCTCCAACGGGGTGAGCGCCAGCGCCTCGCCGCGCCAGGTGACCTCGGTGGAGACCGGATCGATCAGCAGGTCACCGAGGCGGGTCGGCCCGGCCGGCGACCGACCGGCGGTCGCCGTCGGCCTGGCGTACGCCGGCAGTCCATCGGTCGCCGCCAGTCCATCGGCCGACGTCGACAGCAGCATGGTCCGCAGTTCGGTCAGGGTGTTGACGACCAGTACGGCGCCGAGGTCGTCGACGCGGGACACCAGCCGCTCGCGTACCGCCGGGTCCGTCGACACGCACACCGCCAACGGCACCTCGCCATCCGTCACCGCATCTCCCCCAGTGTGTCCCCGGGGTCAGCCAAGCGGGTGGACCGGCCGACGTCAACGTCCCCGTGGGAGGCCTCCCAGCGGCGGGCGCTGTCCCGGTATTGTCCGGCGATTGCCCATCTTGGTGCTTTCACCTGGTCATCGGCGCGCCGAGCATGGCCGGCAGGCGGGATCCGCCTGTCACCACTGTGAGGAGAACGATGATCCATCCACCTGGACGGACCGGCCCGCCACCAGCGGGTGCCCGGTCCGTCGCCGTGACTGTCCGGGCCGTCGCCGCGATGCTGGCGGTCGTGCTCGGCGTCACCGCCGCAACGGCTGCCGCCCCCGCCGCGTCGGCGGCCCCGATCGGCGGCAACGGCGACGCCCCAGCGACGGTCAGTGCCGAACTGCTGGCCGACCTGGCCGCCGACGGCACCACCGGCTTCATGGTCTACCTGCGGGAGAAGGCCACCCTGGACGCCGCGGCGCGGATCAGTGAGCGGGCCCGGCGCTCCACTGTCGCGTACGAGCAGCTGACCGAGGTCGCCGAGCGCAGCCAGCGAGGGCTGACCGCCGACCTGACCCGGCGCAAGGTGCCGCACACCAGCTTCTGGATCGCCAACGCGGTGCAGGTGACCGGGGACCGGGCGCTGGCCTACGACCCGGACACCGACCGCTGGTCGGCGCGCGCGGCCATGCCCCGGTGGCCGACGCCTGGCAGGTGCTTGCCCCGACCGGGCAGGCCGCGTCCCGGGGTGCCGGGGCCTGCGGTGGGCTGGCGATCGGCGGCATGTCGCCGCAGGGGGCGGCCCTGCCGTCGATCTCCCAGTGGTCCGGGGCGGACGGCTGCACACCGTCGGCCGAGGTGCCCTGGCTGCGGGTACGCCCGGCCAGCTTCACGTTGGCGCCGGGCGCGTCGAAGGCCGTCACGCTGCGGTTCACCGCCAACGCCGCGACCGGGGTCGACGGGCCCGGCCGGTACACCGCCACGCTGGCACTGCGGGCGCAGACCCCGTACCCGGTGTTGACGGTGCCCGTGGAGTTGACGGTGCGGCAGCGGTAGGTCGTACCCGGTGAGTTGTCCGGGGTAGCTGGAGCGGGGCGGCGATCCATTGACGCCGCCCCGCACCGCCGGTTGTCGGTACGGCACGAGACGCCGCCGGTCATCAACCGGCTTGTTGCTGCACCGCAACCGTACGTTGCGGAAACACTCAGCTACCCCGGATAGTTTCGGCCTCCATGCGTGTCAGCCCGCCCCTGCGCAACAGCGAGCAGGAGGCGCCTACCCAGGTGGCCTCGCCGCGCCCGACACGCGAGCGCAGCCCGTACATCGATGCGCTGCGGGCGTTGGCGATCCTGCGGGTCTACCTGCTGCACACCCTGTGGCTGACCTGGCTGCCGCTGGCGTTCCCGGCGATGCCGGTGATGTTCGCGCTGGCCGGCTACCTCACGGCCGTGTCCCTGGACCGAGGTACGCCGCTGCGGGTGGTCGGCTCGCGGCTGCGCCGGCTGCTGCCACCGCTGTGGGCGCTCGCCGCAGTCGCCGTACCGCTGATGGTCCTGGTCGGCTGGCGGCCCAGCCTGCTGGACGTGACCTGGTGGGTGGTGCCGCTGCGGAACCCGCCGAACAGCGAGTGGGGCGGGCCGTTTTCCCTCGGACTCTGGTACATCCGCGCCTACCTGTGGCTGGTGCTGCTCTCCCCGCTGCTGTGGTGGGCGTTCCGTCGCTGGCCGGTCGGCGCGCTGCTGGGCCTGCCCGCACTCGCCGTGCTGCTGACGTCGCCGCTGGTCGACCTACCGGTCAACCCGGTCACCGACGTGGTCTGGTCGATGGCCGCGTACGGCAGCTGCTGGCTGATCGGTTACGCCCGGCACACCGGGCTGCTCGACCGGGTACCGCTGCGGTGGTACGCGCTCGGCGTCGGCGGGCTGGCGCTCGTCGCGATGATGTGGCTGGCAGAGCGGGGCGAGGACGACCGGCTCGGCGCGCTGGTGTGGGGCTGGGCGGTGGTGCTGCTGCTGATGCGGGCCCGGCCCCGGTTGGACTGGCTGGCGCAGGTGCCGTGGCTGGCCCGACTGATCCGCATGGTCAACGCCCGCGCGGTGACCATCTACATCTGGCATCTGCCGGTGCTGTACGCCGCCGGTGGGCTGCTCACGCTGTCCGGACTCTACGCCGGCAAGGCGGCCATTCTCGGCGTCGGCACCGTGCTGCTGGTCGCGGTGGTGCTGGCTATCGGCTGGGTCGAGGACGTCGCCGCCCGCCGCCGCCCATCACTCCTACCGCCCAGCTGAGCCGGCTGGCACCCTCAGCGGAGGGCGTCGTCGGCGAGCCGGGCGTGCACGCCGACGACGCCGTTGACGATCTGCGTCACCCGTACGTCGACGACGACGCTGGCCAGGGCGACCGCGTCACCCCGGGACAGCCCGTGCCGGCGGGACATCAGGGTGATCATCGCGTCGAGGGCGTCGGCAGCCGCGGCGTCGAGAGTGTCGCCCAGGCCGAGGGTCAGCCAGGCGCCGTCGACCCGGGCCATCGGGCCGGTCAACGGTCGGTCGTCGACCAGATCGAAGGTGAGCTGGACCCGGTCCATCGGGCATTCGATCGCCGTACCGCAGATCTCGCCGTCGCCCTGGGCGGCGTGCCCGTCGCCGACGGAGAACAGCGCGCCGTCGACGGTGACCGGCAGCAGCAGGGTGCTGCCGGCGACCAGGTCCTTGCAGTCCAGGTTGCCGCCGCAACGCCGGGGCGCAATGGTCGAATGCTCGCCGGGCTGCGCCGGTGGCATGCCGAGCACCCCGAGGAACGGCCGCAACGTCACGGTGTGGCCGAGCTGGTTGCGTCCGGTGCCGGCGGCGGGGTCCAGCTGCCAGGTGTGCACCGTCTCGGTGCCGGCGATCCCGTACCGCTCGCTGTGCGGGGTCAACGCGCTGCCCGCCAGGGTGGTGCCCCAATCGGCCGGCAGCACCTCGTCGACGCGTACCGACAGGGTGGTCCCGGGCCGGGCGCCGCGCACCGCGACCGGCCCGACCAACGCGTGGCCGAACCCCGGCCGGTGCGCCGCGTGCCGGGGCCGCTGGTCGTGCGGGCCGCCGGCGTACGGTCCGGCCGACCACCAGCAGTCCAGGGTACGGAAGGTGACCGTGTCTCCGGGGTCGATGGTCAGCACCGGTGGATAGTCCGGTGAGAGGTAGCCGTGCAGGGTCCGGGCGTTCGGCTCCAAGGTATGCCGCATCGCCGCAGGTTACCGCCGCCGGTTTAACAAGCGCAGCGACCGGCGCAGGTAGCTGCGCTGGTGGTGTCCAGATGCCGGGCCCAGCGGGTCAGAATCCCCGACCGGGCGCGGCCGGCGGGTGCCCGGCGGCGGTCGGATAGGCGACAACGGGCCCGGCCCGGCGACCGGCGTATCGTCGGACGCTGTGACTGGCGTGCCCTACTCGTTCTGCTCGTCGTGCGGTGCCCGCTACCCGGCCGACGCCGACTGGCCCCGGTCCTGTAACCACTGTGGGCAGCAGGTGTGGCGCAACCCGACGCCGGTGGCGGTTGCCCTGGTGCCGGTGACGAGTCCACAGGGGATCGGGGTGGTGGTGCAGCGCCGCGACATCGAGCCGGCGCGCGGCGAGCTGGCTCTGCCGGGCGGTTTCATCGAGTACGGCGAGGACTGGCGGACGGCGGTGGTCCGCGAGCTGCGCGAGGAGACCGGGCTGGCCGGGCGGTCCGACCAGGTGCGACTGTACGCCGTGCGCAGCGTGCCGAACGGCGCCAGCCTGCTGATCATCGGGGTGCTGCCGCCCCGACCGGCGGAGACGCTGCCGGTGTCGGTGGCGACCGAGGAGGCCACCGAGTGGCTGGTGGTGACCGAGCCGGTCAGGTTGGCGTTCCCGTTGCACACCGAGGTGCTGGCGCGCTACCTGACTGATCCGACGAACCCGGCGACGCTCGGTACGCTGTGGGCGTGAGCGACCTTCCTGACCGCCTGCCCCCTGACCGGCTGCGGGCCTCGGACGCCGACCGCGAGCAGGTGGCGGAGGTGCTGCGGGCCGCGGCCGCCGAGGGCCGGATCGATCTGCCCGAGTTGGACGAACGACTCGGTCGGGTGTACGCCGCCCGGACGTACGCGGAGTTGGAGCCGCTGACCCGGGACATTCCCCGTGCGGTGTCCGACTCGGTCGCCCGGCGGGGCGATCACGGTCTGGAGCCGTCGCGGCCGTCGCAGTGGGCGGTCGCGGTGATGAGCGGGGTCGACCGCCGGGGCCGGTGGGTGGCACCGGGCAGGTTGCGGGCGCTCGCCTTCTGGGGCGGTGGCCGGTTCGACCTGCGACAGGCACAGCTCGACGCGAACGTGATCCGGATCCAGGCCTGGGCGATCATGGGCGGGATCGAGATCGTGGTGCCGGATGACGCCGAGGTGTCGATCACCGGGGTGGGCGTGATGGGCGACTTTGGTCAGCGGGCCGCCGGGATGGGCAGCCCCGGCGGGCCGAGGATCCACATCAGCGGGTTGGCGTTCTGGGGCGGTGTGACGGTCAAGCGTCGGGGCCGGCCGGGACGCTGATCGCGGCGACGATCAGGCCGTTGCGGGCCAGCCACCGGCCGGTGAACCCGGTCAGCGGCGTGCCGTCGGGCAACGCTGGGCCGGGCACCAGCAGCCGGGCGGTGAAGTCCCCGTCGGTGGCGGCGCCGCTGGAACCGGGGGCGACGGTGCCGTCGGGGCCGGGGTTCGCCTCGACGTACGCCTGCTCGAAGCCGAGCCAGCGTTCCGCCAGCGGGTACCACGCCTTGTAGACGGCTTCCTTGGCGCAGAACAGCAGCCGGTCCCAGTGCACCTGCGGGTGGCTGTCCCGGCGGGCGGTCAGCCAGGTGAGTTCGTCGGGCACGGTGATGCTGTTCAGGACGCCGGCGGGCAGCGGCTCGTGCGGTTCGGCATCGATTCCGACCGTGGTGAGGTCGACCGACCGGGCCACCACCGCCGCGCGGTAGCCGGCGCAGTGGGTGATACTGCCGACCACCCCGGCCGGCCAGCGGGGTTCGCGGCGTGCACCGGACGGCACCGGTACGCCGGGGAAGCCCAGCTCGGCGAGGGCTTCATGGGCGCAGCGGCGTGCGGTGCCGAACTCACGACGGCGCTTGTCGACCGCGTTGCCGAGCACCGCGGACTCCTCGGGGAACAGGGTGACCGGGACGTTGTCGTCGAACGCCTCGCGGGCGACCGCCGTGGCCGGCAGCAGTGCCTCGATCATCCCGCTCCGTCCTCCGTCACCGTCGTGGCAGGTGGTCGGGTGTCACTGGCAGACCCGCCATTCGCCGTTCTCCTCGACCAGTCTGACGGCCTCCTGCCGCTGTGCGCCACCGTCGTAGGTGACTTCGACGGTGACGGTGCCGGTCGTCCGCACGTTGGTGGTCGACACAGTGACACCGATGATGTCGTACCCGGCGATCTGTCCGGCGGCGGACTCCTGCTGGACGTACTGCGTCTCGGACAGGGTGTCCCGCCGGTCCTGGCACAGCCGTTGGTAGGCACCGGCGTAGTCACCGACGGACAGCGCGTCGAAGTGGGCGGTGGTGGCGTCGCGGGCCGGACCGGTGGCCGCCGACACGGTCCGGTACAGCCAGAAGCCACCCCCGGCGACACCGACGCAGCAGAGTAGGACGACGGCGAACACGACCGCGACGATGATCACGATCGTCCGCCCGCTACGGCTCGGCCCGGCGGACGATGGTGGCGGTGGTGACGGCCCCGGTGGTTGGTAACTCATGATCCGGATGCTAGAGGCCGCCCGCTACCTACCGGCCCGGCACGGCTACCCCGCATAGGCCCGGGCGAGACGCTGGTGTATCCGGTCGTCGGTACGCCGGGCGAGCGCCCGCAGCTCAGCGGGACCGCGCTGCGGCTGGTGGGCGCACCAGGCGGTCAGCAGTCGTTCGGCGCTGTCCGGATCGCTGTCGGCGGCGACCGCCACCACCACCTCGGCGGTCTCGTCCAGCAGCTCAGCCACGGTCGGCACCACGACGCCCTGTTCGCGCAGACGGTACCCGACCAGCGCGGCGCCGAGTGGCGTCAGGCTGATCTCGTCGTCGGTGAGCAGGACCGCGCCGAGATCGGCCAGCCGCGCGAACAGCCGGTCGGCGTCGTCGTGGGCGAGCCGTCGCCACGCCTGCTGCTGCTCCTCGGTGCCGCCGTTCGGCACCAGCATCGACTCCTCCAGCGACTGGTGCAGCAGCTCACGCAGGGCCGGGACCGGCAACGGTTCGGCGGACGAGTAGACGGTGAGCGCTGCGATGACGACGGCGTCGTCGAACCGCCACCGCATCGACGACTCGTTCCAGCCGCTGCCGCACACGGCCGCCCCGATCTCGGGCAGCGCCGCGTACAGCCGCTGGGCCAGGGCGAGCGGGTCGGTCAGCAGCTTGGCCGCGCTCTTGACCGGCACGAGCCGCCCCTTGACCACCCGAACCACTCGGGCGGCCCGGGCCCAGGCGACGACGACCGAGAGCCCGTACAGCTCCTCGCTGCTGCGGGTCTTGAACACCCGGTCGCCGATGGCCGGGTCGATCACGTCGGCGGTGCCGAGCAGCGGGACCAGTTCCCGGGCGTCGGCCAGCCGAAGGTTGCCGTTCGGGGTCAGGGTACGGCCCTGGCCCATCCAGGTCACCAACTGCCGGACCTGGTGCAGGATCGTCGACGATTCGGCCGCCGTGCGCAGCTCGGCGTCGTCCGGGACGACCACCAGTGGCAGGGTCGGTGGGCGTTGGGCGCGGTCGGACGCGGCCAGGTGGTTGGCCATGATCTGGTTGAGCAGGTCCCGGTCGACGGGGATCCGGCCGGCGTGCACGTCGGCGATGAACGCCTGGGCGGCCGCGTTGTCTGTCGGGTCGACGCCGTCGCGCATCATCCGGGTGGCCCAGTACTTCGCCGGGCCGTAGCGCCGCTCGTCGGCCAGCGCCTCGGCGACCGGTCCGGTCAGCTCGTCGAGCGTCCTGTGCAGCAGGTCCCGGTCGGCGCAGTGCCGGTCGGCGAGCCCTTCGTCGAACAGGAAGTCGACGAATCCCCGTACGCTCGGCACGACGGCGTCCCAGTCGTCCGGGTGCATGGTGACCTGTCGGGGGAACCAGTCGAGCAGGGCGGCGGTGAGGTCGTCGGGGTGCCACCGTCCGAACAGACCGTCGCCGTGGCTCCACCGGTGCTCCAGCAGCGTCTCGATCACAAATGGGTCGAGCCCGGCACGCCCCTGCCGACGCGCCCACTTCCCGACCTGGCCGACCAGCCGCTGTCGGGCCGGGTGGAAGGTGTCGGAGTCGGCTGTCGTGTAGACCGTTCTCATGCCGCGCGACCTTACCGTCCGCTGGTGCCGGCGGCGGGAAGCCGGGTCGTCGACCCTTGACGACAAGGTACGACCCGGTTAACACTCTCGCAACAGCCGTGTCGCGGCAGCGAATCGGAACCGACGACCCGGCTCCTGTCCACCAATTTTTGTTAACGCTAACAACAACTGATACCGGATCTCAAACAAGAAATCGGACACCTCCCTGGAGGAGACAGTCATGCCGCAGCGGGATCGACCGCGTACCGCCGGACCACGACGAACAGCCCTGGCATCACTCGCCGCCCTCGCCCTCACCGCCAGCCTGCTGGCCGCCGGCCCGACCACCGCCACCGCCGCCGGACCGACCGACGGACTTGTCCTCTGGTACGAACTGGATGCCACCGCCGGGACCGTCGCCACCGACGCCTCAGGCAACGACCGGCACGGCACCGTGCACGGCACCGCCGACTGGTCCGGTGAAGAAGGACTCGGCCTCAACGGCACCGACACGTACGTGGATCTGCCCGACGACGTTCTACGCGACCTGGACTCGGTCACCGTGACGATGGACGTGCTCATCGACCCGGCGCAGGCCACCCCCTACTTCATCTTCGGGATAGGCAACACCAGCGGCGGCACCGGCGACGGCTACCTGTTCGCCACCGGCGACCAGTTCCGCGCCGCGATCGCCAGCGGCAACTGGTCCACCGAGCAGAACACCCGGCCGAACCCGACCCGCAACCTCGCCCGCGGGGTCTGGAAGCACCTCACCTACACCCAGTCCGGCACCACCGGAGTGCTCTACGAGGACGGGGTCGAGGTCGGCCGCAACACCGCGGTCACCATCACCCCCGGGTCGATCGGCGGCGGCACCACCACCGCAAACTACATCGGGCGTTCGGTCTACACCGGCGACCGCTACCTCGCCGGTCGGGTGCGTGACTTCCGCATCTACGACCGGGCGGTCACCGCCGACGAAGCTGCCCAGCTCGGTGCACGCGCGGCGGCCGCGGTCGTCGCCCACGACGCGGCCGAGCTGGACCTCGGCGACACCAGCCGGGTCACCGCCGACCTCCCACTGCTGGCAACCGGGCCGGGCGGCTCGGCCATCGACTGGACGTCCAGCGACCCGGCGGTGGTCGCCACCGACGGTACGGTGACCCGACCGGCCGTTGGCCAGCCCGACGCGCAGGCCACGCTCACCGCCACCCTGAGCCGGGGCACCGCCACCGATACCAGGACCTTCGAGGTGACCGTACTGGCCGAGTTCGACGACGCGCAGATCGTCGCCGACGCCGCCACGGCGCTGACCGTGCACAACGTTGACGACGTGCGCGGCAACCTGACCCTGCCCACGGCAGGCGCCGACGGCACGACAGTGACCTGGGCGTCGGACAACCCGGCGGTGATCGCCACGGACGGCGTGGTCAACCGACCGGCAGCCGGAGCCGGCGACACCACTGTCACGCTGACCGCCACCGTTACTCGCAACGCGGCCAGCGCCACCCGCGAGTTCACCGCCAGCGTCCCCGAACTGCCGGCACCAGCCGACCGCACGGGCTACCTGTTCAGCTACTTCACCGGTGAGGGCACCGCCGACGGCGAACAGGTCTACTTCGCCCTCAGCCAGGGCAACGACCCGCTGCGGTGGCAGCAGCTCAACGACGGCCGGCCGGTGCTCACCTCGACGCTCGGCGAAAAAGGGCTGCGCGACCCGTTCATCATCCGCTCCCCGGAGGGTGACAAGTTCTACCAGATCGCTACCGACCTGCGGATCCACGGCAACGGCAACTGGGACGGTGCGCAGCGGCACGGCAGCAAGTCGATCATGGTGTGGGAATCCACCGACCTGGTCAACTGGACCGACCAGCGCCTGGTCCAGGTCTCCCCCGACACCGCCGGCAACACCTGGGCACCGGAGACGTACTACGACCCGTCGATCGGCGCGTACGTCGTCTTCTGGGCTTCCAAGCTGTACGCGGCCAACGACCCGGACCACACCGGGAGCACCTACAACAAGATGCTGTACGCCACCACCCGGGACTTCCACACCTTCTCCGAGCCGCAGGTGTGGGTGGATCCCGGCTACTCGGTGATCGACTCGACGGTGATCGACCACGACGGCGTCTACTACCGGTTCACCAAGGACGAGCGCAACAACTCCTCGTCGACGCCGTGCAGCAAGTTCATCCTCGCCGAGACGGCGACGTCGTTGCGCGACACCGAATGGGACTTCCTCACCGACTGCATCGGCCAAGGCTCGATGTCCCAGGGTGAGGGACCCACCATCTTCAAGTCGAACACCGAGGAGAAGTGGTACCTGTTCATCGACGAGTTCGGCGGACGCGGCTACATCCCGTTCGAGACCACCGACCTTGCCTCCGGCGAGTGGACACCGTCGAGTGACTACACGCTGCCGTCGCACCCACGCCACGGCACTGTACTGCCGGTCACCCAGGCCGAGTACGACGCGCTGCTCGCCGCCTACGGGCCTGACCCGGGGCCGGAGCCACCGGCCGACGGGCTGCTGCTGCACTACAAGTTCGATGAAACCGGCGGCACCGTCGCCACCGACTCCTCCGGGCAGGGCCGGCACGGCCGCTACGAGCGGACCCCGGAGTTCGGCACCGGCGTCGAGGGCGGTTCGTTCAAGATGAGCGGCGGCGCCAGCGGCTCGACCACCGCGCCGTACGTCACCATCCCCAATGGGGTGTACGCCGGTGTCTCCAGCACCACCGTGGCGACATGGGTCAAGTGGGACGCCTCCAGCACCGCCAACCAGTGGATCTACGGGCTGGGTCCGAACAGTAACCGCTACCTGTTCAGCACGCCGCGCAACGGCGGTGGGGTGCTGTTCTCGGCGATAACCACCGGCAGCTGGCAGGCCGAGAAGCAGCTTCGGGCGTCGGCAGCGTTCACCGGAGGCGAGTGGAAACACTTGGCGGTCACCGTCGACTCGACCACCCGTACCGCCGTGATGTACCTCGACGGGGTCGAGATCGCCCGGGCCACCGACGTTGCGATCCGCCCGTCGGACCTGCACGACCCGAGCCGGGATTATGCCGGATATGTCGGCCGCTCGCTTTACGGCGCTGACCCGTACTTCGCCGGCGAGGTGGACGATTTCCGGATCTACAACCGGGCGTTGACCGCCGACGAGGTGTACGCCCTGGGCGGCGCCCCGGCCGCGATCACCGGTGCCATCGTGGCGCAGCTCAAGGTGGACGCCATCGTCGACGCCGACACCCGACGGATCGTCCTGCCGGTCCACCCGGACACCGACCTGACCGCCCTGGCACCGGAGTTCACCCTCGCCCCCGGCGCCACCGTCGCACCAGAGTCGGGCACCGTACGGGACCTGAGCACACCGATGACGTACACCGTCACCGGCGCCGACGGCTCCACCGCGACCTGGACCGTTGAGGCCCACCTGATGCGCTCACCGGTGCTGCCCGGACTGTACGCCGACCCGAACATCGCGGTCTTCGGCGACAGGTTCTACCTCTACGCCACCACCGACGGATTCGCCGGCTGGAGCGGCACCAAGTTCTCGGTGTTCTCCTCGGCGGACCTGGTCAACTGGACCGACCACGGGGTGATCCTGGATCTGGAGACCGACGTCGACTGGGCGGACAACAGCGCCTGGGCACCGACCATCGCCGAACGCGACGGCAAGTGGTACTTCTACTTCAGCGGCGGAAAGGCCACCGGCGACACCGGCAAGCACCTGGGTGTCGCGGTCGCCGACTCCCCGACCGGGCCGTTCCGCGACGCGCTCGGCGAGCCGCTGGTGCCGGCCGGGACGTACCCCGGTCAGATGATCGACCCGGCGGTGTTCACCGACGACGACGGACGCTCCTACCTGTACTGGGGCAACGGCAACGCCTACCAGGTCGAGCTCAACGAGGACATGGTGTCGTTCGACCCGGCCGAGGTGACCTCGCACCGGCCGTCCGGATACAACGAGGGCGCGTTCGTCATCAAGCGGGACGGCCGCTACTACTTCATGTGGTCGGAGAACGACACCCGCAGCGAGGACTACCAGGTGGCGTACGCCGTCGGCGACTCGCCGCTCGGGCCGTGGAGCGAGCGGCGGGGCACCATCCTGCGCAAGGACCTGTCGTTGGGGATCAAAGGCACCGGGCACCACTCGGTGGTGCGGGTGCCGGGCACCGACGACTGGTACATCGCGTACCACCGGTTCGCCATCCCGGACGGCGACGGCACACACCGGGAGACCACCATCGACCGGTTGGAGTTCGCCCCCGACGGCTCCATCGTCCCGGTGGTGCCGACCCTGGAGAGCGTCGCGCCGATCCGGCCGGTCAACTCCGCGCCGACGGTGATCGCCGTCACCGGTGCGGCCGGGCCGGTCGCCGCCGGCACCGAGGTCAGCGTCACGGCGACGTTCACCGACTCCGGTTCGGACGACACCCACCGGTGCGTGGTGGTCTGGGGCGACGGCACCGTCGACGCCGGCGTGATCGACGGGTCGGCCTGCGTCGCGGCGCACAGCTACGCCGAACCGGGTGTGTACCGGCCGACGGTCACGGTGATCGACGACCGGGATGCCGCGCACACCCTGGCCGGCGGCCATCTGGCGGTGCACCGGGCCGACGGCGGGCACGTCGCCGGCTCCGGCTGGATCACTTCACCGGCCGGGGCGTACGTCGCCGACGAGCAGGTGGCCGGGCGGGCCGAGTTCGGGTTCGTAGCGACGGCCGGTCCGGACGCGACCGGGCCGGGCCCGGTTGCGCTGCGCTTGCGCGTCGGCGAGTGGGAGTTCGCCGCGACCAGCCACCGGGGGTACGTGGTGGACGGCCCGCAGGTGCGGTTCAACGGCCGGGGCACGGTCAACGGCGCAGGCGACTACGAGTACATGGTCGGGTTGAACGACGAGGCGCTGCGGAAGCAGGGCAAGGACCGGTTCTGGATCCGGATCCGGGAGGCGGGTACCGGGACCGTGGTCTATGACAGCCGGATCAACGCCGACACAACCGCGCTCGGCGGCGGGGCGGTCGTCGTCGACGTCCGATGACGCGGCCGGGGCGCCACCCGTACGGGTGGCGCCCCGGCGCGCAAGCCTCGCCGGTCACTTGGCGAGCGGCTGGCCCTGCTTGTCGGTGAACTTGCCGATCAGGATGACGATGAAGTCGATCAACGCCCAGAGGCCGAGTCCGCCGAAGGTGACCAGCATCAGCACACCGGTACCGATCTTGCCGACGTAGAACCGGTGCGCCCCGAATCCGCCAAGAAAGAAGCTGAGCAGCACCGCGACGAGCCAGGACTTCTGCCCGGTGGCCGGCACGGCCGTGGTCTGCGACATGGTATACCTTCCAAAATAGACGATCGGCACGCGGTCCCCCGTGGCCGATGTGGTGGTTCGTCGTCCAGGACCGGTCGGTCTGGACAGCGACACGGCAGATTACCGCAGAACGGGACGCGCGGGGGGACTGGTCCACCGGCGCGCGGGCTCACCAGGGCGGCCGGTCACCAGCTGTCATGATCCGCACCCGGCTATCGTTACCGAGGCCAGCGAGGCGAGGCACCGACGAGACGAGGGGAGCGGGTAGATGACGCTGCGCGATCAAGCGTTCTGGTTACGATCCCCCGGCAGCGGGGAGATCCGGTCGGCCGACGTCGAACCGCCCGCATCCGGCGAGGTCCTGGTGCGGACCCGGTTCACCGGGCTAAGCCGGGGCACCGAGACGCTGGTCTTCCGGGGCGAGGTACCACCCAGCCAGTACGCCGCGATGCGCGCCCCGTACCAGGACGGCGACTTCCCCGCCCCGGTCAAGTACGGGTACCTCAACGTCGGGCAGGTCGAGCAGGGCCCGGACGAGCTCGTCGGCCGTACCGTCTTCTGCCTCTACCCGCACCAGACCCGCTACGTCGTGCCGGTCGACGCGGTCACCGTTGTTCCGGACAGCGTGCCGGCCCGCCGGGCGGTGCTCGCCGGCACGGTGGAGACTGCGGTCAACGCTCTGTGGGACGCCGCTCCCCTGCTCGGTGACCGGATCGCCGTGGTCGGCGCCGGGATGGTCGGTGCCACCGTCGCCGCGCTCGCCGCCCGGTTCCCCGGCGTACGGGTCGAACTGGTCGACATCGACCCCGCACGAGCCGCCACCGCCGCCGCGCTCGGCGTCGGCTTCGCCCACCCGGACACCGCCACCGACGGATGTGACCTGGTGTTCCACGCCAGTGCCACGTCGGCCGGGCTGGCCCGGTCGCTGGAGTTGCTCGCCGTCGAGGGCACGGTTGTCGACCTCAGCTGGTACGGCGATCGCCCGGTCACCGTGCCGCTCGGCGAGCACTTCCACGCCCGCCGGTTGACCGTGCGCAGCAGCCAGGTCGGCCGGGTAGCCCCGGCCCGGCGCGAGCGGCGCGGGTACGCCGGCCGGCTGGCTCTCGCCCTGGACCTGCTCGCCGACGAGAGGTTCGACACGCTGCTGACCGGCGAGAGCGACTTCACCGACCTGCCCGGAGTGCTGCCCCGGCTGGCCGCCGGCGAGTTGCCGGCCTTGTGCCACGTGATCCGTTACCCGACTGGAGGATGAGAAATGTTTAGCGTCACCGTACGTGACCACATTATGGTCGCCCACAGCTTCACCGGTGACGTGTTCGGCCCGGCGCAACGGCTGCACGGGGCCACCTTCGTCGTTGACGCCACCTTCAAGCGCATCGACCTCGACAGCGACAACATCGTCGTCGACATCGGTCTGGCCACCGAGCAGCTCAAGGCCGTACTGGCCGAGTTGAACTACCGCAACCTCGACGACGAGCCGGCGTTCGCCGGGATCAACACCTCCACCGAATGGCTGGCCAAGTTGATCGCCGACCGGCTGGCCGACCGGGTGCACGCGGGCGATCTCGGTGCCGGTGCCCGTGGTCTGACCGGGATCGGCGTCACCCTGCACGAGTCGCACATCGCCTGGGCGAGCTACGAGCGGGCGCTCTGACGTCGATGATCGTCGTGGTGCTGCCCGGCAACGTGGACGATCCGACCGCCCCCAGCGGCGGCAATGTCTACGACCGGCAGGTCTGCACCGGTCTGGCCGCGGCCGGATGGCCGGTGCGCGAGATCGCTGTCCCCGGTGACTGGCCGTGCCCGGACCGGACCAGCCGGGCCGCGCTCGCTGACCTCCTCGCCACCCTGGCCGACGGCACGGTGATGCTGATCGACGGCCTGGTCGCCTGTGGGGTGCCGGAGGTGATCGGACCGCACGCCGACCGGCTGCGGCTGGCCGTGCTGGTTCACCTGCCGCTCGCCGACGAGACCGGGCTGGACCCGGCTGAGGCTGCCGAGCTGGACCTGGCCGAACGCGCGGCGCTCAGCGCGGCGGCCGCGGTGATCGCCACCAGCGACGCGACGGCCCGCCAACTCGCCGCCCGCCACGGCCTGGCCGCCGACCGGATCCGGGTGGCGGTGCCGGGCGTCCCACCGGCGCCCCTGGCGAACCGGGACCCGACCGGCCGACGGCTGCTCTGCGTCGCGTCGGTCACCCCCCGTAAAGGCCACGACGTGCTCGTCGAGGCGCTCGCCACCGTCGCCGACCTGGACTGGGAATGTCTCTGCGTGGGAGCGCTGACCGCCGCCGCGTACGTCGACCGGGTCCGGCAGCGGATCGCGTACCACCGGATAGGGGACCGTGTCACGCTGGCCGGGCCCCGCGCGGCGGCGACGTTGGCCGGCACCTACGCCGACGCCGATCTGCTGATCCTGCCGTCGCACGCCGAGACGTACGGCATGGTGGTCACCGAGGCGCTGGCCTGCGGCATCCCGGTGCTGGCCAGTGACGTCGGCGGGGTGCCGCAGGCACTGGGTCGCACCTACGCTGGTGAGCGACCGGGCCGGCTGGTGCCGCCCGCCGACCCGGCGGCGCTCGGTGCGGCGGTACGCCGCTGGCTGACCGACGGCGGCGAGCGGGAGCGGTTGCGGGCGGCCGCCGTCGCGCGCCGGGCCGGGCTGCCCGGCTGGGCGGACACTGCCGCCGCAGTTGGTGCGGTACTACACGAACTGAGTCGGCGCTGACGGCGGCGCCCCACCCAGCCCCACCCCGGTAACGGCGTCGCCAACCAGCAGAGGGAGACTTCATGGAGACGATCGAGTCGGCCGGGTACAGCCCGGCGTGGTTGGGGCTGCGGGAGCCCGCAGACGCGCAGGCGCGCTCGGCGGAACTGGTCGCCGAGGTACGCCGGCTACTGACCGGCGCCGCCCGCACCGAGATACACGACCTCGGCTGCGGCACCGGGTCGATGGGCCGGTGGCTGGCCCCGCAGCTGCCCGGTGCCCAGCACTGGGTGCTGCACGACCGCGACCGCGAACTGCTGCGCCATGCCGAGGCCCGGATGGCCCCGGCGGCGTCCGACGGCGCACCGGTCACCGCGACGGTACGCCGCGACGACCTCACCGCGCTCACCGTCGACGACCTCGCCGGCGCCGACCTGGTCACCGCGTCGGCCCTGTTGGACCTGCTCACCGCCGACGAGGTGGACCGGCTAGCGGCAACCGTCCGGGCGGTCGCCTGTCCGGCGTTGCTGACCCTGACCGTGGTCGGTGAGGTATGGTTCGATCCCGCCGACCCGCTCGACGGTGAGCTGACGGCCGCGTTCAACGACCATCAGCGGCGGCGCACCGCAGGTCGTCCGCTACTCGGCCCGTCGGCGGTGGAGGCGGCGACCGAGGCGTTCACCCGGCACGGGGCCACCGTGCTGGTGCGGCCCAGTCCGTGGCTGCTCGGCCCCGAGCGGGCCAAGCTGACCGAACGATGGCTGGGCGGCTGGATCGCGGCGGCGTACGAACAGCGGCCGGAGCTGGCCGCCCGGCCAGGGGGCTACCGGCGCCGCCGGCTCGCCGCTGCCGCCGCCGGTGAGCTGGGGGTCACCGTGGAACACCGGGACATATTGGTCGTGCCCAGCTGAGGTCTGCACGGCGTACTTCCGGTGCCGGGCAGATGAACCGGAGGCGGCACCGTCGCGTATCTGTCGGCGGAGGCTCATCGAGGGGGGCACGTAATGCACAGGGCGGAGAGCCCGTTGCGCACGGCCGGCACCGGCCGTGACGCACAGTGAAGGGCAAGGCTTGGGCCTGGCTACGACTGACCGGTGGGGTGACCATCCTGGGGCTGCTGGCCTGCCGGCTCGGCACCAACGCGTTCCTCGACGGAATGCGGGTGATCGACGCGCGGGTGCTACTGCTGGCGGTCGGGATCGGGCTGCTGACCACGGTCTGCAGCGCTTGGCGATGGTGCCTGGTCGCCCGGGGGATGGGGCTGGCGCTGCCGCTGGCCGGGGCGGTCGCCGACTACTACCGGGCGATTTTCCTCAACGCCGCGCTGCCCGGTGGGGTGCTGGGTGACGTGCATCGCGCGGTCCGGCACGGCCGGGAGGTGGCCGACGTGGGCCGGGGAGTACGCGCGGTGGTGCTGGAACGGACCGCCGGTCAGCTGGTGCTGTTCGCGGTCGCTGCGGGTGTGCTGCTGACGCTGCCGGTGCCGGCACCCGCGCGGCTGGTCACTGCGGCTCAGGTCGCGGCGGCCATGGTCGCGGCGGCCGCGCTGGTGGTGGCGCTGTTCGTGGCGGTACGCCGCCGTCGGCCACGGGTTCGTCGAACGGCAGCCGCCGGGCCGGGCGGATCCTGGTGGACCCGCGCGGTCGGGCGGACCGTCGCCGACCTGCGCAGCGGTCTGCTGGCCCGACGGACCTGGCCGGGGGTGGCGTTGCTGTCGGTAGCCGCGCTGGCCGGTCACCTGGCCACCTTCCTGGTCGCCGCCCGCGCCGCCGGGTCGACGGCGCCGCTACACCAGCTGGCACCGTTGATGGTGCTGGCGTTGTTGGCGATGGCGGTGCCGTTGAACGTCGGCGGCTGGGGACCGCGGGAAGGGGTGACCGCGTGGGCGTTCGGTGCGGCCGGGCTCGGCGCGGGCCTCGGGTTGACCGTCGCGGTGGTGTACGGCCTGCTGGCGTTGACGGCGAGCCTGCCGGGTGCCGGTGTGCTGGCGGTCCGCTGGGTGCGTCGGCTGCCGGCGGTCCGGCAGCGGCCGCCGCTGCTGCTGCGGCTGCGACTGCGACCACGGCCAGCAACGTGACGGCCAGCAACGTGACGGCGGGACGGGCTGGTCGGCTACTGCTCGCCGAACCGGGACGACAGGGCGTAGCGCAGCAGGGCCACGTCGCCGATCTGGCGGACCTCGACCAGCGTCGCCCGCCGGTCGGCGTGCCACGGGAAGCTGCCGTCGCCGACGAACCGGGGTGCCCGGGAGTCGCCGACGAAGATCGGGGCGACCACCAGGTGCAGTTCGTCGGCCAGGCCGGCGGTGAGGAACTGGGTGTGCACCCGTCCGCCGCCTTCGACCATCAACCGGCCGACGCCCCGGACGTGCAGGTCACCGACGACCCGTCGCAGGTCGACCGGGTCACCGCAGTCGACGACGGTGGCGAGCCCGGCGAGCCGGCTGCGGGCGCTGCCCAGGCTCGCCGTGGCGCAGTACACGACCTTGTCGACGTCGCCGACCGTGAAGAACCGCGCCTGCGGGTCGAGGTCGGCGCTGCCGGTGACGGTGACCTTCATCGGGGTGGGTGGGTGGCCGGCGGCCACCCGCCGACGCCGACGGTCCGCCGACCGGACCAGCAACCGAGGGTCGTCGCGGCGCACTGTGCCGGCCCCGACCAGGATCGCGTCGCAGTCGGCACGTACCGCGTCGACCCGGTCGAAGTCGGCGTCGTTGGACAGCAGCAGGCGCCGCCCGCTCGCGTTGTCCAGATACCCGTCGATCGACATGCCGCAGCTGAGCAGGACGTAGGGTCGCTCAACCACTGATGGCACCTCCTTGACGACCGGCTTGACGACCGGAAGATAGCCTGCATGCGAGGCCGGCACACATTCTCCCGTACGGCTCGAGTGTCGGTGCCGGCCGGACCGGTGCCGACGCTCTGCGCAGCACATCACCGATAGGACGCACGATGCTTGAACCGCCGCCCCACGCTCCAGTCAACGGTAAGCGCGCCGCCACCAACGGGACGGGTCCCGCGCCGACGGCGACGGTCCGCCGGCAGGTGACGGTGCCGCTGCGGTTCGCCGACGGCTACATCGCCAGTGCCCGGGTCTTCACCTTCGACGGTCTGACCGACCAGCGCGAGCACGTGGCGCTGGGCCTGGGCGACTGGGACCGGGCGTTGGACCAGGCCACCGACGGCGGCGACCCGCCACTGGTACGCCCGCACAGCGAGTGCCTGACCGGCGACGTGTTCGGCAGTCAGCGGTGTGACTGCGGCCCGCAACTGCGGGAGGCGGTGGAGCGGATCGCCGCTCACGGCGGCTTCCTGCTCTATCTGCGGCAGGAAGGTCGGGGCATCGGGCTGTACGCCAAGCTCGACGCCTACGCGCTGCAGGACGCCGGGCTGGACACGTTCGAGGCGAACGTGGCGCTGGGCCGGGGCGAGGACGAACGCGACTACACGGTCGCGGCGCAGATGCTGCTCGCGCTCGGCGTGCACCGGGTGGCCCTGCTCAGCAACAATCCGGACAAGGCGGCGCAGCTCACCCGGCTCGGCGTCACGGTGACCGAGCAGGTCCCCACCGGCGTGCACGTCTCCGCCGCGAACGTCCGCTACCTGGCCGCCAAGGCGAACCACGCCGCGCACACCATCGATCTGTCGGTGACCGACTGACTGAGCCGACCCGACACTCGTGGGCTGGGCGGTCAGCACAGGTAGGGCCAGCCAGCCGCGTCGTAGCCGATCCGGTTGATGCCGAGCAACGCGGCACCGTTGTTCGCGTAGTAGTGGTAGGCGAGGTAGTCGCCGTCGCTGTCGGCAAGTACCGTCTGGCCGCGCCCTGACAGCACCGGTCGACGGAGACGTACAGGTAGTAGTAGCGGTAGTAACCGCCCCGGTTGACCAGCGTCGGTGCCTCGATCGCTCCGCCGCCACGGCCGGCGAGGCTGTGCATCGCCGAACCGGACCGCTCGGGCTCGACCGGGGTCTTACCGCCGAAGCCCGGGACCATCTGGATCGTGCCCGCGAGCTGGCCGAACGAATTCGCGACATCGGTCTGCAGGCACGGACGCTACGCGCACTAGGTGACCTGCACTGGCTGGACAGCCGGCATTCGCAGGCCGAAGAGCACTACCGGCGGGGACTCGCGCTGGCCTGTGCGGCGGGCCACCGGGCCAGCGAGACCCGCTGTCTGCGTGGCCTCGGCGAGTTACAACGCGACACCGGCCGGTTCGACGAAGCCCTACGCACCCTCACTCGTGCCGTGGCGGTGGTCGACCGCTGCCCGGACCGCCGGATCGCACCGTACGCGCTGAGCGCGCTGGGCAACACGCACCTGCTCGCCGGCCGCCCGCAGCCGGCGATCCGGCCCTTCCAGCAGGCCGTCACCGTCGCCCTACGCTCGGCGACGCCCGGGCTTCGATCCTCGGTGCGCGCTGGGTCGCGCCGAGCTCGCCCGCAGGGACCGGGACGCGGCCGGCAGGCTGGTCGGCGAAGCGCGCCGGTTGTCCGAGCGGTGCGGCATGGTCGCCCGTACGACCGAGGTGGACGGCCAGCTGGCCGCGGCCGGCATCGCCGGCTAGGTGGCATCCGCTCAGCTCACCGAGACGGTGACGAGCTGTCCCCGGTGGTCGCTCATCCCCCAGCCCGGCACCATCCGGTAGTCGTGGACCCGGGCCGGACCGGCGGTGAACGCCCAGTCCAACCGCCACAACACGGTCCCGCCGTCCGGCCAGGAGACCGGGTAGATCTCCCGGCTGGCCGGCAACGCGTCCCGTAGCCGGCGGCCGAGGGCACGCAACTCCCCCATCGCCGACGTCGCGTTGAAGTCGCCGGCCAGCAGCACCGCTGCCGGGTTGCCGGCGAGGTCGGCCGCCACCGCCCGGTAGTGGGCCTGCCGACGGATCTCCTGCGCCCGCATGAAGGCGGTGAACTCGGCCCGTCGCGGATCCATCGAGACGTCCAGCTGCACCGGGACGTGCACGTTGTACGCCGAGAACACGGTCCCACCCACCAGCAGGTCGGTCCGCAGGACCTTGTACCGGTAGTAGTCCGGGAAGTCGGAGCCGGGGGGCGGACCGCCGAGCCCTGGGTCGGTCAGGTACGGCGTGGCGTCCAGCCCGTGGTGACGTACCACCGGGTACCGGGACATCGTCAGCAGCTCGCCGACCGCGACGATCTGGTAGCCGGGGAACCGTTCGCGCAGTTCGGCACGGTAGTCGACGCGGACCGGCCGGTGCCCGGCGAGATCCCAGCCGACGTGCTCGCTGAGCAGGTAGACGTCGGCCCGCTGGTCGGCCAGGTAGGCGTAGAACCGCTCCGGGTCGTCGCCGTCGTGCCAGTACTCGGTGTTCCAGGCGAACACCCGAACCGCGTCGGCGGGGGCGGGTGCGGCGGTGCGCCCGCCCGGCAGGGCATGCACGTTCAGCCCGGCCAGGTCGGTACCGAGCACCAGGCAACCGACGAGCACCAGGGCGAGCCGGGCACGGACCGGGCGGGCCAGCAGCGTCAGTGGGGCCAGCAGCAACGGCACCGCGACGAACAGCAGCGGCGGCATCAGCTCGAACGGACGCCACCACCACTGCGTTCCGGTGAGCGTCAGGAACACCGCGAGGAACAGGCTCCAGCCGGCGACGGGGGCGAACACCAGCCGGGTACGCGGTGGCCAACCTCGATGCCGGGGGCCGCCGGGGCCGCGGTCCGCCGTACCGCCGGCCGGTCCGTCTCCTGGCACCCCTGGCACCCCTGGCGCCGCTGGCGGCGCGGCGGTCCGGGCCGCGCCGCCAGCGGCGGTGATCAGGTGGCTCATGCCGGCGCCCGGGTCACCGTCGGGGCGGCCGGCACGGCGGTGGACGGCCACTGAGCGTCGTACAGCCGGCGGAACCGGCCGGACACCAGCCACTGCAAGGCACCGACCGCGATGCCGGTAGAGATGGCCACGTTGGTCGCGAACGCGACGGCGGTGAAAACCGCCAGGAAGCCCGGGCCGCGCCGACGCAGCACGTAGCGGTACATCGCGGCGTCACCGGCGAGCATCACCGCGAGCAGCGCCCCGGTGGCCAGCGACGCCCATGGGCTCAGCACGACCAGTGGCAGACTGGCCAGCACACCGAGCGCGGCGAGCGCGGCGAGCGAACGCGAGGCGCTCTCGAAGCCCTTGGCGAAGCGCCGGCGCCGGGCGAACAACGGCACCCGCAGCCGCGCCCGGCGGAACAGCTTGCGCATCAGCGGCAGCAGCTTGTCGTCGTCGTCGTGCCGGCCCCGGACTGCGTCGGTGACCCGGATCTGGTAGCGGGTGGACATCCGCTGCCCGTAGTCGACCTCCTCGGTTTGGCGCAGCCGGGGATTGAACGGACCGATCTCGTCGAACACCCGCCGGGGGATCGCGGTAAGCGACGAGAACAGGAAACTGACCTCGCCGAGCGAGGCCATCCGCCAGCAGTACGCCTGCAGCACCCGGCACTGCTCCACCACGCTGTCGCGGATCAGTGGCTCGTCTTCGTAGATGCCGCAGACCGCACCGTACTCGGGATGCGCGCGCAGTTCGGCGACCGCCGTCTCGATCGCGTCCGGCCGCAGCGCCACGTCCGAGTCGACGAAGAACAGGATCTCGCCCCGGGCCGCGGCGGCCCCCATGTTGCGGGCCACCGCGACGCCGCTGTTGCGGGCGGTCCGCAACACCGTGACGGCCCGCTGCCGGGCGATCGCCAGCGAGTCGTCGGTGCTGTGGTCGTCGACCACGATGATCTCGATCGGGCGGTACGTCTGGTCCAGTGCCGCGTCGACGCACTGGCCGATGGAGTTGCCGTAGTTGTAGTTCGGGATGATGACGGACACGAGCGGGTCGGCCATTGCTGCTCCTTGTCGGGTTGGGGCGGTAGTCGGCTGAGGGTGGGGCCGGCCGTCGGTCAGCGCAGCCGGGCGGTGAGATCGAGCGGCACGGCGTAGTGCGCGGCGAGCAGCGTGCCGGCCAGCAGCACGCCCCACAGCAGGGCGTTGACGACCATGACCCGGTCACGCAGCAGGATCCGGGTCGGTTCCCCGCCACGCCCGTCCACCACCAGGACCTGCAGGTAGCGGGCGACAGCGAAGAACGCGAACGGCACCGAACCGAGCAGGGCCAGATCGGTGTACGGGTCGGCCACCGTCTCCTGCAGGGAGAAGAGGAAGGCGACCACGGCCAGCACCGCGCAGAAGACGATCAGATGGTCCAGGTACCGGACCGAGTACCCGCGTAGCGACGGCCGGTGGTCGCTGCCGGAGACGGTCACCTCGTGCCGCCGCTTGCCGAGGATGAATAGCAGGCACAGGGCGAAGACCGCGACCAGCAGCCACCGGCCGACCGGTGCGCCGACAGCCAGGTGGCCTTGGACGACCCGCAGCACGAAGCCGACCGCGACCACGCACACGTCGACCAGTGGCAGGTGCTTCAGGCCACGGCTGTAGGCCAGGTTGAGGACCAGGTAGCCGGCGATCGGCCACCAGGCGACGGCCGGCCCGAGCAGCACCGCGGCGGCCAGCAGCAGCGCCAGGGCCACGCCGACGGCGTACGCCACCGGGACGCTGATCCGACCGGCGGCGATCGGCCGGCGGCGTTTGGTGGGGTGGGCCCGGTCCCGGTGCCGGTCGTGGACGTCGTTGCCCACGTACACCATGGACGAGGCGAGGGTGAACAGCACGACCGCCCAGCCGACCCGGGCCAGCGGTCCCGGCCCCAACGCCGGTGCGTCGATCAGGGCGAGCGGAACCACCAGCAGGTTCTTCGCCCACTGGTGCGGACGGATCAGGGTGATCAGGTCGGTCAGCAGGCCGGGCCGGCTGGCCCCGGGCGACGGTGGGGTCGGGCCGGGGCCGACGGGCTGGTCGATGGCGATGGTCACGACGAGCTCCGGTGGGTGTGGGAGGCGCGGGGTGAGCTACCGGACGGTTCAGAAGACGGCCTTGGCCAGGCTCAGGACGCCCTGTTTCCATGGATCCCGGCTGGTCCGCCCGGTGGACGGGCTGGCAACGGGTCCGGCGGAGCGGGCCGCCCGCCACCAGTGGTAGGTGCGCAGGATCGCGTCGCGGTTGGAGTACTGCGGCCGCCAGCCGAGGACCTCGCCGGCCTTGTCGATGCTGACGTACGAGTCGTTGCACAGCTTGTGGACGAGTCGCCCGTACACCGGCGACAGCCGCAGCCGCTCGAGCAGCCGCAGGACCGCGACGGCGGGGCGGGCCGGAACCGGCACCACCCGCCCGCCGTGCCCGGCCGCGTCGAGCACCGCCTGGAAGTCCTCCCGCAGCGTGCCGAACTCGGCCGCGCCCAGGTTGAACGTGTCGTTGGCGTGGTCGGCGGGGGTGTGCAGGACGACCCGGACCGCGTCAACCAGGTCCTCCACGGCAAACATCTGGATCCGCACGCCGCCCCGGCCGAGCACCGGAAAGTTCCGGCCCTCCTCGGCCCATTCGAACAGCATCGCGAACAGACCCATCCGGCCAGGGCCGAGAAAGGTCTTCGGTCGCAGCATCGGTACGCACATCCCGCTGGCCCGCGACCGCTCACCGACCTCCTCGGCGGCGGCCTTCGCCCGGCTGTACGGGTCCACCGGTTCACGCGGGTGGTCCTCGGTGGTGGGCACCTGCCCGGGTAGCCCGTACACAGCGGTGGTGGAGATGTGCACGACCCGGTCGGCACCGACCGCCCGGGCGGCGTCGAGCACGTTGCGGGTGCCGTCCACGATGATCGACCGGATCTCCGGTTCCGGGTAGCTGGGCAGCGCCGCGGCGGTGTGCACCACCACGTCCGTACCGCGCAGCGCCACGCGGACCCGGGCTGCGTCCCGCACGTCGACGGTCAGGTAGTCGACGCCGGGCACCGGTTCGGCCGGTGGCCGCAGGTCGACGCTGCGTACCTGCCATCCGTCGCCGGCCAGGGATCGCACCAGGTTGCCACCGAGCATGCCACTGCCGCCGGTCACGGTCACCGTCCCGGCCGCGGCCCCGCTCACCACAGCGACGACACCTTCTCGGCCACGAAGCGGGCCAGCAGCCGGGTCATGCCGAGTGCGAGAGTCCGGTCAAGGCAGTCGAGGAAATGCTCGACCTCGGCGGGTTCGACGACCAGCGGTGGCCCCACCACCAGCGGGTTTCTGCCGTTGAGCGTGTAGTAGCTGTAGATGTCGTGGTCGCGGTAGAGGGCGTTGATCACCGCGCAGGTGACGAGCTTGGTGCCGAACTGCGGATCCTTGGCGAGCCCGCCCGGTGCGACCTTGGCCGCCAGGTCCAGCGAGCGGGCGCTGTTCAGGAAGACGCCCCAGAGCGCACCGGCACCCCGTACCTCGGTCACCACGTCGGGATGTTCCTTGGCGATCCTGGCGAGTCCCGGCGCGAGCACCCGATCGATGGCCCGTGCCCGGGCCGGGAAGTCCTCGTCGACCGCCACGTTGATCGCCTCGATCGCGGTCGCGGTCTCCTCGCCGAAGCCGTAGTAGGTGGTGCTGGTGCTCTGCAACAGCGCGTCGTTGAGGCTGCCGTACGCCTTGGTGAAGATCCGCCGCCGGGCCACGTACGCCGAGATCGACGACTTGCCCCCGCCGAAGGACTTCGAGGTGGTCACCACATCGGGGATCAGCCCGGGGTAGCGCATGAAGTGGAACATGGTCCCGGTCTTGCCCCAGCCGGTGTAGATCTCGTCGAAGATCAACACGATGTCCTCGCGGGTGCACAGTTCGCGAAGGCCACGCAGGAACTCCTCCGAGCACCACCGGATCGTCGAGGCGCTGAACGGTTCGATGAGGATGGCGTACACGTCGCTGCGGCCCTTGCGGTCGCGGCTGGCCTCCACCGCCGCCCGCACGGCGGCCAGATCGTCGTAGTCGAACGACACCACCCCGGGGATACCGGGGAAGGTGAAGTGGTTCTGGGTGCTGCCGGTGAGGCTGCCGGAGCCGAGTAGCTTGCCGTGGAAGCTGATGTCGCTGCGCAGGATCGTGTTGCGCCGCCCGCCGTGGTACTTGTACGCCAGCTTCACCGCGCCCTCGACGGCCTCCGCGCCGGAGTTCGGCAGGAACGACATGTCGAGGTCGCCGGGCAGGACGGCGGCCAGGTTGTGTGACAGCGCGGCGAGGTACGGCGAGAAGTAGGTCTTGTGCACCTCCATCCGCTGCCGCTCGGCGAACCGGCGGCGGGCGGCCAGGATGCGCGGATGGTTGTGGCCGTGGTTGAGCACCCCGACGCCGCCAGTGAAGTCGAGGATCCGCCGGCCGTCGCGGGTGTGGATGTAGGCGCCTTCGGCCCGGTCGGCGAGTTCCCGGCCGAACCCGAACGAGGTCATCAGGCTGACCTGGCCCTTGTTCACGTGCTGGCGGTACAGGTCGTGCACCTGCTCGACGCTGAGCTGTTCGGCGTCGTCGATGGACAACAGTGGTGGCATCTCGCTGGGTCCTTTCGCTCTCTGATCGCGGCGAGTGGGTACGCGCCGATGGCGGGGCGGTGGCGGGTCAGAACGAAGCCGGGGCCGGGGACCGTCCCGCCGAGGTGTCCGTCGACGCGGCGGCCGCCCGCGCAGCACGCCGGTCGCGCAGCGCGGTGACGAGCAGGGCGGCCCCGGCGGTGAGGATCTCGGCGAGGGTGCACAGCACCCGGCTGGCGATGGCGGTGGTGACCGCCGCCGGCAGGGGCAGCACGACTGTGAGGGCGGCGATCAGCAGGACGTCCCGCACCCCGACGCCGTCCGGAACGAACAGGGCTAGGGTGCCAGCCACACTGGCGATTGCGAAGGCGCCCAGCGCCACTGGCAGCGCTTTGACCGGCGCGGCACCCAGCAGGGTGGCGACCAGCCAGACGTGCACCCCGAACAGCACCCACGAGGCCGTCTGCCAGCCGATCGACCGCCGCAGGTGCTCGGGCCGGGCCAGCCGGGCCAGCTGTGGGCGACGGGCCAGCCGGGCCGCCACGGCGACCACCCGGTCGATCAACGCCGGCCGCAGGAGCAGTAACCCGAGCAGCGCGCCGGGGGCCGGGAACAGCCAGAGGGAGTGGGCCCCGAGCAGGGCCGGCGCGACCAGCAGACCGACGGCCCCACCGCTGAGCAGCACCACCACCACGTTCACCAGGTAGATTCCCGCCATTCTGGGATGGCTCACCCCGGCCCGCTCGCCGAGCTTGAGCAGGGCGAGCAGGCCCCAGACCCGGCCGGGCAGGAACTTTCCGAGGAGGCCGACGAAGAACATCCGGACACCGGCGGTGACCGGCACCGGCACGCCGGTCGTCGAGATGGTCAGCAGCCAGGCACGGGCGGCGCAGAGCAGGCCGCCGGAGGTGACCACCAGGGCGGCGGCCAGCGCCGGCACCGTCCGGGGACGGGTCAGCTGGCCGAGCGTCGACCAGTCCTGGTCACGGAGTGCGAACGCGACGACGATGCAGACGGCGACCACGAACGCCCCGACGACCAGCCGCCCGACGAGCCGGCGACCACGCCGGACAGTGCCGGGTGCCGGCTCTCGGCCGGCGGGTGTCGGCGCGTCTGTGACCATGACGGCCTGCTCCTTTCCTCGTGTCGGATGGTTCGTCGGCGGGCCGCCCGCACAGGGCGGATCGTGGCCCGAGCAGGCTCCCCACAACGACAATCATCAATGGGTCGATGGTAGGGGCCGGCTTCCGGGCCGGCCAAGGTGGCAGAGCCCCATCCGCCGACAGGCTCCATGAAGGTGGCGGCACCGGCTACGACCAAGGACGCGCGACGCCTCGACCAACGGCGCGTACGGATGCAGCCGGGGCGCAGGCGCACCGCCGGGTCGGACGACACGCGGGCGGGCGGAGCGGAGGCTGTCGGACGGGATTACGCCGTCCGCACCGCAGCACGACGAAAAGGCCAACCAGGTCCAACCGGTAAGGATTCAAGTTGATTTATATGGGTAAATTGCTAAAGAAAAGCTTATGGCCAGCAAAATCAAAGACGGAGACCACAACCAAGCGGCCTGAGCAGAGACGATCTAATCCCGACACTCAAACCCCGTAAGGGGTGGATGTTCCAGTCGGGAGCGCTATCATAAGTCTCCGTGACAGGAGTCGGCGGGGAGGCCTCTTGAGAACTGGGCGTGACGCGGACGCGGCCCGAAGCACGGACACCACGGGGATCCTCGACGAGGTCCTCAGCGCGTTCACCAGGGCCCTGCGGCAGCAGGGCAACCAGTTGATCAGCCGGCCGGAGGTCGCCGAACAGCTCGCCGACCAGGTCGCATCGGTCCTCGACGACGTGGCGGCTCAGCTCAGACTGCCGGACACCTTCCGGATAACACTGACGGGTGAGGCTCGGCTGCCCAGTGTCGAAATCGGTGCGCAGCGGGCCGAGCACGGCATCCACCCGGTGGAGTCGCTACGCGCCGCCATCACGTTGTTCGAGGTCGGCCTGCCAATCATCAGTCGCGAATTCGCGCCCACCGACAGCATCAGCGCGACCCGGATCAGCAAACTGTTCCATGAGGCGATCATGGCGCGAGTCGCCGTCGGATCCCTGTCCTACGTGACGTTCCTGATGACAAAGCTGCAGGAGTCCCGGCAGGAGGAGCGGCGACGGATAGCTCGGGAGTTGCACGACCGGGTGCTGCACGGCATGAGCCTGACGCTGCACCGACTGGACCTGAACCGGCACTACGCCGAACACGACCAGGCGCGTGCGCGGGCCAATCTCGACAGCGCGGTCGAGTACCTCGGCGAGGCGGTGCGTACCGTGCAGCAACTGTCCGCCGAACTGCGCCGTTGTGTCGGCGAGGAGGGCCTGGCGAGCGCGCTGCGCGAATACCTGAAGGTGACGACGCCACCATCGGTACGGGTCTCGCTGCGCATCACCGGCGACGCCAAGGCCCTGCCTCCGGATACCACCGAGGAGCTCTACCTGATCCTGCGCGAGGCGGTCCGCAACGCGCTACGCCACGCCGCACCACGCCGACTGGACGTCACCGTCAATGCAGCTGCCACCGAGGTGCGCGCCGTGGTCTCCGACGACGGCCGGGGCTTTGATTCGAGTGGCCCGTACCGGGCCGGCGGCGGACTACCGTCGATGCGGGAGCGGGCGTTGCTGCTTCGGGGCCGACTCTCCGTCGTCAGCGAGCCGGGTAGGGGCACCCGCGTGGAGGTACGGGTCCCGCTGATGAAGAGCGGGCTTTGACCGCCCCGGACCGGCCGCAGATCCGGGTCTGTCTCGCCGACGACCACGCGCTGATGCGTGACGGCATCCGCGAGATGCTCTGCACCGATGCCAAATTCACGGTCGTCGGCGAGGCGTCGACCGGGCCGGAGGCGGTGGCCGTGTGCGTCCGGTTACGACCCGACGTCCTGCTGCTTGACGTGGAGATGCCCGGCCTCGGCGCCGCCGCCGTCGTCCGTCAGGTCGGCCGGGCCGCCCCACAGACCCGGGTCGTCGTGGTAACCATGCACGACGACCCCGACCTCGTGTCCGAACTGCTGACGGCCGGCGCGGTCGCGTACCTACTCAAGACGATCCTGCGGGACGAACTCGTCGCCGCCGTCCGGTCCGTGGTGCGCCGGCCCGTGCAGAACGTCCTGCTGGCGGTGTCCCGCGCGACCGTGGAACGGCTCGACCGGCAGCGACCGCGCACCACGCCACCGTTGACAGAACGGGAGTTGGAGGTGCTGCGGTTGACCGCCGAAGCGCTGAGCAACGCCCAGATCGCCGGTCGGCTGTGCATCACGGAGGCCACCGTCAAACGGCACCTGACGAACATCTACGCGAAGCTGCACGCGGTGTCGCGAGTCGACGCGATCCGCAAGGCTACTGCGGCGCGGCTGATCAAGCCGGCGCCGCAGGCACCGGTCAACTGACTGGGCTCGCCCGCATCGCCGCACTTCGGCGCTCCCCGGTGCCGGGCCGATCGGACGCCCGGCGATCGGACCGTTTCCGGACTGACTCGCCACCGTTGGCTCACTTCTTGATGATCAAGTCGTTACTTTGAGTGTCGACGATACGACAGGTCAGATGACTTCTTGTCATGTCGACAAAAAGCTATGGTCGAGTGGTGCTCGATGACATATGGGAACCGCCCCGGATCCTGCTCACTGTCGATCTCGTGATCCTCACCCTGCGCGATGGTCGCCTATACCTGCTCCTCGTGCGGCGCGGCGTCGAGCCGTTCGCTGGGCAGGCGGCGCTGCCTGGTGGATTCCTCGCCGATGAGCGAGAGGACATCCTCGGCGCCGCCCGCCGGGAGCTGCGGGAGGAGGCAGGGCTCACCGACATCCCGCACCTGGAGCAGCTCGGTACATACGGCGACCCCGACCGTGACCCTCGTGGACGCGTAGTCTCCGTCGCCCACCTCGCCGTCGTGCCGCGCCTTCCCGAGCCCATCGCCGGAACCGACGCCGCAGCCGCCGAGTGGACTCCGGCCGACGATGTACTCGCGGCGCGGGTACCGCTTGCCTTCGACCATCTCCGCATCGTCGTCGACGGGGTGGAGCGTGCTCGTTCCAAGTTGGAGCACACCGGGCTCGCGACCGCTTTCTGCCCCGAGGTCTTCACCCTCACGGAGCTGCAGCAGGTCTACGAGGCCGTCTGGGGTACGCCGCTCGACCCCCGCAACTTTTACCGCAAGGTCCAGGGCACGAAGGGCTTCGTGGTCCCCGCCGGTCCGCCGCGCGCCACGGGCACCGGTCGCCCGGCCCGCGTCTACCGCGCTGGTCCGTGCCAGAACCTCTACCCACCCATGATCCGCACGGATTCGGCCGTCACATCCGGAGGAGATGAGAGATGACCAGACCTGTGGTCGTGCTCACCGCACTGGACCTCGAGTACAACGCAGTCCGCGAACGTCTCACGAAAGTCGAACCGCACGTGCATCCGATGGGCACGCGATTCGAACGTGGAACTGTGGCCGGAGGCTCCTGTGAGATCATTCTCGGCCTTGTCGGCAAGGGGAACCATCCCTCCGCTGTCATCGCCGAGCGCGCCATGACCGAGTTCGATCCGGAAGCGGTCATCTTCGCCGGCGTGGCCGGGGCGCTCTGGCCCTCCGTCGGCCTCGGCGACGTCGTCGTGGCCACCCACGTGTACGCCTATCACGGCGGCACCAGCGAGAGCGACGCGTTCCGCACCCGACCTCGCGTGTGGGAGATCCCCCATGTCTGTGATCAGCTCGCCCGGCATCTTGAGCGGGAGCGGGGCTGGGCGCAGGGTCTCTCCGGAGGCGTGCCCCGGGTGCGGTTCGGCCCGATCGCCGCTGGAGAGGTCGTCCTCGATTCGGCGTCCTCGCCCGAGGCCACGCGCATTCGTGATCACTACAACGACGCGTTGGCAGTGGAGATGGAGTCCGCCGGGGTCGCCCAGGCCGCCCACTTGAACCGCTCTCTGCCGGCCGTCGTCGTCCGCGGTATCAGCGACCGCGCTGACGGGACCAAGGTCCACACCGACGGCGAGAACTGGCAGCCGCGTGCCGCCGCCAACGCTGCGGCCTTCGCCCTCGCGCTCGCTCAGGAGCTCGGGGCGCAGTATGGCTCCTCCCCTCGCCGTCCTCGGAAAGAAGCAGGTGATTCGTCGATGTCCGGCTCTGTCAGAAACGTCGCCAAGGGCAACGCCCACGTCGGATTTCAGGCACATACCGTTCACCACGCGACCGTCTACGGCGCGCCAGGCGGTCCCGGCAGGGAGACATTCCACGACCAGCTCGCAGACTTGCGCGCCGCGCTCCGTAAGTGCCATGAGGCGGGTGACGTGGACACGGTCACGTACCGCGCTGCGGAGCAGGAGATGGATGCCGCCGCCGCAGAGGTTCCTCCGGCCGACGACGAGGCACGCAGTCGTGCGACCACCGCCCTGCGGAAGCTGCGCGGCCTGCTGCTGGACTGGACGGATCTCGCCACGCGGGTCGCGGGGCTCATAGCGGCTCTGCGGGCCCTGTCATGAGCGCCGGACCGCAGGAGAAAGCGTTCATCAACGTCGCGGACGGCGATGCCCGGGTCGGGTTCCAGGCCCAATGGGTCCACATCGAAGGCGGGTACCACGTCAGCGAGGACGACCCGCCTGAGCGGCAGTTCGAGGTCGGCCTCCACTACCTGGAGATTAGCGCGCCGTCCAAGGCGAGGGAGCTGATCATGAAAGCGGTCGCCCGGGGCTACAAGTACTCCCGCGCCTATTTCTACCTGGCGCTCGCACTGCTGAGCGGCCGTACCGTGCAGAGCCTGACCGACCAGGAACTCGCACAGTTGGCACAGGTGCGCCGTTGGGCGACACAACGCTCCGAAGATCCCTGGGCTCGGGGCATCAATGTCGTCGGCTCGCTGCTGGACTCGCTGCCGCAGACCACGGCGGAGACTCCCGACCCGGCCGAGATCGGTGCGGTGGTCAAGGAGTTCGAGTCGCTCGACCCGTCCCTACAGGAAAGCATCCTCAACCATCTCGAGGTCTTCCTGGCCGGCCCGCATCAGGACTGGACCTGGGAGAAGACGTTCGCGGCCGCGCGGCGCGACAGGACGGCCAAGGACCGGGCGCAGCGCGTCTGGAAGTTCTTCCAGCCCAAGCCGGTACGTCCTCGGCCGGTTCCGCCACCCCCGCTCCGCACCGACGCGGCGGACGTCCTGCGCGCCATCGGCGGCTCGGCGCTGCTCCTCGTCACGGGCCTATTGGTGATCAACTACGCCTTGGCGCACTCGTGGCCCCGCTCGGCCGGCTACCTGATGATGGCTCTTGGAGCCGCCGTCGTGACGGTCCGGGCGGGATTCACGATCCGACTGGCTCAGCATCGACGGCGGATGGCCCGCCAACGTCTCACCTTCACACCTCAGCGTGTACCCGCACAGTCCGACCGGTTCGCCTCAGCGATGGACTCCCTGTTCGACCGCTACTTCGGACGTTACCTGCCGCAGGGCCTGGCCCGGGAGACGTGGCTGGCGGAGACGGCGGGCATCCGGCAGTCCCTGCGCAACGAGCTGGTCGAGCTGTACCGGGAGCAATCGGTCGACGCCAAGCGGGTCGCCTGGCTAGTGAGATTCCTCGCCAGCGACGTCAAGCGGCTGTGGCTCAGCGGTGAACTCACAGCGGATCCCGAGAACTCGCGAGTGCCATCCTCGACGTGGGCCGCCTTCGGCGCCGCCGTGTTCGCCCTGGTGGTTGCCGGGCCGCTGCTCCTGTGGCAGGCCCTCGTCGAAGCACCGTTCACGACGGCGATCGCGACGGTCGGCGTCGTGGCCGGGGCTCGCCTCGCCATCCAGGGCTGGCATGCGCTCCTTCTCGAGCGCCACCGCTACCGGGACGACTTGGTCCGGGTCCGGCACGACTACGAGGACCGGTGCGCGGCGTACGACAGGTGGGTACGCAAGTTGGAATCGAAGCCAACCGACGCGGAGATGGCGCACTGGCTCGACTGCGATCGCAAGATCCTGGTCCAGGACACGCTGCGGCACTACCGCTTGGCCGCGCAGGACGTGATAGCGCACGCCTTCATCGAGGCGCCCCTGCCCGGGTGCAAGCGGGCCCGAGTCAGCAAAGGACCATGGCGCTACTCGCGATACAAACTTCTCCTCTTCCTGCTCACCAAGGACGGCGTCCGCCAGGTGACGGTCACCCTCGACTTCGAGACCACGGGATTCGGCGATCAGCAGCGCCTCACATACCAGTACAACTCGGTCGTGGCGGCGCACGTCGTCGATGCCCGCAACGGCGAGAAAAAGCTCTCCCTGACCCTGACGAACAACCCCCGGGACGAGCTGACGATCAATGGTGAGTGGCCAGGCATGCCGGAGCTCGGCGACGACGACCGCATCGCCTCCCAGGTCTCCCTCGACGCCTCGGGTCTCGATCGCACCCTGCATGTGCTGGAAGGCATCGCCGCCGAAGGCAAGGAGTGGATCACCCACGAGAACCGCCGGGAACGCGCCGGCCTACGACGGCTCGTCGCGGCTATGGAGGACTGACCCACGCGGCGCTGGCCACTTCAGGGGTCACGGCCAGCACTCAGCATCGATCACCGCACCCGTAGTACATGGAATTCCCATGCAGTTTATTTGGGTCTTGCAAGTTCCGTCGCGCAAACTGCTACGCGACTAGTCAGAGCGGCCCGCATTCACTCGGAATATCAATTTTGTCCACTTAGCGAATCTACGTCCAGTGAGTATTGCGGCAATTCGTGCGTACTCCACCTAATGCCCCGATAGGGAGAGTGGGGTGGTGGGGAGTCGGCCAAGGACGGGTACGGGGGCGAAGGCTTCGGCGTACTGGACACCGGCGCGTCCGCCGTGGAGGCGAGCCAGGGTTTCGGCCATGGGGCCGAAGTGCTCGGTGATGGGCTGGGACTGGTGTACGGCGAGCGCTGTGATCTTGGTGCGCCAGGTGGGGGTGATGTCGATGATGGTGGGTAGATGTAGTGGGTGTCCGTGGCGGTCGAGGTTGTGGTAGCTGTCGCAGGTGTAGACGGCGTGGGGTTTGCCGGTGCTGATGACAACGTCTGGTAGCGCGGTGAGCAGCATCTGCGCTGCTTGTTGGTGGTCTGGGTGGATGTCGTCGAGGTTGTGGGTGATGACGACGTCGGGCTGAATGCCGACGAGTAGATCCCGCACTGTGTCTACGGTGATGGCATCGAGTAGGTGCGGTGTCGCGCCGAGGAGTCGGGCGCCGGCGACGGCTTCCCGACGTCTCGTCGGGTTGAGGCCGGGCACGGCGATGGCGACGGGTACGCCGGCGGCGGCGTGTACGGCGAGGGTTCCGCCGGCCCAGAGTTCGGCGTCGTCGGGGTGGGCCATGACGGTGAGGATTCCGCCGGTGGGGGTGGCTACCACAGTCCGAGTTCCTCAACGATGTCGGCGGGTCGGGGTAGTGCCGGGCTGGGGGTGCCGGTCGGGTGGTGGGGCAGGTCGAGGGTGGTGGTGAGTCGGATGAGGTCGCGCCATTTGAGGGCGAGGTCGTACTGCTCGGCGACGGTTCGGCCGCGGCCGTTGGTGAGCCGCCCGGAGGCGGGGAGGTCTTCCAGGTGAAGTCCGCCGTCGAGGAGTCGCGCGGCGGTCTTGGCACCGACGCCGTGGACGCCGGGTATCTCGTCGGCGGGGTCGCCGGCCAGGGCGCGAAAGTCGGCCCACTGGTCGGGGGTGACCTGGTGGCGGGCGTACACCTCGTCGGGGGTGACGAGCCGGTGGCCGGCGCGGAAGCGGGTGTTGAGGACGTGTACGCGGTCGGTGACGAGTTGGTAGTAGTCCCGGTCGCGGGACATGACGATCACGGATCGCGGCGCTGGCGTGGCATGGACGAGGGTGGCGATGACGTCGTCGGCTTCGGCCTGGTCCAGTTCGATCCAAGCTATGCCACAGCTGTCGAGCCCTCGCTTGACGTCGGGCAGGAAGCGCAGCGGCAGGAGGGCGTCGTCGTCGGTGGGCCGGCTGGCCTTGTACCCGTCGTGTTCCTGCTGGCGTGCCCGCGAGCCGTGTTCGCCGTCCCAGACGACGATGACTTCAGGGCCGCCGCCGGGGATCTCGTTGCGGATCGCGACCCGTAGGAGGGCGAAGAAGGCGAACAGTCCGGTGAGCAGGCGGGTCTTGTCGCGGGAGTAGATCGGTGCGGGGAAGCCGAAGGTGGCTCCCCACAGGAGGTTGTGTCCGTCGACGAGCAGCAGCGGCGGGGCAGCTGTGATGTCGGCGGGGATTGGGAGCGTTGGCTGCATGGGGCGACCGCCCATCAGCTCACCACCTTCAGGAGTTGGCCAGCGATGTGGGCGGGTCGATAGTCCCGCGCGCGGTAGTAGCCGACCCTGGAGATGCGTTCGTAGCGTACCGGGTCGTGCAGGAGCTGGTCGGCGGCGCGCCACAGCCCGACGTGGCCGCTGGCCCGCTCGACGATGACGCCGCCATCGCCGATGAGCGTCGGGAGGTGGTCGACGTCGAGGGCGATGACGGGGGTGCCGACGGCCATTGCTTCGAGGGCGACCAGGCCGAACGTCTCGGCCAGGGAAGGCACGATGCAGACGCTGGCGGCGGCGAGCCAGGCGGGCACCTGCGCCCATCGCAGACCTGCCCGGAGCTGCACTCCGGCTCCGGCGGCGAGACGCCGCGCTTCACCAAGTAGCTGCGATTGGCCCCCGGTGGAGACCTCGAACCCGGCAGCGGCCAGGGCGATCTCGACGGCGTATCCGGACGGACGGGCGCTGGCGGCAGCGAGCAGCTGCGTGACGCCCTTCTCCGGGCCCAGGCGCGCGACGACGCGGATCGGACCTTCCCGGCGTAGTAGACGGCGGCGGGATTCCGGTGCTGGCGGCTGGTCGGTGAGCAGAGGGTTCGGGACGACCCGCCAGCGGGAGGTGTCGTAGCCGTTGGCGGCGGCGCGGCGCAGGACGGTGTCGGAGGGGGCGATGACGGTGTGGGCTCGGGGCAGGGCGGCGGCCAGGTCGGTGTGATGGCCGACGACGTGCATGCCGAGGATCCGGCGGGTTGTGTCGGTGGTGGGCATGACCCGGCCAAGTCCCCAGAGGCTGTCGACGTACACGGTGATCTCGACCTGGTGTGCGGCGAACGTGCTGGTCAGCTCGGCGCGGATCGGCGTTTCGGCGGCGGTGATGGCGTCGCGCAGGCTGTCGTCGTCGCAGGGGTGCGGGATGCGCAGGCTGTCGAGGGTGACGACGGGCGCGGCGGCGTAGCTGGGTGGCGTGGTGCGGTCGGCGGTGATGATGACGGCACGGTGGCCGCTGGCGGTCAGACCGGTGACGGTGCCAGCGACGGCGCGTTCCATGCCGGCGGGGGCGTCCGGTCGCCAGGAGGCGAGGACGAAGGCGACGGTCGTCATCGGTGTTGCGCGGTGTCGGGGACGGCGAGGTCTTCGACGGGCGTGGCGGTGGGGAGGGGCGCTTCCCAGGGGAAGTGCACCCAGTCGTCGGTGTCCCAGATCCACAGGTGGGGGTTGTAGTCGGCACCGGTGTTGCGGCACAGGACGACGGTGTGGACGACCGATCCCGCCCAGAGGTACGGGAACAGTTTCGGGTAGAGCGCGTCGATGGTCGCGCCGGTGCCGCAGATGTCGTCGACGAGCAGGACGTTGCCGAGCAGGCGGGTGTCGCGCAGCACGGTGGTGAGTGGCCGCAGGTCGAGGGTGACGTGGCCGGTGGCCTGGGTGTAGATCGTGTCGGTGGGGTTGTGTCTGGCATCGACCCGTAGGACCCGGGCGTCGAGGCGGGCGGCGAGGCTGTGGGACAGGGGTACGCCGCCGTTGGCGATGCCGATGATCGCCCCGATGGGTCCGATCCGGTTGGTCACTTCGCGGGCGAGGAGGTTGACTGCCTGCTCGTAGGCGTCGGCGGTGAGCCGTAGGACGCGGCGGTGGGTGAAGGTCCGCTGGGCGGTGCGGCTGGTCATGCGGATCCGTCCTTCGCGGTGAGGGTGAGGTCGGCGGGGGTGGTCAGCGGCTTCAGTCCGGCGATGGTCAGTCCGCGCTGGTCGTTGCGCCAGATGTGTCCGTCGGCGCGGACGACGGTGAATCCGCCCGCGAGTTCGCGGGTGCGCAGCCGGACGCGCAGGGTGTCTGGGATGTGCAGGCGGTGCACGTGGTCGAGTGCGGCGACGTCGGTGAGCATCTGGTTCTGTTGGTGCAGGCCAGCGCCGATGGGCAGCATTTGGAGCAGGGTCAGGCCGTTGACGCCGAGGTCGTGGGCGAGGTCGATCATTCGTTGGGTCTCCGGCTGGTTGGTGGCCATCAGCACGGTCTGGATCTGGACGGAGACGCCGGCCTGGACGGCGGCACGGATTCCGGCGATGGCGTGGGTGAAGCTGCCGGTGCCGCGTAGCCGGTCGTGGGTGGGCTCGGTCGCTCCGTCGAGGGAGACCCGGATGGCATCGACGACGTCTGCGAGGTGTGGGACGCGGCGTTGCAGGTGGGTGCCGTTGGTGGTGATCGACACTGCGGCGCGTCCACCGGCGGTGACGGTGTGGGCCAGGTCGGGTAGGTCTTTGAGGAGCAGTGGTTCGCCGCCGCTGATGTCCACGCCGAGGATGTCGCTGCTGGCGAGGATCTGGGCGATGCGGTTGCGGTCGGCGGGGCCGAGTTCACGGACGCTGGTGTCGTCGAGGCAGTGCGGGCAGTGCAGGTTGCAGCGGACGATCGGCGACCAGCAGATGCTGGCTGGTTGGGATCGGGTGTGCTGGTCGGGGGCGATGACCGGCCACCGGCTGACCTCAGCGGGGTCTCCGCTCCATCTGCCGGCGGGTAGCGGGTGTGGGGCGTGGTGGGTCAGTCCGGTCGCCGGGTCGTGGGCGAGGTGGCCATCGACGCCATACACACGAGAGGTCACCGCAGCACCTCCGCATGCGCGAGCAGGGCCTGGGCCCGCGAGGCGAGGTCGGCTTCCCGCTGGGCGGGGGCGGGCTCGCCGAGGAGGTGCCGGTAGTAGGCGATGCGGGCTGGGACGCTGGCCAGCTTCGCCCGCCATTGGATTGCGGCGTCGGGGGCGTCGATGTGCCAGGCGCGGAGCTGACGCAGGGGTGTGATCTTGCAGCCGGCGGCGATCAGTGTCGCGCCGAGGTGGGTGTCCTCGGCTCCCCAGCCGGCGACGGTCCATCCGGGGTCGAATCCGCCGACGTGGGTGACGGCTGCGCGGGGCATCGCGACCAGTGCGGTGACGACCATCCTCGGCAGGTCCCAGTCGAAGTAGCGGGCGCCGTGGCCGAGATCGACGAAGTCGTGGGTGTCGTCGAGCGGGCGCAGGTCCATCGGCTGGTGGTAGACATCGCCGGTGTAGAACATGGGTTTGCCGACTGGCGGGGTCCACCGGACGCGGTGGTCAGCGTGCAGGTCCGGCTCCCCTTCGGGGACCTCGGCCCGCAGGTACCGGCCGGGCTGGTAGGCGATGTTGTGCCGGAATCCGACCTGAACGAGGCTGGGGTGGGCCCGTACGGCGATGTCGGCGAGGGCGTGGGCGGTCAACACCATGTCGGCGTCGAGGTGGACGATGGTGTCGGCGTCGGCGAGGTGGGTGCCGACGTTGCGGGCGGCGGCGCCACCCACCTGTACGGGCAGCCGGTAGGCGGTGTCGACTGCGGGGTGCAGTCGAATGATGGCCGGGGTGTCGTCGGTGGAGGCGTCGTCGATCACGGAGACCTGGACCGTTCCGGAGGTGTCCTGCTTCGCGAGTGCGTCGAGCACGACGGGCAGGCTGTAGGCGTTGTTGTGTGCGGGGATCACCACCGACAGCGCGGTCCCCGCTGCCATCGCCGCTGGTGTCGGGTCGTGCCAGCCCAGCCCGGTGCGGGCGGTGAACGCTGCGGTCAGGTCGGTGTGGTCGTTGTCGCTGGCGGCCAGCATCTGGGCCAGGGTCGGCATGGTCACCATCCCCAGGTGTTGAGAACACGGGCGGCGTCGGGCCACCCGGACGCGTGGTCGGGAATCCAGTGGATGCGAGGGCGTGCCGGGTGGGCGAGCAGGTCGGCGAGCAGGACCAGGTACAGCGGTTTGGCGACGACGAGGATCTCGTCCGGCACGCCGGTGGTGTCGAACTCGGCGGTCAGTGCCGCCGCCACCCGGGGCCGCAGCTCGACGGCGCGGTGCGGATCGAGCGGCCGGTCGTAGGTGTGCAACGGGGTGTCGGCATGCACGAGTCCGTGTTCGGCGCTGAGGAAGCGGACTCGGTCGCGGTGCGGCCGGTAGCCGAGCCGATCGCGCATCGGTGGGACGCAGCCGCCGTCGTAGAGGTCGAACGCGGCCAGCGCACGGCGCGTTGCTGACTTCTCCTTCGAGCAGCTGACGAGGACAAGCCCGTCGCTGACCGGCAGCGCAAGTTTGTGGTTCATGCCGGCCTCACCGGGCGTACGCCGATTCCCGCGCTGCGGCACTCGGCGTGCACGGCGTTGAGGAACGTGCAGCGGGCGTACAACGGCGGTGAGGCATAGGAGCCGCCTCTGATCACGTACCCGTGCCCCATGGTTGGTGTGGACGTCCACTCCCAGCAGTTGCCGGCCACGTCGAGCAGGCCCTCCGGGGTCGCCCCGGCCGGGTGGACGCCGACCGGCCCGCAGCGGGTGTGTTCGACCTCCGTGCCGCGGAGTCGGGCGAGGTCCGGCCGCCAGGAGTCGTCTCCCCACGGCCAGGTCCGTCGCTGCCGGCCGCCGGCGATCCATTCCCACTCCGTTGAGGTGGGCAGCCGTCCGCCCACGTCGGCTGCGAGCCGGACGGCCTGGGCATGGTCGACCTCGACGACCGGCAGGTCCGGGTCCGGCGGCTCGTCGGCCCGGTTCAGATGCCAGTACGTCAACGGTGTGGCCGCCACGAGGAGGTCGGTCACCGTACGTTCCCGGGCCGTGTCCCCGAACCGGCCGTTGCCGCCGGGAACGGGTAGCCACCGCAGTGGTGACGCCCGACCAGCCCTATCGTCCGCGTTGGTGGTCCGCGTCGTATCGGTGCTGTGCATGTCTCTCCTCTCATCCGTCGATCAGGAACAGGTCTTCGGGGTGCGCCAGGTGCGGTGGCCGGATTCGGCTCTTGCGTACGTTCGGGGCGAGCCCTACCGACGCGAGCGCGCAGCCGATCCGCTCGTACGCGATGGCCGCGCCTCGGCGGTCGGGTGCGAGCGCGGCGTAGTTGTCGGCGAAGCGCACTACTGACAGCCCGTCGAGCTGCGCATCTGCCTGCGCCAGCCGCAGGTGAAACACCACCGGCCACAGGCCGCTGCCAGGCATCATCGGGGTGGGCAGGGCATCCAGGGCGCGGCGGAACCGTGCCAGGAACGCACCGTCTTTCACGTGTACGGCGAGCCAGCCGACCAGCTCGTCGACGGTGCCGCCCTGTGACGCGCCGGCAACGTCAACGTCCGCGACCCAACACCTACCCGCACGCCGGTGCTGGTCGGCCTGCCGTATCGAGGTGATCCGGTTACGACCGGCGCGGTACCCCGACACCCAGTCGGCGAGCACCCTCGCCTCCATGATCGGCGTGAGCGCGTCGCGCATCGCGCGGTGCACGATCCGGTCCTCCACTGTCGGGATCGCGGCTGGGAAGGTCTTGCCGGTGTAGCTCGGAAGCCATACCTGCCGCAGCGGAGCCGGCTGCCAGGAGCCGGCGCGGAGGCGTTCAGCCAGCTTCGCGAGCCGGTCCCGTAGGCCCACCCGGTACGCCGCCCAGGTCATCCCGTCGACACCGGGTGCCGACGCCCGCCGCATACAGGCGCGGGCCGCCGCGACCAGATGAACCGGATCGACGAGGTACGACATCAGGGAGTGTGCCGCGAGGGCCGCATCCGGTACGCTCGATCGAGCCTGGACGGCAGGAACGATCCCGCCCCCCACAGCGTCACCCGAGCCGCTACCCGACACGCGCGGCCGATGGGGCCGGGAACGACGGCCCCGTCCAGGCCCTTCGCCCTCGTGATGGGTCGAGTTACCGGCCACGGACGTCACCCCAGGCCAAGACGTGCAGCCGCGAGGTCAGGTTCCATCCCCGCCGCACCACCTCGTCGGCCAGGCCCTGCAGCCCGGTCAGCACTTGATCCGCTGCGGTGCCTTCCGGCATCACCCAGACCGGGTCCAGTCCGAACCGCTGCTGCAGGCCGGCGATCTCGTCGAGGTCCGCCGGGCCGGATGCGACGAACTTGAACCGCGCCCGGCCGGTGCGCGCGAACGCTTCCAACGCCTTACCGACTGTCCGGCGCAGCTGGTCACGCGGGGCGCTGAAGCTCGCCAGCTTCGGCGAGACGTTCCAGTCCACCAGTTCCGCCACCGCCGGATCGGGCACCACCGTGCCGTTGGTCTCCACCTCCACTCGGCGACCGGCAGCAGCCAGCTCGGCGAGCAGCGGCACCAGTTCGGCCTGCTGGAGTAGCGGCTCACCGCCGGTGACCACCACCAGCCGAGTCGGCTGGTCCAGCACCCACCGCAGTACGGCGTCCGTCGAACGCCGGGTCGCCTCACGCGCCGGGTCGAACCGGCTCCAATCCCAGGTGTACGGGGTGTCGCACGACGGGCAGGACAGGTTGCACCGCGACAGCCGGACGAACAACGCCTGCTGGCCGCAGCTCGGCCCTTCGCCCTGCACCGTCGCGAACATCTCCGCCACCAGAAGGCCGCCGGCCGCCGCGCTCATGACCGGCCGTCCGCCGGGGCGTACTCCGCGTAAGTCGACGCGGTCTCACCGACGCGGACGGCCCTCAGCTGGACCGTCACGGGCAGGGGCAGGTTCTCCTGGCACCACTCGTAGAGAAACCACGCCAGGTTCTCGCTCGTCGGCGCGACGTCGAGCACCTCCGCCAGGTCCCGGTGGTCGAACGTGGCGGCCAGGTACTCACCGAGCGGCGCCAGGTCGGCGAAGTCCACCACGAACCCCGGCGGCACGAGGTCGGGGCTGGTGACAAGGACCTCGACGGTGTAGCTGTGCCCGTGCAGCCGCCCGCACTTGTGATCGGCGGGAAGGCCGGAGATTCGATGCGCCGCCTCGAACCGGAACGACTTTCTGATGGTGAACACCTACGGCACCTCGTACTCGGTCGGGTCCGCCACGTTGGCGACGAAGAAGGCCTCGCGGCGCTCGACGCAGGTCCCGCACCTGCCGCAATGCCGTGCGCCGCCCCGGTAGCACGACCAGGTGTCCTCGAACGGCACCCCCAGTCGGGCACCTTCGGCCACGATCTGCGATTTGCTGGCGTTGATGAACGGCGCGAGGACCACGAAGTCCGAATCGATGAAACCCTCGTTCGCCACCCGTACCATCTGCTCGTAGGCGGCGACGAAGCTCGGCCGGCAGTCCGGGTAGATCGGATGATCGCCAGCGTGAGCGCCGAGCGCCACCGCGCTGGCTCCGATGGCAACCGCGTGCGCCACCGCCACGTCAAGCATGATCGCGTTGCGGTTCGACACGACCGTAGCCCTCATCGAGGAGTCGGAGTAGTGCCCGTCGGGCATCGCCACCGCTGGGTCGGTCAGCGACGACCCAGCGAGCAGCTCAGCGATCGCGCCGAGCTGGACGACCCGGTGGGCACCTCCGAGGCTTGCGGCTGTCCGGTAAGCGAACTCCAGCTCCCGGCGATGCGACTGCCCATAGTTGAACGACAGCATCGTCAGGTCGCAGCCCTCGGCCCGCAGGCGATGGGCGAGCACGGTGCTGTCCAACCCGCCGGAAAGCACCAGTACCACTTTCCTTGGCGATCCCGCGTTCGCCCCGCTAGGTCCGTGTCTCATCGCCCCTCCTGGCGTCACCTGAAACGTGCGTGAGGTCTGCCGTACGTTCGCGATCTCTTATCGGGGTGGGATTTTCGGTCACAGCGCGCCTCCCGCGAGTAGCGCGACTCCGGCAAGGGTCAGGAACTCTGCCCTCGCGGACGGATCGTCGGCGAGGGTGCCGCGCCATCCCACGCTGACGGTTGTCGCACCGTGCGCTCTGATACCTCGGCGGGTCATGCAGGTGTGCTCAGCGACGACGACAGCCCCGGTGCCGCGTGCGCTCAACTCCTCGAACAGCCAGCCCACGATCTGTTGGGTGAGGCTCTCCTGGACCTGCGGACGCCGGGCGAACATCTCCACCAGCCGAGCGATCTTCGACAGGCCGAGGATGCGGCCGTCAGGGAGGTAGCCAACGTGCGCGACCCCGGTGAACGGCAAGAAGTGGTGCTCGCACAGCGACACGAACGGCACCGCGCGGGCCAGGACCAGATCCCGATGGCCGGCGTCGTTCGCGAAGGTCGTCGGTGCGAACTGCGGGCCGGCCAGCAGCTCCCGGTAGGCGGCCACCATCCGCGCCGCGCTGCGCGACCTGGAGTCCGTGTCCAAGGTGACACCCAGCTCCGTCAGGAACTGCTCGGCGGCACGTTCCGCGGCTTCCACGTCGACAGTGCCGGAGGTCATGGGATCACGCCCCCGACTGGCGGGTCACGTCGCGACCCGTCTGCGTCTGCGTGAGGAGCACGTTCAGTACGTCGCGCATCGCCGCGCCCTGGGCGAGGCGCAGGTAGTGCGAGCGCCGCTCCTCGTAGCTGCCCAGCTCCACCCGGATGAAGTCGGTCTTCGGCGGGTCATCGACGAACCGGACGAGCTGGACGGCGACCTCGGTCGGGTACCGCCCCGGCTGGGGGTTGCAGGGATGCCGGTGGCCCCAGTGCGCGGGCGGCGACGACTCGGGTGGAACTCGCTGGGGCCGCCGGCGGTGCACTCGTTGAGATCACACCAGTCCGGGTGGTCGAGGATGTCGGATGGTGCTGGGAGCTCGCTGTCCACACGTAGCCCTTTCGCGTCGAGAGTCGGCTGGTCAGGCTGAGGCGGTGGCTCCGGCGACCACGGGGCGGATGTCGCGCAGCCGGATCGGCAGGGACGAGGTGCCGTCGAGGTCGGCGTCGGGCTCGGTACGGGCGATGACGTTGTGCGGAAGCAGCGAGTCGACGCTGGTCCCGCCGCCGGGACGCTGGTAGGTCACCAGCACCGCAAGGTTCGACCTGGCTTCCACGACGCCGGGTCGCCACTGGCCGGTGTGTGGGGGCCATACCCAGACGCGGTCGGACGGGCGATAGGTGGCCGCGTCGGCGATGTCATCGGGGCGGCGCTGGTGCGGGTCGGTGGCAGGGGTGGGTGGTGGCATCACGCCTCCTTCCTTGAGTTGCTATGTAATAGGTGTTGAGCCGGGTCCCGGCCTGGGCAGCGAGGTGCAGGGGTGCTGAAGCTCCGCGAGCCGTCGTCGGCCGCGCACGTCGGTCCGTTGCGCGTCCGTTTGATCAGGACCAGGGTCTTCGGGTACGGGTCTGGCCGCCGGCACGGTGCAGATCGGGTGGGCGCACCCGATCCCCGCACTCCACGCACCATCCGCTGACTTCCTTGCCGAAGCAGAACCCGACGAAGACGCCGGCGAACAGGCATATCGCGGCTACCAGCACGAGAATCACGCTCTTGCTCCAATCGATAGCCTGGCCAGTGCCAGAACGGGCGGCGGAGAACTTGCGACCACCTCATTACACTTTGAGTGTGACCAAAAATCAACACCTCAGGGGATCGGCTTTCCATTAATCGAGCCGACGTGAGATCATCGGTAATTGTCCAGCCCATTTAGGCGGGGCCAATGTATGTAATGGCAGAACGGTTGTATCATTTGGGCGAGACACACGCCCAAAACGAGCGGGAGGTGGTCGACAGGTGTCGGATATGGTGGGTTCTGCACTGTTGCGTCGGTACGTCGGCCGGCGACTCGAAGCACTGCGACGACGCGCCGGCCTGACCCAGGAGCAGGCAGCCGACGCACTCCAGAAGGGACGCGCGACGATCGCCCGCATGGAGGATGGGCACGAGGCCGTACGCTTCCGGGACATCGACGTCAAGGCCATGCTGGAGCTCTACGGCGCGGAGCCTGAGGACGGGAGGATCCTCCTCGCGCTCACTGCCGAGACCCGCAACGGGCGACGGAAGTCCTGGTGGCACGACCGCACCGAGACCGAGCTACCGGCGTTCTTCGCGCTCTACGTCTCGCTGGAGGACTCCGCCGAGACGATTCGGAAGTACGAGGTCGAGCTGATCCCGGGTCTGCTCCAGACCCGGCGGTACGCCGAGGAAGTCCATGGGGTGCCGACCGACTACATCGATGACGACGAGAAGCGGCGACGCGTCGAGGTTCGGATGGAGCGGCAGTCGCTGCTCACCCGCCCTCGCGCGCCCCACCTCAGCGTCATCCTCAATGAGGCCGTACTACACCGGCACGTGGGCGGGCGCGAGGTGATGGTCGAGCAGTTCGAGCACCTGCTCGACCTGACCCGGCGCGGCAACATCAGCATCCGGGTGCTGCCGTTCACCGCCGGAGTCCACGGCGGCATGGCAGCGTCCACCCCGTTCGCGCTGCTGACCTTCCCGGCGGACCCGCAGAGCGGTGAGCCGCTGGAGCCGCCACTCGCCTACGTCGACACCCTGACCGGAGCGCTCTACCTGAACAAGCCCGGCGAGTCCGGCACCTACCAGCTCGTCTGGGAAGACATCGACCGCCGCTCACTCAACGAGGACGAGTCGAGAAGCATGATCACTTCTGCATTGGAGGCACTCCGTGAAGCCTGACCAGACCGGTGCCCAGTGGCGTAAGTCCAGCCGCAGCGGCAACGGCAACGACTGCGTGGAGGTGGCCACCAACCTCCTCCCGACCACCGGGCGGGTCCTCGTCCGCGACAGCAAAGACCCTGCCGGCCCCGTCCTGAGTATCGGCCCCGAGGACTGGCAGTCCTTCGTACGCGAAGCGAGCCGCGAACGCTTCACCGCCTAACAGCCAGTACGCCGCGCCCACAGGCCGTCTGGGTTGGCCCTGTCCGCAGAGGGCGGCTGACAGCCTTCACCGCATTGATCCCAGTAGCCGGCACGCCACCGTGCCGGCTACTGAGATCATGGCAGTGAACCGCAGTGTGGGTGCCTGGTCAATCCCGCAGACCGCCAACGGGGACAGCTGCAGGCTAGCTAGAAGGTCACCATCGAGATCACCGCGAGAATGCTCCAATCTAACGGGGTCCCAGAGTGTCGCTAGCGGGACTGCCGGCTGCCGCGCGGCTCTTTGGTCACTGGCGATAGACCATCACGGAACGGTCGTCGCTTCCAGTGACGATGAGGTGTCGACTGCCTGGACCGGGCAGCACCGCAACGGCATTCACCCGACCGGTGTGGCCGGTGAGCTTGGCCAGCTGGTCGCCGGTGTCAGGGTCCCAGATCCGTACCGAGCCATCGCCGCCGCCGGAAATGATGAGGTGTCCGCCGTCTGGACCGGGCAGCACCGCCACCGCCGCCACCTGGCCGGTGTGGCCGGTGAGCTTGGCCAGCTGGTCGCCGGTGTCAGGGTCCCAGATCCGTACCG
>NZ_JBHMIO010000018.1:0-109908 GCF_048060275.1 Micromonospora sp. LOL_015
CGGGCATCGCTGGTGTTCCTCCCAGGTTTCGATGTCTCCATCAAACCCGGTGCGGGACACCCTGCGCGCCCTGAGCACCATCAGCACCCTGCGCACCCTGCGCACCCTGAGCACCATCGGCACCCTGCGCACCCTGGGCACCCTGGAAACCCTGCGCACCATCAGCACCCTGCACGCCCTGCGCACCCTGCGCACCCTGGGCACCCTGCGCACCCTGCGCACCCTGGAAGCCCTGCGCACCCTGCACGCCCTGCGCACCCTGGGCACCATCAGCACCCTGCGCACCCTGCGGTCCTTGGGGACCACGGCTCGGCTTGTGCCGACGCCATTCGTCCTCTGAGCGCTGCCAACCCTGCGGCCCGAGGCCCGGCTGCCAACGTTCACGGTCGCCGATACCCGGGTCGTCGCGCAACGGCGCAGCGGGATACCAGACAGTGCGATACCCGTTCGGCCCAGGTGTGACGAGCGAAGACTCTGTGCTGGGACGCGCATCCCCCAACGGCCGAACCTCGGCCGCGCTGGCCGGCTGCACCGCTGGTGTCAAGCTACTTGTCGTCGCGGCAAGCAGGAGAAGATAGCCCACCTTGGCAGGGGTTTGTGCTTGTTTGAGTCTTCGACGCAGGCGTCGTTCACTGGTCACCGTTGCTCCCGCAGCGTCCCGAAGATTAGTAGAAATTCCTACACGGGGTGTTGGGGGGCATCCCGCACTGCGTTGAGCATAAGTCGGTTATCGCCACTATGCGGCTATTCGTCAAAAATCTCCATTATGAGGTCTTTTCACGAAGATCGGGGGGCTCGAGCGCGAGCCGCGGACCTCACTCAAGGAGGCGCCGCTGCTGTGGTCGGTCGGTCAGCGGTCCGCGACGTGGCGGATCACCCTGGCCTGCAGTTGGGCACGGATGCTGAGCTCCGCCGCCTTGAACGCGTGCTCCTGAGTCATGGCGTTCTCGGTCCGGTGCTGGCAGTCGAGGATCAGCTGACCGAAGTACGGATAGCCGACCTGACCAGCTGCGACCAGATGGTGCTCACCTTTGCCGTCAACGAGGAAGACATGGCCGGGACCGGCGTCGGTCGCCACGTTGAGGTACTTACGCAGCTCCAGGTAGCCGTCGGTGCCGAGGATGAAGGTCCGCCCGTCACCCCAGGTGCGCAACCCGTCGGGAGTGAACCAGTCCACCCGGCAGTACCCAGTCGCGCTGGTGTTCAGCACCAGCCCCAACTCGCCGAAGTCGTCGAGCTCCGGGTACTGCGGGTGGTTGAAGTTCCCGACGGTGGAGTGGCTGATCTCGGCATCGGTCGCCCCAGTAAAGTGCAGCATCTGCTCCACGTTGTGGCTGCCGATGTCGCAGAGAATGCCGCCGTACTTCTCCTTGCGGAAGAACCAGTCCGGGCGGCCGGCGGCGGAGAGCCGGTGCGGACCAAGGCCCATGACCTGTACCACCCGGCCGATGGCGCCGCGCTCGATGAGCTGCCCGGCCAGCACCGCCGCCTCGACGTGGATCCGCTCCGAGTAGTAGACCGCGTACTTACGCCCGGTGCGCGCGGTGGCCTTTCGTGCCTCGGTTAGCTGCTCCAAGGTGGTGAGCGGGGCCTTGTCGGTGAAGTAGTCCTTGCCTGCATCGATGACCCGCAGGCCGAGAGCGCACCGCTCCGAGGTGACGGCAGCGCCGGCCACCAGGTGGACCGTGTCGTCGTCGAGGACCTCCGACTCGTCGCGTGCCACCCGCGCCTGCGGGAACCGCTGACGGAACGCGGCGACCTTGGCCGGGTCGGGGTCGTACACCCACTTGAGCGTGGCGCCGGCACCGAGCAGGCCCGCGCTCATGCCGTAGATGTGCCCGTGGTTGAGACCAACCGCGGCAAAGACGAACTCCCCGGGTGTCACCACCGGGGCCGGTACGGGATCCGGCGCGTACGTCGCTCCATTGGCCATCGACACCTGTTCGTCTCCTCAGCTGTCCTGTCGGGGCGTGCCGCCGACGGTGATGGGACCGGGCAGGTCGCGCACCGTAGCGGTCTTCTCGAAGAACCGGGGCGCGCGCTGTACCAGGGCACCGTGGTGATAGTAGGGATCGTCCGGGGACAATGGGAGACTCACCGGGCGGCGCTCGATGCCCGACTCGTAGATCGCGGTGACCAATTCGACCGCGTTTCGCCCGTCTGTGCCGCTCACCGCGGGTGCCGTCCCTTCCCGGACCGCACGCAGCACGTCGCCAATCTGGCCGGTGTGCCCGGTATGCGTGAGCGGTTGGTGCGCGTGCACAAGTGCGTCGAGGTCGGCGACCAGGTCCTGGTTGCCGCCCGGCGCGGGAAACCCGTTCGCCGCGCTGCTCTCGGCTACCGCCCGCCACGGCTGGGAAACCCTGGCGTGCGCGCCCTGGATGACGATCTCCTGGTCCTCGCCGTGGTGCACCACCGAGCTGGTGAGCTGAGCCAGTGCCCGGTCGTACTGCAGGATCGCGACGGACAGGTCCTCGACCTCTGCGTTGTCGTGCTGCGCGTTGACCAGCATCGCGGTCACCGCCGACGGGCGGCCGAGCATCCACATGGTGAGATCGATGTGGTGGATGGCATGGTTGAGGGTGCAGCCGCCGCCCTCGGAGGACCAGGTCCCCCGCCACCACAGGTCGTAGTAGGGCCGTCCCCGCCACCAGGACGAGTTGACCTGGACGTGCGACACAGCTCCGATCAGACCAGAGTCCAGCACTTCCTTCAAGGTTGCCATGTCGTCACGGAACCGATTTTGCGCGACGACCGACAGCAGCTTGCCCGACTCCGCAGCGGCGGCGACCATCGCGTCACACTCCTGCAGGGACGGTGCCATCGGCTTCTCCACCAGGACGTTGACTCCCGAACGCAGGGCGGCGATGGCGAGGTCGGCGTGCGTCGACGGCGGTGTCGTGATGCTCACCAGGTCCATGTCCTCGGCAGCGAGTAGAACCCCGATATCGTCGTAGACGCGGGCATCGGTGAGACCGAAGGTGGTCCTGCGTTCCTGCGCCTTCTCAATGGTCACGTCGCAGACGGCGGTGATCCGGCAGTCGTCTGCGAACTTCTGGTAGCCGGCGATGTGTGTGCCCGCGATGCTTCCCGCACCGATGATTCCCACATTGAGCATGCCGTCCTCCATCTCGTTGGCGTGACGTGGAGCACTGATCTGGTGTGCCGTTGCTTCTCGGCCAGGCCCGTCGTCCGCCCGATCCGGAAGCCGCAGCCCGACAGTAGTCACTGAGCGGCGTCGATCGAAGACTGGAGCTCGGCCACGAATGCCTCGGCGGCCTCCTCGGCGGTCCTTCGGTCGAACATGACGTCCTGCAGGTAGCGGACGATGGTCCGTTCGATCTCGCTGGCACCGTTCGGCACGATCTCCGGTGCGTCGCCGAGCAGGTCCTGGATCGACTCCGCGTACTCCACGGCCTGCAGCTCGCCAGGGGTGAGCGAGTCTCTGATGGATTCCAGCACCGTGGTGTTGGCGGGAATGCCCCGCTCGGAACCGATGATCTCGCCGGCCTCTGTGGTGTTCACCAGGAAGTCGATCAGCAGCTCGGCTTCGGCGGGGTGCTCGCTTTCAGCCGACACCGACCAGTACATGCCCGGTTTGAGGTAGCTGAACGGAGTCGAGTTCCCGTCTTCCGTCGGCAGTTTGACGGCGATCAGGTCGGCTCCCCCCGTGGCCTTGGTGTACGCCGCCAGCTGCGTCACGTTGGCGAAGATCATCGCAACCTTGCCGGTGGCGAAGTCCGTCTGATCCAGCGCGGCGCTGACACCCTCGGCGAACTGCGAGGCCGGCACGGAGGCCCCGGCCGTCGCCCAGTCGTGCACCTGCTGGAAGTACCTGGCCAGCGTCGGCACGCTGATGCTGACCTTGCCGTCGCTGAACAGGGCTTCGCCGTGCTGACGGGCGTGGATCTGCAAGGAGAACTCGTTCCAGTGTGGGGTGAATCCGTGCACCTCGCCGCCGGACGCGTCGGTCACCGACCGGCCGAAGTCGGCGAACTCGTCCCAGGTCCAGTTCTCGGTGTCGGGTAGGGCGACGCCCAGCTCGGCAAGCTTGTCCTGATTGACCAGGATGCCCCACGCCGACGTGGAGATCGGCATGCCGTAGAGCGTGCCTCGGGACCGCCCGGTGTCCAGCACGGCCGGCGGCAGGGTCGTCGTGTCCAACTGCGGTTGCTGGGCCAGATCGGCCAGCACGCCGCGGTCGGCGTACGAGGCGAGGTACAGCTGGTCCATCTGGATGACGTCCGGAGCGTTACCGCCGGCAGTCGCCGTCGCGAGTTTGTCCCAGTACCCGGTCCAGTCGCTGAACTCCCCGATCACCTCGATGTTCGGATACTGCTCCTGGAACGCCTCGATTGCCTGCTGGGTCCGCTCGTGCCGCGCGTCAGCGCCCCACCAGGTCAGTCGCAATGTGACGTCGCCGTCGCTGAGCTCCTGAGTCCCGCCGGACGAGTCCGCAGTGCCACAGGCGCCTACTCCGAGTACCGCGACGAGCGCGCCGGCAATCGCCAGCCGACTCGGGAAAGATGACATACGCATTCTACTCTCCGTTCCGATGAATGGAAGTTGTCGACGCAGCTGGACAGGGACAGGCTGGTCTATTTGCCACCAGTGGTTGCGATGCCGCGGATCAGATACCGCTGACCGACCGCGAAAGCGACGACGAGCGGCACGATCGACACCACGCTCATCGCGAACAGCGCACCGAAGGATGATTCCGACTGTGCGTCGACGAACGACCGCAGCGCAACCGGCACCGTGTACAGGCTGGGGTCCGTCAGGTAGACGAGCTGGCTGAAGAAGTCGTTCCAGGTCCAGATGAAGGTGAAGATGGCGGTGGTGGCCAACGCCGGCCGCATCAATGGCAACAGCACCTTGAGGAAGATGGTCGCATGACCCGCTCCGTCGATGCGAGCAGCGTCGTCGAGCTCCCGCGGCAGTCCGCGGATGAACTGGACCATCAGGAAGGTGAAGAAGGCGTCGACGGCAAGGAATTTTGGCAGGATCAGCGGCCAGAAGCTGTTGACCATGTCCAACTGGGCGAAGAGGACGTACTGCGGGACGATCACGACATGGATGGGCAGCATGATCGTGACAAGCATGATTGCAAAAGCGGGCCGCTGGAACCGGAACCGAAGGCGCGCGAAGGCGTAGGCCGCCATCGAACAGCTGATGAGGTTTCCGATGATTGCACCGGCAACGATGATTCCCGAGTTGAGTAGATACCAGCCGAAGGGTTGCGCGAGCGCGTTCCAGCCACGGGGGTAATTCGAGAAGTCGAATGTGTCGAGCACCAACGACGGATTTCCGAAGATGTGGCCGTCGGGCCGCAGAGAACTGACGACCATCCACAACACCGGGTAGAGCGCAACCGCCACCACGGCCAGCAACAGGACGTGTCGTACGCCTCGAACAACGCCTGCTGCGCCGGCCCGCCGCGCAGGCCCGGCCTTCGTGACCGGCGGCCGAAGCCGCGCCGGCTCCCGCGTCATCGAGTCAGTCATCGTAGTGAACCCAATGCCTTGCCGCCCAGAAGTTGACTGCCGTGAGAGCTCCAATGATCACGACCAGAAGCCATGCCATCGCGGAGGCGTAGCCCATTCGGTACGAACCGAATCCCTCCTGGTAGAGATACAACGTGTAGAACAGCGTCGAGTCGGACGGGCCTCCGGTGCCTCCCGACACCACGAATGCCTGCGTGAATGTCTGAAACGCATTGATGACCGCCAGCACAAAGTTGAAGAAGATGATGGGTGTTAGTAGCGGCACCGTGATGTGGCGAAACCGGCTTACCGTACCTGCGCCGTCGACTTGCGCCGCCTCGTAGTACTCCCAGGGGATCTGTCGCAGTCCGGCCAGGAAGATGACCATCGGCGATCCGAAGGTCCATGCGTGCAGGACGACGAGCGTCCACAGGGCGGTCGCCGGGTCCGCCACCCAACTCGTTGTGCTCTCGACCCCGAGGAAGCCCAACAGATCGTTGACCAGGCCATCACCGCCGAAGATGAGCCGCCAAAGAACAGCGATGGCCACACTGGACCCCAGCAACGAGGGTAGGTAGAACGCGGACCGGTAGAACGCCAGTCCGCGCATCCCCCGATCCAGCACCAGTGCGAGCAGCAGCGCCAGTGCCAGTTGGGCCGGCACGCTGACGGCCACGTAGAGAAACGTGACGCCCAGGGAACGGTGCAGTCGCTCGTCGGTGAGCATCCGCTGAAAGTTGTCGAGCCCGATGAAGCTCGGATCCTGGAGCAGGTTGTAGTTGGTGAAGGCCAGATACAACGACGCGAGCATCGGGCCCAGCGTCAGGACGAACAGGCCGATGAGCCAGGGCGCAAGAAACGCTGCGGCCACCCGCGTGTCACGCGCGGCCTGCGGCGGCCGGGCTCCGGGATCACGACGGCTGATCGCTTGCAGCTCGGCGACGCTCACCGCGCCACCCACGCTGACCGCGGCCAGGAGGCTCTACACATGTTCGACCCCTTCCTCCCGCTCGCGGACACCTCGTCGACAGCGGTCCGCAGTTGTCGCATGTCGATCGACGACCTGGGTGCGCCAGCAGGCACGCGACGCTGGGTGCTGCTGCTCGTAACCTCGCCGAATCGGATGTGTGATGCACCATAGTGATCGATCACCCTTGAATGCAAGGGGTCGACTCAAACCGATGCCGGGCCGGTCGAGTCGCGGAGCACCAGCCGCTGCAGGTCGGCTGGGAAGGCCTCGTTCAGGGGCTCACCCCGCATCAGGGCCAGCAGCCGCTGCATCGCCAACCGGCCATGCCGCTCCCGGTCCACCGCCACCGTCGACAGGCTCGGTCTGAAGTACCGTCCGATTTCCTCGTCGTCCCAGCCGAACACGCTGACCTGGCCCGGCACATCGATGCCGACGCTCTGCAGGCCGAGGATGACGCCGAGCGCGACCTGGTCGTTGGCTGCGAACACGGCTGTCGCACCGCAGCCCGCGACCACGGTGCGGGCCGTCTCGTAACCGGATCGTACGGTCCAGTCGCCGTCGACGACGGCACACGATTCGAGGCCCAGCCGCTCGACGGTCGCCTCGTACGCCGCCCGCCGGTTGCGGGCGGAGGCCCACGACGGCGATCCGGCGACGTGGACGAACCGACGATGACCGTTGGCCGCGAGGTACCCGATGATGGCGGTCACGGGCGCCGCGTCAGCCAAATGGCTGCGCCCCCGCATGTTGTCGTCGTACTCCCCGACGATCACGATGGGCACCGGGAACTCCGTGACGTCCGAACCGTCCAAGCTGTCCTGCAACGGCGCGAACGACAGAATCCCGTCCACCGTCTCGGGCTGGAGCAGTGCCCGGGTCCGGGCCGCGCGGTCCGCCGCAGAGCCCTCGAGGCTGACGATGTCGATGTGGAAGCCGGCATCGTGGGCAGCGCCCGCAGCACCCTGTAGCAGCCGGTTGGGAACCAACGGGGTGATGTCCGGCATGACGATCGCGATACGGTCGGTTCGCCTGGTCCGCATCGCCCTGGCCGCCCGGTTCGGACGGTAGTTGAGCAGCTCGACCGCACGGGTGATCTTCTCGACCGTCGCCGGGCGCAGCCCACCGTTGCCACGCAGGAAGCGTGAGACGGTCTGGTGCGACACCCCCGCCTCCTTGGCCACCTCGAAGATGGTCGCCGGCTTCCTGCTTCGCTCCGGCGTCGCCGAGGGCTCTGTCGCCATTGATAGGTATTCCCTTCCTCGCCGGCACCTCGGCCAGCGTTGACACCAAGGTGATCGATCACTATGGTTGCCGCCACAAGTCACAGTCGAGTCGGCATTGTTAACAGACCTACGTTCCGTAGCCCCACGAAGATAGCCGCACCGCGACTCCGGCAGAGCCGCAGCGGTGCGCTGACGGCGGGTCGCCGCCGGCTGGCCCAACTGCTTGCCGGCGGGCGGCGAAACCGAGGCTGACCTTGCTTTCGCTGCCCACGGTACCGCCTCGATCACCGGAAGCACTCGCCCGCCAGCGGTGCGCTGACGATCTCGGAGAGGCCATCAGGAGATGCAGGGAGAGGTCATGACCAGAGGAAGACAACGGGCGCTGGCTGCCCTGTCCGGGGTCGCGCTCGCGCTCGGGCTCATCCCGGCGACCGGATCGCCGGCCGCCGCCGACCCGAGCTACCCCGTCACCGTCGACTACCAGGTCGATGCCGGCGCGATGCGGCACGTCGGCGGCGGCAACCTGCACCCGTTCGACGAACGGGGCCCCGCGCAGTGGCTGACCGACGGCATCGACATCAACGCGATCCGCGGGACGGACTACTCCAAACGGACGAGCGTCTACCACGACTACCTCCCCGGGTGGTTCGAGGACGCCACCCGCGACCGGTTGCAGACGATCAACCCGGACGCCAAGCTCATGATCGGTACCTACTACGGGTTCAAGGGCAAGGTGGCCCGCGGCGAGTACGGCGGCAACACCGACTGGAAGGCCCTGGCGCAGATCGACGGGGGCGCCGCCTACAAGGAGTACATCGCCGGAGAGCTCGCCGACGCGGCGGCGAAGGACATCGACGTCTACTCCTGGGTGCTCTGGAACGAGCCTGACCTGCAGTGGAGCAACCAGAACGCATTTTTCCGAGGGTTCAAGAACGGCTACGACGGCGTCAAGGACTTCGACCCGACCCAGCTGGTCCAAGGACCTGAGCTCGCCTCGTTCGAGTTCTCGTACCTCACTGCCTTCCTGACCTACTGCAAGCAGCACGACTGCCTGCCCGACGTGCTGGCCTGGCACGAGCTGACACGGACCCGCACCGCGATCGAGGACCACGCCCGCCAGATCACCGAGTGGATGCGGCAGAACGACATCCCGGTCATGCCGATCGCCATCACCGAGTACCAGGGCACCGGATACTCGACGACGGAGGCCGGACGTCGCAGCCAGGGCAACTACAACCCCGGGCTCTCGGTCTCGTACCTGGGCGAGCTCGAACGCGCGTCGGAGAGCACCAGCCTGGAGTTCGGACTGCGGTCCGCGTGGGGTCTGCCCGGCGACAATCCCAACTCGCGCAGCTTCCTCGGCGAGATGGCCACCTTCGACGACCACGGCAAGATGGCGACCGGGATCTGGTACGTGTACCAGACCTACTGGGACATGACCGGTCGTAAGATCGGAACGACCTTCGACAAAACGTCGGTTGACGCGCTGGCAACCTACAACGACGACTCGACCGTCAACGAGTCCTGGATCCTGCTGGGAAACTGGGAAGAGACGGCGAAGGCCATTCCGGTCACACTGCGCAACCTCCCACCGGCACTCGTCGCCAGTGGCCGGGTGCACGTACAGGTGGACCTGATCCAGGAGACGCTGGCCACGCCGAACTACGGCACGGTACCGGTGCTGCGCCGCAACGTCGCCGCCGCAGCGGGCGAGGCATCGTTCTCCCTCGACCTGCCCGGTCGCACCGCCGCCCGAATCCTCGTCACGCCGCCCGCCGCCGACCCCACGCGCTACAGCGCGGTGCCGGGATCGGGAGCCGAGCCGGTCGAGGTACGCAGCACCGGCACGGTCCAGACCTCGACGGCGAGGCTCGCGGGAACGACCTACACCGCACACACCGGCGGTACGCCGAGCAGCTACCGCGACGGCGACGGCGCGGAGACCGCCATGGAAAGCGGAGACACGGTGACATACCGGTTCGACGTCGACGAGTCAGCCGTGTACCGGCTGCGCACCGACTTCGTCGCCACCGGCAGCGGCGCCTTCGTGCAGCCGTACGTCGACGGTGTGTCGACCGGCACGCCAGTGGACCTCTACTCGGCGCAGCCACGACTGGTTGACCACGAGCACGGCACTGTCCACCTGAGCGCGGGTACGCACGAAATCACCTACCGCATCGTCGGCGCCGGGAAGAACACCGCGAGCACCGGGTACGACATCGGAGTACGAAGCCTCCTGGTCGCCGCGCCCGGGGTGCCGACGACCGACGCGACGGTCGTCTTCGACAGCAACGACGGTCGGGGTGAGCACGCCCGGATCTTCGCGAGTATCGGGGCCGCCCTCGGTGCCCTGCCGGCACCACCGGTACGCAACGGATACGAGTTCGTGGGCTGGAACACCGCCCGGACCGGCGCCGGTGCAGGTGTCGACGCGGACACGATCGTCGCTGGCGACATGACCGTCTGGGCGCAGTGGCTCGAAATCGGTGAGCTCGCCTACCTTGTCGACGCCGGCGACATCGACCCGGCGACCGTCAACGCCGGCTCCCGGCTCGGCACGCACCACAGCGTCACCGACCAGTTCTTCGGGCCTGACCCGGTCACCGGAAGGAACTGGGGTGTGCTGGACACCGCCAAACCGTCGGCGGCCTACCCGAACCTGCTCACCGGCACCTACACCTGGCCCGCGGAAAACCTCGGATACACCGACGGCACACCTGTCGGTCAGACCTACCGCTACGCCAAGGACCAGACGCAACCGCTGGCGCAGCGAGTCGGTGTACCGTACAAGTTCGAGCTGGCCAACGGCCGGTACCGCGTCGACCTCGCCATCGCTACCGGCTGGTCAGCGCAGGTCGACAAAGGATACGAAGCGACCGTCACCCTCAACGAGGGAACCAGCGAGGCAGTGACCGCACTACCGCCCACCAAGCTGTCCAAGGACTGGACCAAACCGGTCCGGGCGTCCGCGACAGTCGCGGTGACGAACGGCTTCCTCACCGTCAACGTCGACATGGCCAACGAGGCGTCGGGATCGGTGATGGTAAACACCATCGAGATCCACAGGCTCCTCGCCGTCGATGTGACGCCCCCCACGGTCACCATCGAGCCGTGGTCCGAGAGCGAGGACGGCAGCTACCGACAGGTCAGCTTCGCGCTGTACGACGAGGGCACGCTCGACAAGGTCGTTGTCAACGGCGTCACCACCGACCTTGCCGACGCCGTACGGACGTCGCTCGACGGCGTCGAGCCGGGCAGGTACGGCGCTGTCGTGGGCACGAACACGCTACGGGTGTTCGATCTGGCGGGGAACGTGACCGAGGTGGCATTCACACTGCTCGAGCCGCCGTCGGACTGGTCCGCGTCGACGGTCTACAACGCCGGCGACGAGGTCACCTACGCCGGATCGGTCTGGGTGGCTCAGTGGTGGACCAGCAACGAAGTGCCCGGGACGAACCCGTACGGCGCCTGGGCCGAGAGCGGAGCCGTGGTTGGCGGCTTCGACGGCACCATTCGCGCCTGGACACCATCATGGATCTACACCGGCGGTGAGACGGTGGCGTACGGCGGGCACCTGTGGACGGCCCGCTGGTGGACCCGCAACCAGGCACCCGGCGCGACGGCCGGGCCGTGGCTGGATCTCGGATCCCGGCAGGTACTGAGCTGATCTCGACGACAAGGACGCATGGATCGGCGCGACACGACACGGACCACGGCGGCCACCGGCTCTGACCGACCGCGGCCAGCGCTGTAGGACGTCGCTGGTCGCGGTCGGTCATCCTGGACCGGTAGCCCCGCAACCAGCGACGTCCGCCTGTGTCAGGCGACGGCGCAGGGAGTGCCGTTCAGGGTGAACGACGTCGGGCTACCGTTGTTGCCGGTGTGGGTGGCCTGGAAGCCGATGCTCTGCGAGCCGTTCGGCGGGATGCCTGCGTTGTAGGACAGGTTGCGGGCGGTGACCGCGCCGCTGGTCGGCGAGTACGTCGCGTTCCAGCCAGAGGTGATGGTCTGCCCGGCGGGCAGGGTGAAGGCCAGGGACCAACCGTTGATCGCGCTGCTGCCGGTGTTGGCGATCGTCACCGAGGCGACGAGTCCGTTGTTCCACGCGTTCACCCCGTAGGTGATCCGGCAGGTGCCCGACGGCGGCGGCGGAGTCGTCGGAGGTGCCGTGGTCGGAGGCGCCGTCGTCGGAGGCGCCGTCGTCGGAGGCGCCGTCGTCGGAGGCGCCGTCGTCGGAGGCGCCGTGCCGTCCAGACCGAAGAAGCGGATCACCTGGGCGGCATCGACCGGGATGCTGTGGCCGGTGCCCTGCATGCTGATCGCCTCGACTGGCGCCATACCGCCGGAGCTACCGTACCGGGTGCGGGTGTAGTTGCCCTGCGGGCTGTCGGTGTAGGTCGGCGTCTGACTCAGCCCGTGCACGTTGGTCCACTGCTTGATTTGCTCGGCGAAGTTCGGGTAGCGCAGCGTCCCGTCGTTGGTGCCGTGCCAAATCTGCATCCGTGGCCACGGTCCGGAGTAGCCGGGCAGACTGTTGCGGACGGCGTCGCCCCACTGCTGGGGGGTACGGATGATCTGCCCGCCGGAGCACTGGCTGTTCCACTCGGAACCGCCAGTGGTGGCGAAGCAGGTGAACGGCACCCCAGCGAAGGACGCGCCGGCGGCGAAGACGTCCGGGTAGACGCCGAGCATCACGTTGGTCATCATCGCGCCGGACGACGTTCCGGTGGCGAAGATCCGGTCCGGGTCGGTGTTGTAGCGCTGCTCCACGTAGCTGATCATCGACCGGATGCCGACCGGGTCACTCCCGCCGCCGCGAGTCAACGCCTGCGGAGAGTAGACGTCGAAACACTTGCTGCTGCGGGTCACCGACGGATAAATGACGATGTAGCCGTACCGGTCGGCCAGAGACGCGAACTGGGTGCCGGAGTGGAACCCGGGTCCGGAGCCCGTGCAGTAGTGCATCGCGACCAGGATCGCCGGACGGGGCGCGACCCGGTCCGGCACGTACAGGTACATGCGCAGGTTGCTGGGGTTGGTGCCGAAGTTGGTGACCTCGGTCAGGGTGGCCGCCGAAGCGGGTGCCGCGAAGGTCAGTGCGGCCGCCGCGGCGGTGACGGTTGCTGCGGCGGCGGCCAGCATCTTGGCCATGAGTCTCATGTGGTTCCTCCGGAACGCACGCAGGATGGGGATCCGACGCGGGGCTGCCCAAGCTCCCGCTTCACTCCGGCTCGAAACAGTTACTAGTATCGATATGAATGGTTCGAGATTCAAGGTCGACGTCGGACTAACATCGACGCACGTGCATAAAAACGCCTGACGCTCCGTAGCATGAGCCGGGCGATGCCCCAGATCAAGCGGAAGGTTGGCGAATCGGTCGTGGACCACGCCCCCACCCAACCGGACCACCCACCGGCGACCGGCAGGCCGCCGGAAGGTCAGCGACGCGCACGCCGCCGTAGCGATCTCTCCGTCGCGACGATCGCCGCGCTGGCCGGCGTCTCGAAACCCACCGTCTCGAAGGTGCTCAACGGACGATCCGGAGTGGCCCTGGAGACCCGCCGCCGAATCGAGGCACTGGTTCGCGAGCACGGCTACCAGCGGCCCGGCTCGGCCTCCCCGACCGCCGGGATCGAGGTCGTCTTCTATCAACTCGAGAGCCACCTGGCGATCGAGATCCTGCGTGGGGTGGAGCTGGTCGCCCGGACCAACGAACTCGCCGTCGGGTTCACCGAGGTGCAGGGCCGCACCGAACCGGGCCGGTCCTGGGCCGAGCAGTTGCTGGCCCGCCGACCGGTCGGGGTGATCGCCGTCTACTCCGCGTTCACTCCGGAGCAGCACGCCCAACTGGCCGCCAGCGCCATCCCCCTGGTCGCCCTGGACCCGGTCGGCGAACCGGCCCACCCGACCCCGTCGGTCGGCGCCACCAACTGGAACGGCGGCATCACCGCGACCCGCCATCTGCTCGACCTTGGGCACCGCCGGATCGCCGTAATCAGCGGCCCGCTCGACATGCTCGGCGCCCGCGCGCGGCTGGAGGGCTGCCGGGCGGCGATGGCGGCGGTTGGCGTACGGCTGGATGACGACCTGGTCCGCAGCGGCCGGTTCTTCTTCGAGGACGGTGAGACACACGGGCGTGACCTGCTCGACCGGCCCGACCGACCGACGGCGGTGTTCTGCGGCAACGACCTACAGGCGCTCGGCGTCTACAGCGCCGCCCGGCAGCTCGGCCTGCGCATCCCGGACGACCTGAGTGTGGTCGGCTTCGACGACATCGACAACGCCCGCTGGTGCTGCCCGCTGCTGACCACCGTGCGCCAGCCGCTGACCGAGATGGCGTCGACCGCCGCCGGGATGGTACTCGCGCTGGCCAACGGTGGCGTGTTGCCGCGACACCGGGTGGAGATCGGCACTACTCTCGTCGTCCGGGGCAGCACCGCCGCACCGTCGACCGGAAGGTGACCCATGAACTGGACGCTCGAGGTGGTCGTGGTCCCGGTTACCGACCTGGACCGGGCCAAGGACTTCTACGCCGGACAGCTCGGCTTCACCGTCGATCACGACACGAAGATCAACGACGAGGTACGGATCATCCAACTGACTCCGCCCGGGTCGGGCTGCTCCGTGGTGATCGGCAAGGGTGCCGTCCCGGATATGCCGCCCGGTTCGCTCCGCGGCCTGCAGCTCATCGTCGCCGATCTCAAGGCCGCGCACGCCGAGCTCAGCGGACGCGGCGTCGCGGTCAGTGACATCCAGATCCTCGGCGAGAACCCGCAGCCGGTCCCCGACCCGCTGGACAACGTCGGTTTCTTCTTCTTCACCGATCCGGACGGCAACGGCTGGGCCGTGCAGCAGATCTCCGACCGGGGCTGACCTCGCCAGGCTGATCCTCGACGCCATCCAATCATCCCGGCGCATCGCCGGACAGTGCAGCGGCCCTCTCGGCACCCGGGCCACACGTACCTGCCTTCGCCGCTCGCCAGCCCAGCCGGGCCGTAAAGTTGCACGACGACGGTGGTCTGACCCAGGTGCCGGCCTGGGACATCCGCGCGGGCCGACGTCAGGTCCGCACCGCCGTACCGGACGGGGTGTCCGCCCGCGACATCGAGCCGGACGGCCGGCACTTTCTGGAGGTCCGGACCGGACCGGACCGGAGGCGGTGTCTGGCGCCGCCAGCCGGTCGACCCCGGTCAGACGGCAATCGGCCAGGGCACGGCAGACCGGGCCACGGCCGGCCCGCCGCCGCTGGCACTGACCGGACTGCCGCCCGGCCGGCAGCACAGCATCGCCTTCGACGCCACCGGCCGCCGCGCCGCCGTCTGCGTCGGCACCGGCCGGCAGACCCGCTGCTAAGTGGGAGAACCGGGCGGACCAGGTCACCTGGTGGCGGTCAGTGCCGGCTACACCGCCCTGGTCGACCTGGCCGCCGACGGAACACCATCGCGCTCGCCGCCCGGGCCGACGCCGTCGAGACACCGGACCGGTACCAGATCGGCATTTGGCGGCGCGACCGCGGCATCGAACTGTCCCAGGGCCTGTCATTCGAGTCGGAGATCACTGCCCACTGGTACGGCGACGACGGGCGGATCCTCGTCCAGCACGACCAAACCGGGCGCAGCCGGCTGCTGCTGGCCGACCCCGAAACCGGTGAGCAGATTACCGTCGCCACTCCACCCGGCACCATCCTCGACCTGACCGTCGCCCCGGACGGCGCGATCCACTACATCTGGACCAGCAACTCGGCGCCTGATTCGACGACTGAGACTGCGGCGGCCGCGACGACGGCTCGGCTGGCCCTGCCGAAGCTCAGTTTCGCGCCGCTGCGCTCGCGCGGCCCCGCCGTCGGACGCGCCGCCGGTCGGGTTCTGGCGGCTGCTGCGTGGGTCGGTGCTGCTGCGTACCGTGCTGCTGGTGACCGCCGCCGCCAACCTGACCGTCGGCGGTATGGTCCGGATCGGGCTGCGGTCGCTCAGCAACGGCGAGCTGGCGGCCGGCGCGGGCGGGCTGGGTGGACTACTGGCCGCGTTCACCGCCGGCTCGCTGGTCGGTGGGCTGTTCTCCGCCGGCGTGGTGCTCGGCCTGGTGGTCGACCGGTACGGCAGTACGGCGGTCTTCCTGGCCTGCGGGGCGACGCTGCTGGCCGCGTTCAGCTTCGGTCTGTCCCGGCGCGAGCTGCGCCACGGTTGACCCACGACCGCGCCACGGCCGACGTCGGGCCGGACCGGATGCTGATCAGCCGAGGGTCATCGGCACCCGGCTGGTCTCGTCCGCCGCCACGGTCACCCGCCGGGCCGCGGCGACGTCCTCGCCCGGAACCCGTACGGTGAACTCGTACTCCCCCGGTGGCAGATCGGTCCAGATGTACTCGCCACGCGCGTCAGTCATCCGGGCGATGTCCTCGGACAGTCCTGCGGGCATCGGCCAGTCGACCGTACGGACCTCCACCGGGATCACCGGCAGCGGTTCACCCGCCGGGTTCCGTACCTCGATGATCGCCGTGCCGCGACCAGCTACCGTACCCGGCGACCCCGATGGCACGTCCCGCTGGTCGGAGACGGGGGTGTCCGGACTGTTGGGGACCGACGGTCCGGACGAAGGCGACGATTCAGTCGCACAGCCCGCCATCAGCAAGCTGACGAACAGCACCGACAGAAGTGAACGTCGTACTGGTTTCATGGCCAGTCCTCGTTTCGCGGCCAGTCTTCGCATCACGCCATTGTTCGATCACACAGAGTACCAAGAACCTGTGGCGAGCTGCTGGCGTCGCCGCCGCGCCGACCCCCGCCCGGCGACCGGGTTGCGCGGTCACCGGACAGGGCCGTCATGCGTCGTACTACAGGTCGCGCCAGTAGATGAAGTTGTTGAACACGGGCTCGGTGATCCGCGGTCCGCTGTTGTGGTTGTTGTTCGGCGCCCCGCTGCCGTGCAGGCCATGCGCGTGTACCGCCACGGCGCAGGGGCCGCAGTCGGTCACGGAATACGTGTAGACGGGTCCGCCGCTGTTACCGCCGACCGTGTCGTGATGGTAGAACAGCTCGGTGGACTGGGTCACCCGGATCTGGTCGGAGCTGGCCCACTGGGTGCCGAAGGACTTGTCCCCGCTGTAGCCCCGGTTGTAGGTCGACGTGCCATTCTGGCTGGCGGAGGTCCACATGAACCCGAAGGTCCCGGTGCTGTTGCCGACCGTACAGTTGAGCTTCATCGCACCGTAGTCGTAACCGTTGGTGAAACTGTTCACCCAGCCCGCGACCGAGTGCAGGCTGGCAACGCTGCACGAGCCGTACGGCGTGGAACCGCCGTCGCGTCCCGGCCAGACGGTGAACTCGTTGCGCGGGTACCACGCAGTGCCGTTTCGGGGATAGACGCAGTGGCCGGCGGTGATCAGCGTGTCGGCACCGATCATCCAACCGGTGCAGTGCCCCCGGGTGACCCCACCGGAGGTACGGGTGATGTGGACCGTGGAGCTCGCCGGCCACCAGTCCGCCGGGGTCGTCTGGTAACGGTTGTCCGTACCGATGATGCTGCTGATGCCGATCTCGCCCGGCTCGGTCCTGCCTTCGACCTGGGCGGCGGGCGCCCGGTCCGTCCCGTCAGCGCCGCGCCGCACCGCCGGTCGGGTGGCCTGAACCATCGTCTCGTCGATCCGCTCGGCGAGGATCGCCGGGTTGATGGTTTCGCCCGTGTCGGAGACCGGGGTGACCATGTCGACGGTGCTGGTGGGTGTGGCCGCAGCGGGTGTCGCCGCGGCAGCCAGCGCCAACGCCGCCGTCGCGACGAGGACACCGAGCGTCCGGCGCGCCTTGTTGTCCATGGAACCTCCCGATGATGAGGTGGGTGTCCGGTGATCTCTACTCGGACGCATTCCCATAGGTGAATCTTCATCGTCATCTCCCGACTGGCGAGGCTTCTGTCCTTGAACCAACAGTTATTCGACGATGGTCGATGAGATCACCGACGGCGGGCATCGACCGGTTGACGGTACGATCGGATAGCCGACAGACGCACCCGGCCGCATCGGCGACTCCGTAGCCTTCTCGTCGCGAAACAGGAGGAGGCTGCGTGTCGCAGGTACGTGTCGAGGTCACTTTCACACCGCTGACCGGCGATGACGATTTCGTTCTCGACCAGCTCACCGAGGAGCTGGCAAACGATCTTCGTGAGGTCGGGGACGTACGGCGCATTCCGCTCGCCCCCGATCCAGCGAGCAAGGGCATCGCGGAGCTGGCTCTGGCAGCCGTCACCGTACTGACCAGCGTCGACCCCTCATACGTACAGTCGCTGGTCGATGTGATCGTGGCGTTCCTGCAACGCCACACCGGCCGCCGCGTCCAGCTCCGCGTCGGCGACGTCGAGTTGACAATCGACCAGCCCACGCGGGGAGAGACCGCCGAACTGATCGAGACGGTACGGGCCGCGATCGAAGCGGGCCACCGCTGATGGGCCGACACGCGCTGCTGCTCGGCACAGCCAGTTACCACGCCGATCGGCGACTCCCGGCGCTGCCCTCGGTACGCCAGGACGTCTCCCAGCTCAAGACGCTACTCGACGGCAGCGGCGGCTTCGACACCGTCGACGCCCAACTGGACCGGCCGGTCGCACACCTACGCCAGGTCGTTGAGGAGTTCTACGGCCGGTGCGGCAGAGACGACCTGGCCCTGCTGTACTACTCCGGACACGGCGTGCTGCACGAGGACCGGGAGTCGCTGTTTCTCACCGCCACGGATTCCCACGCCGGGCAGCTGCACGCCACCGCCTTCGATGTCGACGGCTCCCTGCGGCATCTGCTGAACAGCACCAAGGCCAGTCAGAAGGTCGTCCTGCTCGACTGTTGCTTCTCCGGAGCCTTCACCGCACGGCACCGGTTCCGGGGCGGCGTACGGGAGGAACCTCGCCGGGGCAAGCGCGAACGAGGCACCTTCGTCCTGACCTCCAGCACCCATATGAAGGCGGCAAAGGCGCAGGGGCCCGATCGGCCGTCGGTGTTCACCGCAGTGCTGCTCGACGGGCTGCGTGGCGCGGCCGACGGGTCCGCCGACGGCTGGGTCACCACCAATGACCTCTCCCGCTACGCGATGACCGAGATGGCCCGACAGCGGCAGCACTCACCGGTCGAGTCGAGCGAGGGGGTGACCGAACCCATCCGGCTGGTCGCGACGCCGGACTCGGCGGCCGCCGGGGCGCAGGCTGACAGCAGCCCGGCGACCCCTGCCGACGACGCGCCGTTCGACGCCGACCAGTGGCGCCGCCTGATCACCTACTACGTCAACTGCATGGAGCGCTCGGCCGCCCTGCGGTCCTTCATCGACCCGCGAGCGGTCAGCACATACGCCCCGGCACCGGCCGGTGCCGAGGCCGTGTTCACGGCGGCCTCGCCGGTCCGGTTGACCGGCCGGGCATCCGCGCTGGCCGTCCGGGCCCGCAACGACGGCAAGGAGCTGCAGTACGGCTATCCGGTCGTCGCGGTCCGACCCGCCAGGCAGCGGCCGGTACGGTGGACGCCGCTGCTGATCTGCGACGTCACGGTGGGCACCGACGAGGTCGTGCACGCCTCCTTCCCGCCACGACCCGGCCCGGCGCTGCTCGACCTGCTGCAGCTGTCCGACGTGGAGTCCGACGAACTGCTGCAACGGGTCGGACAGGTCTTCGTACCCGGTGACCCGGCGGCCCTCACCGCCACCGTCGACCTGCTGATGAAGACGTTCGGTCTGACTCCGGTGGCGGACCTCGACCCGACTGCGCTGGTCGGCCCACCGCGTCCCGGGCCACTGGACCGGGTGCAGAACGCCGCACTGCTCTACTCCGTCGACGCCACGGCCTCGCCACAGCAGCAGCTCGTCGTCGACCTCCAGGGCATGATCAAGAATCCCCGGCTCATCGACCGGACGGCGTTGGCAACCCTCGCGGCGGGCCCGGGCGAGGAGGCTCCGGTGTCGATGGCGACCGTCGCGCTGGCTCCGGCCAACGAGGCGCAGGAGGAGATCATCCGCGCCGCGATGTCGCAGCCGTTGACCGTCGCGCAGGGTCCACCGGGGACCGGCAAGAGTCAACTGGTCACCGCGCTGCTCGCCACCGCCACCGCCGCCGGCCAGAGTGTGCTGATCGGTTCCACCAGCAACCAGGCGGTGGACGCGGTGTTCGACCGGGTCGGCGAGCTGCTCGGTCCCGGGCTGGTGCTGCGCACCGGGAACAAGGAGCACCGGCTGCAGGAGCCGAAGCACATCGCCGACCTGATCGCCGCGTACCCGTCGGCCGAGAGCCACCAGGCGCCCGACGATCGGACACCGCTGTACGAACTCCGCCTGATCGCCGACGAGATCAACGGCCTGCGGCAGAGCCTGGACGATCAGCGGCTACTCGAACGCGACCTGGCCGACCTCGCGGCCGAGCGCCGACCGGGGCCGCGCCACGAGCACCGGGCCGGCCGCGATGCCGCAGCGGCCGGGCTGCCGGACGACGACGCGGCGCTCGCGCGGCTGTACCGGCTCACTGACCGTGCGCTGACCAGCCGGTGGCTCGGCTGGTGGTACCGCTGGCGGATGCGTCGGCACGGCGCCGGCGACCAGGATGCGATCCGAGCCCTCGGTGAACGTGCCGTCATCGAGCTGCGGTGGCGGGACTGTCGGCGACAGGCCGACGCGCTGCCCGCTGCCGAGACGTCGTGGCGGCGGTTGACCGAACTCATCGGCGTCGAGCGGCCTCGGCGCAGCGTCGAACTACTGCGCGCCCAGATCGCCCAGCGGGTGACGTCCGGGGCCCGACTGCTGCAGAACCGGGCCGACGAGATGGCCAAGGCCAGGCCGGACAGCTGGGCCTACTTCCCGGAGCTACTTCGGGTGCTGCCGGGCTGGGCCGTCACGGCGCTGTCCGTGCGATGGATGCGGCGGGAGCCGGCGATGTACGACCTCGTCGTGATCGACGAGGCCGCGCAGTGCACCGTGCCGGCGATCCTGCCCATGCTGTTCCGCGCCAAACGGGCACTGATCATCGGCGATCCCCGGCAGTTGCCACCCGTCGTCGAGCTTGCCGAGACCGATGATCTCGCCGAGCAGATCAAGGCCGGGCTCGGCACCGGATGGTTGAACACCCGACGGCTGCGCTACGCACGCCATTCGGCGTACGACGCGTTCGCCGCAGCGGCTGGCACGGCCTATCTGCTCGACGAGCACTACCGCTGCCACCCGGACATCGTCGACGCCCCGAACCAGGAGGTGTACCAGGGCCGGCTCACCGTGCTGACCGATCCGGCCCGCCTGACCGCGCCCGCCGAACCGGCCGTACGGTGGCGCGACGTGCCGGGTACGTACAGCTACGGACCAACCGGGTCCGGACGCAACGACGTCGAGATCGCGGCGGTGGTGACCGAGGTGGCCGAACTTCGCGCGGCCTTCCCGGAGGCATCCATCGGAGTGGTCACACCGCTCGCCGCGCAGCAGCGCGGCCTGAAGTCCGCGCTCCAGGCCGCCGGCCTGTCCGAGAACCTGCTCTGCGCGACCATCCACCGGTTCCAGGGCAGCGAACGCGACATCATGGTCGTCTCACCGGTCGGTGCCCACGGCATCGGTGACCGCACCCGGGACTGGCTCGCCCACCAGACGAACCTGTGGAACGTCGCCATCACCCGGGCCCGATCCCAGCTCGTCGTCGTCGGCGACCGGTCGTGGTGGTCGGGCCAACGGGGCCTGCTCACCGCCGTAGCCCTCGGCCACAGGTCGACCGCGGCGCTGCCGGACGCCGTCCCAGGGCCCGCCGATCAGCTGCACCGTGCCCTGCTCGAGGCCGGGGTCGCCGTACAACGGGACGTCGCCGTTGCCGGGCAGATCGCCGATATCGTCATCCGCCAGGCCGGTCGGCAAGTCGCCGTCTACGTCGACGACCCGGCCGGCGATCCGTCCGGCCGCGCCCTGCGCAAGGTCCTTGCCCGCCTCGACGTCGCCGCCCGCCACGGCACCGGCCGCCGAGTGCCCGCGTGGCGTTGCCTGGCCGAACCGGAGCAGGTGGCTACCGAGCTGTCCGAGCAGCTCCGTCACCTGGATGGTCGACCGAGCAGTTGAACGCAGGTCCGCCCACTCCAGTTCGTACGTTGATCCGGCCGTCGAGGGAACCGTCGTTGTCGTCAAATCGGCGCTGAGACAACCGTGTGGGTTCCCTCGGCGCCGCCAAGCCCTGGTCTCGTCTGGCCATGTCATAGCTCACCGCCCCGACGCCGTGATCGTCGCCCACCAGCCGACAACAAGGCACGGTGCCCGTGGGGTCGGCCCCTCGTGACAGGTAGATGATGTCCTGCTGATCGATGGTGCCGACCATAGGCTGGAATCCCAGCAGCGGTTCCATGCTTCTGGGCCGCCAGCCGGTCTCCTCCTCGACCTCCCGCGCCGCACAGACGACGGGGTCCTCGTCGTGGTCAAGGTAGCCGCCCGGCAGCTCCCAGACCCACCGGTCGATGATGAACCGGTGCCGCCACATCATCAGCACCCGGTCGGCGTCGTCCAGGACGATCACCATCGCGGCGGACGGCGACCTGAGTACGTACTGCTCGAACCGGACGCCGTCGGGTAGTTCGACGTCAGCGATGCTCAGCACGGCACGCCTCGTGTCGTCGATGACCCGCTCGTCGTGGATCGTCCAATCACTTGCCCGCCGAGCACCGGCTCCCATGTACCGCACCCTATCGCCGCATTGCTGGTCCGACTCGCGATGCACGTTGCTCTGGCTGGGCGTGCCGGGCACAATCGCCGGGTGATCGCGAGCGTGTTCTTCGACGTGGCGAGACCATCGTCGACGAGTCCCGTGAGTACGGGACCTGGGCGGACTGGCTCGGCGTCCCGCGGCACACCTTCTCGGCCGTCTTCGGGGCGGTCATCGCCCGTGGTTTGGACTACCGGGAGACGTTCCAGGTGTTCCGGCCCGGGTTCGACCTTGCCGAGGAGCGGCAGCGCCGAGCCGACGCCGGGCAGCCGGAGCATTTCTCCGAGGAGAACCTGTATCCCGATGCCCGGCCCTGCCTGGCCGTTCTTCGGAAGCTGGGCGTGCAGGTCGGCCTAGCCGGTAACCAGACCGCCCGGGCCGAGACCATCCTGCGCGCGCTGGACCTGGCGGTCGACGTGATCGGCACCTCGGACGGCTGGAATGTCGAGAAACCCTCGGCCGCGTTCTTCGATCGCATCGTCGTGCAGGCCGGCTGCCCCGCCGCCCAGGTGCTGTACGTCGGCGACCGGCTGGACAACGACATCCGACCTGCACAAGCGGCCGGGCTCGCGACCGCCCTGGTACGACGCGGACCTTGGGCACATATCCTCGACGACAAGACCATCAGCGGCCGCTGCGTCTTCCATCTCGACTCGCTAGCCGAGCTGCCCGAGCTGGTACGCAGGCACAACGAGTCGGCCGTGTAGCTCCCCGGAAGAGCAGCCCGGCTGGTCGCGAGGGCGGCGGCGCGTTCGCCGAGCCGGCTCATCAGAAGAAGGCGTGGGCGGCGAGCTCGGCGTGGGTGGCCGCCGCAGGTCCTGGCGGTCAGTGGTCGCGGCCGAGAAGGATGTGTGGATAGCCCTTGTTGACCGGTTGGCCCAGTTCGATATCAAGGGAGGCGATGAACGCGTTCAGGCGCTGCGTGGCGTCGCCGACGTCCACGGCCTCACCCTTGAACTCGAACTCGACGAAGTCGCCAGCGTCCACCACGTGGTCGAGGACGATCTCCACGTCGGGCAGGGTCCACGCCTCGCGGGTCTTGTCGACAGTCACGAGAGGTTGGAAGTCCAGAGATTCCAGCAGGAGGCGGACGGCCTCGGCATCCCCGACACGGGTCTCGTACTCGTCGGCATGGGTCTTGACGATGGCATCAACGGGGTGCCAGCGCTTGAAGTTGATCGACGCTCCGTGGTCTTCGTTGCGGATACGCAGCCACTCAGAGATCACCGTCGGAGCGAGAAAGTCGCGGTGCGGGGCGTTGTAGTAGGCGTCGACCTGTCGGGTGGGCTCGGCGGGTTTCGCGCCGATGTCGGTGAGTCTGGCCCTGAGGACCTCGGCATCGACCAGGCGGTACTTCTTCTCGACCTCGATGTAGCGCACGGTGTTGTTCCTATCAGTCGATGTACGGGTTGTCGCAGAGCACGGCGCGGATCTGCGTGATGTCGTCGGCGTGGAGTGGATGGTCTAGGGCGGCGAGGACGGTGTCGATCTGCTCAGCGTTCCAGAAGCCGACGAGGATCGCGGCATCAGGGGAGTGGTGCAGGGCGTACTGCACGCAGAGCCGCGCCATGTTGGCAGGGCTGTGTCCGTATCGGTGGCGCAGGGGCGCGAGGCGGGCGTGGAGCTGACGGCGGTTGCCCGGCGTGAAAGTTGGGTCGGCGCGGCGGTGGTCGCCAGTGCTGTACTGCCGCTGGTCAGGGTCGGACCCGGCTTGGGGCAGAAGGCCCTGCCCGAGGACTTGCTTGATCAGGACGCCCAGGCCGTCGCGGCGGGCGAAGCGGAAGATGTCGGTCTCATGGTCGGCGTAGAGCGGGCTGAGGAGGTTGTAACGGGTGGTGATCACGTCGGGGCGCACCTGGTCGTACAGGTGCAGCCAGCGGCGTGTCTCGGGCCGCTTGCGGCCCGTCGGCGGCGGCCCATTCCTCGGCGAATCGGTGTGGTGCGCGCATGCCGACCGCGTGGATCACTCCTTGAGCCCGCCAGGACCCGTGGTCCTCCTCGATCGTCCACCGCCGGCCGGTCACCTTCACCAGCGCTGGCAGGGTCGCAGGGAGATGTTCGGGTGTCCAGCAGTAGAAGTACGCGAGGTCGTCGGGGTCGGTCAGGCTCCGGCGTACGAGCAGGTGGTGGCGGGGGCTGGTGGTGGCGATCCACGCCCACGCGTACCAGCGGTCGCCTTTGGAGCCCGCCCCGCAGGACACGGTCTGCCAGGCGGTGTCGGTGGTCAGGGTGGTGACGGCGGTGTCGGCGCGGATCTTCGTCCGCCAGCCGGGCAGGGTGATCCGGAACGAGCACGGCACGCCGAGGCTGTAGCCGATGCCCCGGGTCTCGCAGGTGTCGCGTAGCCGCCGGTCCCGTCCGTAGACGGCGTCGGCGGTGCACCACCGCACCGGTACGCCGGCGTCGAGTGTCTCGACGAGCAGGTCGGTGGCGAGCCGGGGTTTGGTCGCGAACCCGGTGTCGGCGGGGACGCCGGTGGCGGCGCGACAGCTCGCCCACAGGTTCGCGGAACGGAAAGGATACCGCGCCCGCACCTCAATGCCCTGCTCGCATTCGCGTCGCTACGCAACGCGATTTGTCACAGTTGTTACTACGAGGGGCGCCCTATCGCCGAACCGATCGACGCCGTCGTGGCGGAGATTAGAAATCTTTGGACCCAGATCAGCTCCCCGCCATCGGCCCTCAGCGTGCTCGATCACCGCGAAGTCTGCCAAGTCCATCCAGAGGACCTGATCGGCGTCGCGCTGGACCACGTGCGGCGGTTCAACTACTCCCAGCTGCCCGTCTACGACCAAAGCGGTTATATCGGGATATTGACTACCAACGCGATCGGACGGTGGCTCGCCGATTCGTTCGTTCGAAACACGGGCCTCGCGGAAGAGCAGACCGTCCGCGAAATGATGCAGTTCGCCGAAGAGCACGACCGCGCCGCCCAGGTTCCACGCACCATCACCGCAGCAGAGGCAATTGACAGGCTCAGTCGCAGACCAGATGTGGACCAGCACGTCACAGTCTTGATCGTCACTCAGGGCGGACGAACGGCCGAAAGGCCGCTAGCGCTCATCGTTCCCTACGACCTGCCGGCCCTGACAGCCGCTATCGCCATCACCTGACCCGACCGTGCGCATCTAGTAATCCAGCCGAGGATCGTGCTGTGGCCAATGGGCGTCCCAGCGGGGCGACACCTGTCCCGCCAGCGGCCGGCCGGTCCAGCGGCTCCCGAGCGCCCGGCGAGCACCCGGCCACCTGTACGGCGTACGACAAAGGCCCCGACCGGGCGGTAATCGCCTGGTCGGGGCCTTGGTGTCTGGTACGCCGCGTAGGACTCGAACCTACAACCCGCGGATTAAGAGTCCGCTGCTCTGCCAGTTGAGCTAGCGGCGCTCGCTGACAACGCGGGCAACCCTAGCATGTCCGGCCGTCCAGCTTCCAACCAGTTGCCGGCAACGAGCCGTCTGTCCGGCGGACCTGCCCACGTGCGCGGATCTGGCACCCTTCCGGATCAGGCACGAAGGGCATGGCGGGTGATGCACGATGTCGGCAGGGACGGAACAAGGAACGGGGACTGGCATGCACAAGGTCAGGAGGGGTTGGTCGGTCGCGGTGACACTGGCAGTCATCGCACCGGCGGCACTGGCAGGGTGTGGATCGGGCAAAACGCCACGGTTCGTCAGTGGCCAGGTGGCCACGGCGAGTCCGACACCCTCGCCGGAGCCGTTCGAGTTCGCCATCGCGCCGAAGGCGGACGCGAAGAACCTGCCGATCAGCACGGAGATCGGCACCACGGTCAGCGGCGGGGAGGTCACCTCGGTGAGCCTCGTCGAGGACGGTGGCGGCGAGGTCAGCGGCAGTATGCGGGAGGACGGCACCGCCTGGGTGCCGGACAAACCACTCAAGAATCAGAAGAAGTATACGGCGACTGTCGTCGCGACCAGCAGCACCGGGGAGGAGGAGACCAAGACCACGTCGTTCACCACGATGGGTAGATCCGGGTCGCAGACCGGCACCGGCCTCTACCTGTTCGACGGACGGACGTACGGGGTGGCAATGCCAGTGGTGGTCGAGTTCTCCCCCGGCATCCCCGAGCAGGAGCGGGCCAGCGTACAGAAGCGGATGTTCGTCAAGACCGACCCGCCGCAGCCGGGCACCTGGTACTGGGTGTCCAACGGTACCCAGGCGTTCTACCGGGCTCCGGATTTTTGGCAGGCTGGCACGACGTTGACCACTCGGATCGCGCTGGACGGTCACCCGACCGGTGACGGCCGGTACGGAGACATGGACCGGGGCGCCACCGCGAAAATCGGCGAGAAGGTGACCGTGGAGGTCGACAACGCCACCAAGCAGCTGTCGATGTTCAAGGACGACAAGCTGGTCAAGCAGATGCCGGTCAGTCTCGGCAAGCCGAGTACGCCGTCGTCGAGCGGCACCATGGTGGTGATGGACAAGCAGGAACAAACCGTTTTCGACACTTTCGCCGAGTTGGGCCCGGAGGAGGGCTACCGGACGGACATCTCGTTCGCCCAGCGGATCACCTGGGGTGGCGAGTTCATCCACGCCGCCCCGTGGTCGGTCGGCGACCAGGGGGTACGCAACGTGTCACACGGTTGTGTCAACTTGTCGATGGCCAACGCCGAGTGGCTGTTCAACCAGACCAAGGTCGGTGATCCGATCACGGTCAAGGGCACCGAGCGGGAGCTGACGGACGGCAACGGCTGGACCGCCTGGAACCTCACCTGGGACGAGTTCGTCAAAGGTAGTGCGTTGCCAGTGCCGGCCGATCTACAGCCGGCAGGGGCTGGTTCGCCGGCACCGACGACGCCGGCGCCGGTACCGACAGCGACGTCCGGATGACGATCGATGCGTTTCCGGTCCACGTCAGGCGGGCACAGTTTGACATCTGAATAACTGCCAACTACGGACGAATGAGACACGGCTGACCGAGCGGACCGGACGATCCGGGGAATATCGGTCAGCCGTGTCGTTGTTGCGTACGTTGGGGCACGAACCCGGGAGTTGCCCCAATGCGTCTTTGATGGACGATGGGATTCGGGGACCGAACTTCGTGAGGGGATCATGCGAGTCAGCTGCTTTCAGGTAGAGCCGCGCACCGGGCGGGCGCGACCGCCCATACCGCGGGTTGTCACGGCCGTCGCGCTCGCCGCCGCGCTCGCGCTCACCGGTGCCTGCACCGGCGCCGGCGACGCCCCCACCTGGCAGGGCGGTACGGAAGCCGACCCGAGCCCGCAGGCCCGAGCGACGATCACCGAGCCGGCCGCCGACGCCACCGACGTGCCCGCGTCGACGGCGATCACGTTCACCACCACCGAGGCGGCGCAGACCACGGTGGAGTTGACCGACGCCGACGGCAACCCGGTGCCGGGCGAGGTCGACGCCGACGGCACCTTCTTCCTGCCGAACGGGCAGTTGGAGTACGACGCCGCGTACACCGCGACGGTGACGGTGACCGGCGACGACGGCGAGACCACCGTGACCAGCCACAACTTCCGGACCATGGCCCAGCCGGGCAACCAGGTACGGGTGTCCAGCTTCCTGGGCGACGGCAACGTGGTCGGCGTCGCGATGCCACTGATTCTGCGGTTCAGCCGGGAGATCCCGCAGGACTACCGCGACGACGTGCAGCGACGGCTGAGCGTCGAGACCGAGCCCGCCCAGGAGGGCATCTGGTACTGGGTGAGCCCTACCGAGGTCCAGTTCCGGCCACGCGAGTTCTGGCAGGCCGGCACCCAGCTGTTCTACAAGGCGCAGACCGGTGGCCTGCCGATGGGCGACGGCTGGTACGGCCGCAACGACCTGGCCGTGGACGCCGAGGTCGGCGCGGCGCTGGTGATGACAGTGGACAACGCCAGCAAGACGATGGTGGTCACCAAGGACGGCGAGACGATCAAGGAGATCCCGGTCAGTCTCGGCAAGCCGAAGACGCCCTCCTCCAGCGGCACCATGATCGTCATGGAGAAGCTGAAGGAGACCGTCTTCGACACGTACGAGGAGCTGGGTCCGGAGGAGGGCTACCGGACGGACATCGAGTACGCCCAGCGGCTGACCTGGGGTGGCGAGTTCATCCACGCCGCCCCGTGGTCGGTGGCCGACCAGGGGGTACGCAACGTGTCACACGGCTGCGTCAACATGTCGACGGACAACGCCAAGTGGCTGTTCAACCAGACCAGGGTCGGTGACCCGGTCACGGTCAAGGGCACCGAGGTTCAGCTCGCCAACGGCAACGGTTGGACGGTGTGGAACCTCAGCTGGGACGAGCTCGTCGAAGGCAGCGCCCTGCCGTACGAGCCCGGATCGACCGAGTCGACCGAGTCGGAGTCGACGCCGGGCGGTGCCGCCGGCGGGTCCGGGACCAGCTCGGACCCGCCGGCCTGACCCGTCCCCGCCCGGGAACGGGTACCGAGCAAAAGCGCCCGGCCAGGATCTGATCCTGGCCGGGCGCTTCGGTATGGGGTGACTGAAGGGACTTGAACCCTCGACACCCGGGACCACAACCCGGTGCTCTACCTGCTGAGCTACAGCCACCAAGAACCACACCCGGCGGACTGCCGCGTGGGGTGCCGACCAATGATAGCCCTACCGGCGGGCATCACGTCGAGCGGGTTCCGCCGGGCCGGCCCCCGGCCGCCGCCCACCGGCCGGTCGTTCGGCGACGGTCAGAGGCCGGCGGCGATCGCCTTGGCCGCGTCGACGTCCGGGCCGGGCAACGGCACGAAGATCGACCGCCGGTAGTACTCCAGCTCCCGGATGCTCTCCCGGATGTCGGCCAGCGCCCGGTGCGACAGCCCCTTGGCCGGCTGCCCGAAATAGACCCGGGGGTACCACCGGCGGCACAACTCCTTGATCGACGAGACGTCGATCATGCGGTAATGCAGGTAGGAGTCGAGTCGCGGCATGTCGCGGGCGATGAACCCCCGGTCGGTGGCGATCGAGTTGCCGCACAGCGGCGCGGTCCTCGGCTCCTGTACGAAGCTGGTCACGTACTCCAGCACCCGGTCCTGCGCCTCGGCGAGGGTGACCGCCGAGCGCCGCACCTCCTCGGTCAGCCCGGACTTGGCGTGCATCTCCCGCACCACGTCCGGCATCCCGGCCAGCGTCTCCTCGTCGGCATGGATCACCAGGTCGACGCCGTCACCGAGCACGTTGAGGTCCGAGTCGGTGACCAACGCGGCCACCTCTATCAACGCGTCCCTGCCGAGGTCGAGCCCGGTCATCTCACAGTCGATCCAGACAAGAAGATCCGCCACGCGGACAGCCTACGCGGCACCGTCCAGCGGCCGGCCAGGTCACCGGCGGCGGTCCCCGCTAGGCTCGCGGGCGTGCCCGCCGACACCCTCCCGGGCGGCTCCGCGCCGCGTCCCGTTGACGACAGATCCCGCACGCCGCGCCGGGTCACCGTCGTCGTCGCGCTCAGCGCCGCCGTGGTCGCCGCCCTTCTCTGGTACGGCAACCGGCACGACTTCTACGACCTGAAGATCTACCTCAGCGCGATGCGCTGGTGGGCCGACGGCAACCCGCTCTACGACTACGTTCAGCCCGACGTGGTGCAGGGCCAGCTCTACTTCACCTATCCCCCGTTCACCGCGCTGCTGCTGCGCCCGTTCGCGGCGGTGGGCGCCGGGACCGCCGCCGCTGTGTTCACCGTCGGCACGCTGCTGGCGGTGGTGGTCACCACGGTCTGGCTGGTCACGCCGATCGCCCGCCGGCGCGGCCTGCCGCGCTGGTGGCTGGCCGGTCTGGCGGTACCGCTGGTGGTGCTGATCGAGCCGACCCGGGAGACGATCTTCCTCGGGCAGATCAACATGCTGCTGGTCGTGCTGATCCTGGCCGACCTGCTGTTCGCCGTACCGAAGCGGTCCCGATGGGCCGGCGTCGGCGTCGGCCTGGCGACGGCGATCAAGCTGTTCCCGGGGATCTTCATCGTCTACCTGCTGGTCACCCGGCGGTGGCGGGCGGCGGGGGTGTCCTGCCTGGCGGCGGCGGCCGCCACCGGGCTCGCCGCAGCGGTCGCCCCGACGGAGTCGTGGCGGTTCTGGCTCACCGAGCTGTGGAGCACCGACCGGGTGGGGCGCAGCGACTACACCGGCAACCAGTCGCTGCAAGGGCTACTCGCCCGGCTGGCCGCTCCGGCCGAGCCGGACCGGCTGGTCTGGCTGGTGCTGGTGGCCGTCGCCGCCGGCTACGGGCTGTGGCGCGCGGCCCGCGCGGTACGGGCCGGCGACGAGCTGGCCGGGCTGACCCTGACCGGCCTGGTGGCCGCGCTGATCGCACCGATCACCTGGCCGCACCACGTCTACTGGTTCGTCCCGGCGCTGATCGTGCTCCTCGACGCGGCGCTGCCGGACCGCCCGCTGGTCGCCGCCGGGCCGCAGCCGGCGGCGGCCCGGAGCGGAGTCCGGGCCGCCGGACCGGCGGCGTTGGTGGCGTTGGCGGCGGCCATCTTCGCAGCGCTGGTCGTCGGTGTCGTGTCACTGATCGACTGGGGGCACGCGAAGGTGCCGACCGACGATCCGGCCACCTTCGTGTTGCGCAACCTGTACGTGCTGGCGGTTGCGCTGCTGCTGGTCAGTCTGCCGATCCGCCGCTACCCGACGTCGGCTCCGGGCGGGTAGCGGCCGCTGGGGCAGTTGCCGCAGCTGGCGTCGGGCGGCGGGTCCGGGCGAACGCCAGCCCGCCGAGTGCCAACCCGCCGAGGCCGGCGAGCAACCCGGCGATCCCCACCCCGAGCGCGGCACCGTTGCCGCCGGTGTCGCTTTCGCCGGTGGCGGTGTCGTCGGCCGGCGCCTGGTCGTCGACCTGTTCCTGACCACCGCCGACGGCCGGGCTGTCCTCATCAGCCGGGGTCAACGTGAGCACGCTGGCCGGGGTGGCCGGCTCCTCCTCGCCGGGCACCGGCACTTCGATCCAACGCACCACGGTGCCGTCGGAGTAGGTCTGCAGCGACTTGAAGACCAGTTGATCGGCCTCCGGCAGCGGACCCATCCGGATCGGAAGGTCCAGGAACTCGCCCGGCTGCACGCTGGCTTCCGGGGTCTCGGCGGTCCACACGACCCGGGACACCGCCTCAGTCACCTGGGCACCGTGAACCTCCAGCGGCGGATCGACCGGCGCTGTCTGCACCTCGACGGTCCAGCCGGGCACCCGGGCCAGCGACACCGAGGCAATCGGCGTGTCCTCCGGCATCACCACTTCGACCTTGGTCGTGCTGTGTTCGTCGCTCTCGTTCGGCACCTGGAAGTCGAGGCGGGCGTAGTCGCCGACGGTGGCCTGCGACGGGTACACCGTGATGTGCGCGGCCGCTGGGGTGGCCAGGCCGAGGACGCCGACGAGGACGGCCGCACCGGTAAGCGCCGCGGCGCGGGCCGGTGTGCGTCGGTGACGGAGCATGAAGTAGCCCTTTCTAGTTGATCTCCACCGTGGTGGTCACGGTCGCCTGATCGATGTCGGAGATCCGGACGGTGATCCGCAGCTCCCAGTCTCCCGCAGCCGGCAGGCTGATCTCACCGGTGGCATGGTTGTCGGTCAGCGGCAGCAGCGGGATCTCGATCGGCTCGACCCCGCTGGCCGGCAACGCCGCCGTGGCCTGCCACTCGATCACCGGCTGCGGCCGGTTCTCCTCGGTGTAGGCGTACAGGTGGACCGAGTTGTTGCCCCGCCGGGCCGGGTCCACCTCCACCTGCAGCGAGTAGATGTCACTGTTCAGCGTGGTGGAAAAGTAGCCGTTGCCGGCCCGCAGGTCCTCGCCGATGGCGGTCCGGGCCGGCGTGGTCTGCACCAGCACCGCGGTGACCGCCAGCACCACGGCGGTGACGGCCAGTTCGGCGACGACCGCCTGCCGCATCCGGCCGGGACGGCCGGCGGCGCTGCGATTGCGCACCAGCTGCCGCGAGTACGCCGCCACCGCGAGGACCAGCCCGAACAGGCCGATCTTGGCCAGCAGCAACCGGCCGTACGTGGTGCCGAACAGCGCCTCGAGCGTGCCCACCTCGATCAGCGCCTGCACCGTACCGGCCAGCAGCAGGGCACAGACCGCCAACGCCGCCCAGCGCGACCAGATCGGCAGGATCGCGGCGAGTTCCCGCTCCTCGGCCTGCCGGAGCAGGAACACCGTGAGCATCGCCAGACCGCCGAGCCAGACCGCCATCGAGCTGAGGTGTACGGCGTCGATGACGACGGAGACGGCCGGCACCGGCGAGGCGCTCGGGTGACCGGCCAGTGGCCAGGTGAACACCCCGATGACGGCCAGGACGCCGAGCAGGATCTGGTCACTGCGGCCTTCCGAGCCGGCCAGGAACGGCCGCAGCAGCACCGCCGTGGCGGCCAGCACCCCGAGCCGGACCAGCAACGCGGCGCCGATCCCGCTGCCGAGGACGTCGCGTAGCGCCGCGCCGTCGGCGTCGCCGATCCCGCCGCCGGTGACGTACGGGGCCTGCAGCCAGATGGTGGCCAGGGTGGCCGCCGCGACGAGTCCCAGCCCGGCCCAGGTCAGGCGGCCCGGCCCGCCACGGGCCAGCCGGCGCGGCCAGAGCATGCTCAGCACCAGCACCGGGCCGACGATCAGCAGCAGTCCGGCGTACCCGACGAACTTGGCCGCCTGGAGCAGCCCGCTGACCAGCGGATCGGTGTCGGCGCCGCCGTCGTCGGTGGGCACCGCCGACGGCGCGCCGACCGAGTAGGTGAAGCCGCCGCTGACCGGGTGTCCGTCGGCGGAGATCACCCGGTAGCTGACCAGGTAGGTGCCGCGCGACGTCTGCTGTTCGACGCCGACGGTGACCACCGCGCCGTCGAAGACCGGCTCGCCCTGGTCGACCCGCTGCCCGTCCGGGGCGATCACCCGTACCCGGTCGGGGACCTGCCGCACCGATTCGGAGAAGGTCAGCACCACTTCGGCCGGGGCGTTCGGCAGCACCGAGTCGGTCACCGGGCTGGTGCTGACCAGGACGGCGTGCGCGCTGGCCGGCGCGGCGGCGGGTAGCAGGACCACGGGCAGCGCCGCCAGCAGCAGGCCGGCGATAGCCGCGATGCGCGACGTCCATCTATTCGTTGCGGCAGTCATGGGGAATATGCTCGCCGGTCCACCTGGGTCCGCGCGACCCGGCCTCCCCTCATTGGTGGTTGGTCGGCTGGTCGGAGGTCGAAGTTCCAGCGATGCCCGATGTGACGTACGACATCGGATTTTGCGGTTTGTTGGCGCGTCGCCGTGGAACTCGGCACCGGGTGCGCAGCGACTAACAGACATGAGGGTACAACCCTGGGTCGGTGCCGCTGTCCGCCTCGGGCTGGCCGCCGTCTGGTTGTTCGCCGGCGGGTCGAAGGTCACCGACCTGGCCGGGTCCGGCCGGGCGGTCAACGCCTACCAGGTCTTTCCGTACGACCTGGCGATGGTGATCGGCGCCGCGCTGCCCTTCGTCGAACTGGCGCTCGGGGTGCTGCTGCTGATCGGGCTGGCCACCCGGCTCTGCGCGGTCGTCTCAGCCGGCCTGCTGGTCGTCTTCATCGCCGGCATCACCTCCGCGTGGGTGCGCGGGCTGCGGATCGACTGCGGCTGCTTCGGCGTCGGCGGTGAACTGGCCGCCGGGCAGACCCCTGCCTACGGCCCGGAAATCGCCCGCGACCTTGCCTTCCTGGCGCTCGCCGGGTTTTTGGTCTGGTGGCCGCGCACGGCACTGTCGACAGATTCGTGGGTAAACAGCAACAGATAGTCATCTTTCAGGTAGATCGGCGGGTGACGGCGATGAGCCGGCGAGTGGAGCAGAAGAAGGCGGCCCGGGTGGTCCGCGAGCAGCTGGCCCGGGAGCGGCGGCGCCAGCGCGCCCTCTGGACGTCGGTGGCGGCCGTGGTGGCGCTGGTCCTCGCCGGCATGATCGGCTGGGCCGTCTACCAGACCCAGCGCGGCGGCGAGTACACCGCGCCGCCCGGTGCGGTCGCCGACGACTCCGGCATCCCGATCGGGGACGGCCCGGTCACCGTCGACCTCTACGCCGACTTCCTGTGCCCCGCCTGCCGGCAGTTCGAACAGCAGGTCGGCCCGACCCTGGACCAGCTCGTCGAGGATGGCAGGATCACGCTCGTGTTCCACCCCGTCGCGATCCTCGACCGGCTCAGCGACGACGCGTACTCGACGCGGGCGTCGGCGGCGTCCGGCTGCGCGGCGGCCGGCGGCAAGTTCGAGGAGTACGCCGCCGCGCTCTATGAGCAGCAGCCGGCCGAGGGCGGCCCCGGGCTCAGCGAGGAGCAGCTGATCGCCATCGGCGGTGAGGTCGGGCTGGACACCGGCAGCTTCGGCCAGTGCGTCCGGGACGACACCTACGCCGGCTGGCCGGCCCACGTCACCGAGCAGGCCGGCCGGGCCGGGGTCAGCGGCACCCCGACCGTGATGGTCGACGGCGCGACCGTCGCATCGAGCGCCCAAGCCGTCACTGCCGCGGTGGACGCGGCCGGCTGACGTGCGGGTCACCCGACGGCCAGCTGACGCACGGTTCACCCGGCAGCCGGCTGGCCCGCGACTGGTCGGTCGGCTGGCGGTGTTCGCCGGCGTGGCGGCGGTGCTGCTCACCGGTGCCGCGGCACCGGCCGCCGCGCACGGCGCGGACGCCCCCGCGGCCACCGACTACCGGGTGGCGGTGACCGGCACCGTGCCTGCCGTCGACGGGCTCACCGTACGGGTCGTCGAGGCCGGCGCCCGACTCGAGCTGACCAACCACAGCGGCCGACCGATCGAGGTGCTCGGCTACGCCGGGGAGCCGTACCTGGAGATCCGACCGGACGGGGTCTACCAGAACCGGCGCTCCCCCACCGCCTACCAGAACGAGACCCTGTCCGGCGACACCCCGGTGCCTGCCGACGCCGACCCGGCCGCACCCCCGGACTGGCGACGGATCGCCGACCGACCGCTGGTCCGCTGGCACGACCAACGAACCTACTGGCTGGACGCCGCCCCGCCGGAGGCGGTGCGGGCCGCACCCGACCAGGTGCACCGGGTACGCGACTGGGTGGTGCCGCTGCGCGACGGCGTCACCCCGGTCGAGCTGCGCGGCACGCTGGACTGGATCCCGCCGCCCGACCCGCTGCGCTGGTGGGGCGGCACGCTGCTCGGCACCGTACTGCTGGCGGTCGCTCTGGTGACCACCGCCCGGCGCGGCCGGTGGACCGCACAGCTGGTCTCCGCCGGCGGGCTGGCCGTCGGCGGCGCGACCGCCGTCGGCTATGTGATGGCCCGCGCCGTCGAATCCGGCACGGGTGGGCCGCTCGGCCTGCTCGGCGTGCTGCTCGACGGGCCGGTCTGGGCGTTGCTGACCGGGCTGGCCGCGCTGGCTGCCGCCGGGTACGCGGCACGCCGCCGGCCCGGTGCCGAGTTGGCCCTCGCCCTGACCGGCGCCTGCCTGGCGCTCTTCGCCGGAGCCGCCAACGCCGCCGTGTTCACCCGGGCGATCGCCCCGGTGCCCGGACCGGCCTGGTGGCCGCGGATCGCGGTCGCCGCCGTCCTGGTCAGCGGGGCCGCCGTGGCGGTCGGCGCGGTGCTACGCCTGCGCGCGGAGCCCGTCACCGGTCCGGACAGCGTCGGTCGAGCCGTCGGCGACGGCCCGGAGGGTGTCGGCCCGGACGGAGGCGAGCTGGCGCGCGGCGAGCAGCGGATCGAAGCCGAACGGTAGCTCCAGCCGGTGCCGGGCCAGCAGCTCCGCGTCGGCGAGCAATGCTGTGGTCGGACCGTCCGCCACCACCCGGCCGCCGTCCAGGATCACCGACCGGTCACACAGCTCCAACGCGTACGGCAGGTCGTGGGTGACCATCAGGATCGTCACCGGCAGCCGGTGCAGGACCTCGGCCAGCTCTCGACGGGCCGCCGGGTCGAGGTTCGACGACGGCTCGTCCAGCACCAGGATCTCCGGACGCATCGACAGCACCGTCGCCACCGCCACCCGCCGCCGCTGGCCGAAGGACAGGTGCTGTGGGGACCGGTCCCGGTGCTGCGCCATCCCGACGGCGTCGAGCGCCTCGTCGACCCGCGCCGCCAGCTCGGCACCGCGCAGCCCCAGGTTCGCCGGGCCGAACGCCACGTCCTCGGCGACCGTCGACAGGAACAGCTGGTCGTCCGGATCCTGGAAGACGATGCCGACCCGGCGGCGTACCTCGGCCAGGGTCGCCCGCCGTTGGTCCACCGGCAGCCCACCGACCTCGACCTGACCGGACCCGCCCCGAAGTACGCCGTTGAGGTGCAGCACCAGCGTGGTCTTGCCGGCACCGTTGGGCCCCAGCAACGCGACCCGGGCCCCGGCGGGCACGGTCAGGTCCACCCCGTGCAGCGCCGGATGCCCGTCCGGGTAGCTGAACCGCAAATCGCGCACCAGCAGCGACGGCGGCACCGAATCGGCAGACGGCATCGGACCGCCGTCGCCGGCCGGCTGCGTCGAGCCCGCGTCGACCGGATCGCTCACCGCGACAACACCGCCACGGCGGCGATGGTAGCGGCCGTCACCGGTACCGACGCGGCCAGCATCCACTGGCCGGCCGTGGCACCGCCGGTGGCCTGCCAGGCCACCGGCATCCGACCGGTGTAACCGCGGGAGATCATCGCCAGGTACACCCGCTCGCCGCGCTCGAACGCCCGCAGGAACAACGCGCCGACGCCGGCGGCGAACCCGCGTACCTGCCAGAGGAAACGGGGGTCGTCGCCCCGGGAGATCCGGGCGATTCGCATCCGCCGGGCCTCGTCGACCAGCACGTCGACGTAGCGCAGCATGAACGTGGCGATCTGGGTGACGATCGACGGGCAGCGCAGCCGGTCCAGCCCGACCAGCAGTTCGCGGCTGGTGGTGGTGGCCGCCAGCAGCAGCGACGCGAGCACCCCGAGGGTGGCCTTGGCCAGGATGTTCCAGCCGCCGTAGAGGCCCTCGACGGACAGGCTCAGACCGGCGACCGGGATCCGTTCACCGCCGGCCAGCAACGGCAACGCGAACGCGAAGGCCACGAACGGGACCTCGATCAGCGACCGCCGGGCCAGCCAGGCCGCCGGCACCCGGGCGACGACGGCGACCGCCACGACCAGCAGCAGATAGCCGCCGAAGGCCCACAGCCGCTCGCGTGGGGTGGCCACCACCACCAGGGTGAACGCCAGCATCGCGGCGATCTTCGTCTCCGGCGGGAGCCGGTGCACCGGGCTGTCCCGCTCCAGGTGCAGCAGCTGCGCGTGCCCGGCTCCCACCGCTGGTCAGCTCTGCGGTCCGCCGGCCGGCGCCTCGATGGCCGCTGCCTCGGCGGCCGGTGTCCCGGCTGCCGGCCGGCGGCTGCGGGTCAGCCAGAACAGCCCACCGGCGACCGCGAAGGTGAGTAGCACCCCGACCGCGCCGGCGACCGCCGTACCGACGAAACCGTTGTCCACGGCGGTCAGGCCGTAGTCGGCGAACGGGCTGTCGGCCAGCTCGTGGTCCTGCGCGCCGGAGCCCATGCAGGCCCCGCCGACGATCTCCTCGCCGTCGAGTTCGCAGCCCTGGGTCGACGCCGAGTCCAGCCCGTCGGGCGAGCCGGAGGCGAAGTTGCTGACCACGCCGGCCAGCAGCAGCGAGACGAACAGACCAGCCAGGACGAAACCGGTGTTGCGCTTCATCCGGCACCTCCGGTGGACGCGGGCTGGGCGGCGGTGGGAGCGGCCGGCGGGCTCGGCATGGCCGGGCGGCGCAGTCCGCGCAGGGCGTACACCAGGTCCGGGCGGGTCCGGGCGACGGTCAGCACGGTGACCGCGGCGATCAACCCCTCACCCACGCCGATCAGGACGTGGGTGCCGGTCATCAGGGCCAGCACCTGACCGAGGCCGAACTCCTGCAGCTGCGTGGTGCCGCCGATGGCGTACTGCAGCACGAAGCTCAACGCGGCGGCGACCACGCTGACCACCGACGCGACGAAGGCGGTGACCGCCAGCCCGGTCGGCGTGCGTGGCAGCACGCGCAGCAGGACGAAGATCAGCCCGTACGCGGCGGCGGTGCCGACCAGCGCCATGTTGGTGACGTTCGGGCCGATCGCGGTGACCCCACCGTCGGCGAACAGCAGTGCCTGCACGATCAGCACGATCGACACGCAGAGCGCGCCGACCCACGGGCCGACCAGCAGCGCGGCCAGCGCGCCGCCGAGCAGGTGGCCGCTGACCCCGGGCAGCACCGGGAAGTTGAGCATCTGGACGGCGAAGATGAACGCGGCGACCAGGCCGGCCATCGGGGCGAGCCGGTCGTCGAGGTCCCGGCGGCCGCGGACCAGGCAGTACCCGAAGGCCACCGCGGCAAGCACGGCGTAGCTGATCGCTACGGGGCCGTTGAGCACCCCGTTCTGGATATGGAGTGCGAGGGGGTCCACCTGGTTCCTCCCGGCTGGGCAGTCCGTTGGCCGCGTGGCCAGCCTATTTCGCTACCGCTGCTCTTGCATAGGGCATGCAACTAATCACGGTTGGCGGTCCGACCCGGCCGACGGCCTCGGAGTAGGCTCCGGCCATGACCTCAGCTGCCACCGGCGGGCCGGTCCGCCTCGCGCCGGGCGAACCCGCCCCGGAGTTCACCCTGCCGACCGACAGTGGCGACCAGTTGTCCCTCAAGGAGCTACGCGGGCGCCACGTGGTGCTGTACGCGTACCCCTCGGCGATGACCCCGGGCTGCACGAAGCAGGCGTGTGATTTCCGCGACTCGCTCGCCGGACTGCAGGCCGCCGGCTACGAGGTGGTCGGCATCTCTCCTGACAAACCGGAGAAACTCGCCAAGTTCCGCGAGCGCGACGGGCTCACCTTCCCGCTGGTGTCCGACCCGGACAAGACCGTGCTCACCGCGTACGGCGCCTACGGCGAGAAGCAGCTGTACGGCAGGACGGTCACCGGGGTGATCCGGTCGACCTTCGTGATCGACGCCGACGGGCGGATCACCAGGGCGCTGTACAACGTCAAGGCCACCGGCCACGTCGCCAAGCTCCGCCGCGACCTCGGCCTCGACTGACGCAACAGCGCCGCCGGCCCCGGCTCCGGCCGACCGGGATTCGGCTAGCCTGTCCTCGGCACGTAACCTAGAAGCGCTCGGGGCCGTAGCCCAATTGGCAGAGGCATGCGACTTAGGATCGCACCAGTGTGGGTTCAAGTCCCGCCGGCCCTACCCAGCACCTGACACCCAGGTTCACCCGGAGTCGACACACCGCGATGATTCCCCCGATCTCCGTACGGCTGGGCTTCGTTCTTGATCCGCAGCTCGTCGACGAGCTGCGCGAGCGGATCATCGCGCTCTGGGCGGACGCGACCAACGCCGGCGGCGCGGTCGGGTTCGTCGCCCCGGTGACCGTCGCCGACGTGCGCCCGACCGCCGATGCGGCGTTCGCCGGGGTCGCCGCCGGCGTCGACCGGCTGCTCGTCGGCCACGACGATGCCGGGCTGGCCGCGTTCGTCTTCATCACCAGCAACCGGTTCGACCTCAAGGAGCACTGGCGGGTGCTCAAGCGGGTGGTGGTCGCACCGGACCGGCAGGGGCGCGGCTACGGGCTGGCCCTGATGGCCGAGGCGGAGCGGGTCGGCCGGTCGATGGGTCTGTCCGCGCTGCAGGTCACCATCCGCGACGGGCACGGGTTGCCGGCGTTCTACCAGCGGTGCGGCTACCGGGAGGTAGGTCGGCTGCCAAGCGCGCTGCGGGTGGCTGACGGCGACGACCGGGACGAGATCATCATGTGGCGGGAGCTGAGCGGCGCACCGGCGAACTGGCCAGCCGCAGACTGGGTCGGTCAGCCGCAAACCGACGATCGGTCAGCCGCAGACTGACGGCGGGTCGGCAGGAGCTGCAGCCGGCACCGTCGACGGGCTGGCGGCCGCGTCGAGACCCGCTGCACCGGCGGTTGGCGACGGACCCGGCGAGGCCGACCCGGTGGACGTTGGACCTGGCGACGGTGGTTCGGCGGTCGACGTGGTCTGGGCCGCCGGCGGCCGGTCACCGGCGCGGTCGGCGCCGGAGCCGCCGGCGGCCGAGGACGACCCGGACGACCGGGAGCCGGAGCTGGAACCCGATCCGCTGCCGTACAGGCGCACGTCCGTCTGCTGGGTCCGCCCCGGGGCCAACTGGACCCCCGGCACGGTCGCCCGATTGCCGTACACGTCGGTGACCCGCAGGGAGTACGGGCCGGGGCCGAGCCCGTCGTCGGCGAGCCAGTAGTTGTAGTCGTGCCGAACAAGTCCGCGCCACTCCGATCCGATTCGGGCCTCGACGGTCGCGAGCGGGTTGCCGTGGTCGGTGACCCGCACCGCGAACCACCACTGCGACGCGCCCTGTTTGACCCGCACCGCGAGCGGCCCGGTCGGCGGGTCGACCACCGCCCGGTAGCTGAGGTCGACGATGCCCCGCACCGGGTCGGCGATCCGGGCGAACGCCTCCCGGGACAGGTCGAGGTGACCGACGGCGCACTCCGGGCACTGGTCCATGATGACGACGCGGACGGTGCCACGTGGACCGGTGACGTCGAGGTGCCCGCCGCACGCGGCGGCGTCGGCGTACTCGTCCGGGCCGAGCGCGACGTACATCCGGTCTGCCGGCGCACTGTCGAACGAACAGTTGCCGCCCTGCCCCTGCGTGTCGTAGAAGGTGGCCTTGCCCTGATGGATGCCGCCGCCGACGGGTGGTGCCGCGCAGGCCGGGCTGGCGCCGACCTGGGCGGCCAGCAGCAGGCCGAGCAGGCCGGCCCCGGCTGCGGCCGCACCGCCGGCCAGCCAGCGGGTCCGGCCGGCATGGGAGGCGGGTCCGTCGTCGGTCACGTCCAGTGATGCTGCCGTACTGCGACGTACCCGGGCAACGGTCCTAAGTGAGACCTAAGAGTAGGGACCGGCCGCAACCACCACGTTGTCGCCGACGGTGATCCGCCCGGTGCTGTCCGGAATGATGTTCATCCCGAACAGGACACCCTTCGGCCCACGGGGATGTCGGGCGAGGATCCGCAGCGGCTGTTGGCCGCGTTCGCCGGTGTCCTGGTCGGTGGTGGTCACGACGCAGCGGGCGCAGGTCTTGGCCACCCGGAAGGTGACGTCGCCGATCCGGATCCGACGCCCCAGCCAGCCGTCCTCGGCCCAGGCCGGCGCGCCACTGATCACCACGTTGGGGCGAAACCTGTGCATCGGCAACGGCGCGGCCGGGTCGCCCGACTCGACGAGCCAGTCGTTGACCTCGTCGAGGGAGGCCGCGTTGGTCAGCAGCACCGGGTAGCCGTCGGCGAAGCTGACCGTGTCACCGGGACGGCCGTGGTCGGGGTTGACCGCCCGTACCGTCGGGTCGGCCAGCCAGGCCAGTCGGGCCGGTCGGCCGATGACCGCACTGATCCAGGCGTGTGCGGTGGCTTCGGCGAGCCGGGCCGGCACCGCGGCCTTGGCCCGGAAGACGCGGACCTGCACCGGCGGGCCGGCGACCGGCGTGCAGACATCCAGCGTGGGCGCGACCGGTGGGGGGACGTCCGGTGTCGGCCGGCGGTGTGCAGGGTGAGTCCACCGGCGACGGGCTGGGGGCGGATGTGGACCAGGGCCGGAGCCTCCCGCTGGGTGATGCCGACTCCGTCCGGGTCGATGATCATCCAGCGTCGGTCCCCGGCCAGGCCCCAGGGCTCGACCTGGGCATCGTCGTGGTCGAGGCGGCGACACCCCTTGACCGGGTACGTGTGGAGGGCGGCGACTCGCACGCCGGTCACGACGGCGGCCGGGTACGGACCGGGTTGCGATGCGGCGGTAAGCGTTCCACGCGCTGGTTCTACCACAGCCACCAGTGGTGCCGACGCGGCCACCGTTGCCGACTGAATGAAATATTGCATACAGTGTCAGGGTGAATGACAGCGAGGCCGTCCCGGCCGCTTCGGCCGAACGGGTGCTCGACCTGTTCACCGGTGTCCGGCTCACCCCCACCCAACGACGGATCGCACACAGCCTGGTGCAGCACGCCGGCTCCGCCGCGTTCCTGTCCGCCGCCGAGGTCGCCGAGCTGGCCCGGGTCAGCCAGCCGTCGGTCACCCGGTTCGCGATGGCGCTCGGCTACGACGGCTACCCGGCGCTGCGCCGCCGGCTACGGGAGTTCGCCGTCAATCCGGCTGGCACCGGCCAGTCCGGCGGCCCGGCCGGCCTGCCGGCACCGCGCGGCGAGTCCCGGCGCGGCGGGCGGCGGACCTACGCCGCCGACAACGAGATGCAGCGCGCGGTCCGCGCCGAGGCCCGGCAGCTGAGCACGCTCGCCGACCAGCTGGGTGATCGGGACCGGCTCACCGCCGCCGGCACCCTGCTGGCCGGCAGCACCCCGCTGCCGGTACTGGGGCTGCGGGCCGCCGCGCCACTCGCCACCTACTTCGGGTTCTTCGCCGCCAAGGTCCGCCCGGACGTGCGGGTGCTGGCCAGCGGCGGCAGCCTGCTTCCGGAGCGCCTGGAGCAGACCCGGGAGGCCGGCGCGACCGCGTTGCTGGCCATCGTGCTGCCCCGCTACCCCCGGGAGGCCGTCGACGCGCTGGTCGAGGCGCGCGCCGTCGGCCTGGCCGTGGTGCTGATCACCGACTCCCTGCTGAGCCCGGCCGCCGAACACTCCGACCTGGTGCTGCCCGCCCCGGTCGGCGACCAGCTGGTGTTCGACCTGCACGCCGCGCCGATGGCGTTGGCGATGGTGCTGTTGCAGGCGATCTGCGACGCGGCACCGGGTGAGGCACAGCGGCGGCTGGAGCAGTTCGAGCGCTCCGCCGCCCAGCGCAACGTCTTCATCGGCTGACTACCCGGAAGGGACCGCGACATGGCTGAGCTGATCCGCGCGGCGCGCGGCGCCACCCGTACCGCCAAGGGGTGGCCGCAGGAGGCCGCGCTGCGGATGCTGATGAACAACCTCGACCCGGACGTCGCCGAACGCCCCGACGACCTGGTGGTGTACGGCGGCACCGGCCGGGCGGCCCGGGACTGGCCGTCCTACCACGCGCTGGTGGCGACGCTGACCGAGCTGGCCGACGACGAGACGATGCTGGTCCAGTCGGGCCGGCCAGTCGGCGTGCTGCGCACCCACGAGTGGGCGCCCCGGGTGCTGCTGGCCAACTCGAACCTGGTCGGCGACTGGGCGACCTGGCCGGAGTTCCGCCGGCTGGAACAGCTCGGCCTGACCATGTACGGGCAGATGACGGCCGGCTCGTGGATCTACATCGGCACCCAGGGCATCCTGCAGGGCACCTACGAGACGTTCGCGGCGGTCGCCGCCAAACTGGCGGCGGGCCGGACGGCGGAACCGGCGGCTGACCGAAGCGAACCCGGCGGGGCCGACCCGACCGCGCCGCCGGCCTGGATCGACCGGGTCGGCGCCGCGTCGCTGGCCGGCACGCTGACCCTGACCGCCGGCTGCGGCGGGATGGGCGGCGCGCAGCCGCTCGCCGTCACCATGAACGGCGGGGTGTGCCTGATCGTCGACGTCGACCCGCAGCGACTCGCCCGCCGGGTCGCCACCGGCTACCTGGACACCGTCGTCAGCTCGCTGGCCGAGGCGGTCGCGGCGACGCAGGCGGCCCGGCGGGACCGGCGGGCGCTGTCGGTCGGCGTGGTCGGCAACGCGGCGACCGTCTTGCCGCAGCTGCTCGCCGACGGCGTCGAAATCGACATCGTCACCGACCAGACCAGCGCGCACGACCCGCTGAGCTACCTGCCGGTAGGGGTCGAGCTGGCCGACGCGGCGGCGTACGCCGGCCGGGCACCGCAGGAGTACACGCAGCGGGCCAGGGAGTCGATGGCCCGGCACGTCGCCGCGATGGTCGGCTTCGCAGACGCCGGCGCGGAGGTGTTCGACTACGGCAACTCGATCCGCGACGAGGCCCGGCTCGGTGGCTACGACCGGGCGTTCGACTTCCCCGGTTTCGTGCCGGCGTACATCCGGCCGTTGTTCTGCGCCGGCAAGGGCCCGTTCCGGTGGGCGGCGCTGTCCGGCGATCCGGCCGACATCGCCGCCACCGACCGGGCGATCCTCGACCTGTTCGGCGACAACGAGGCGCTGGCCCGCTGGATCCGGCTGGCCGGCGAACGGGTCGCGTTCCAGGGGCTGCCGGCCCGGATCTGCTGGCTCGGGTACGGCGAACGGGAACTCGCCGGGGCGCGGTTCAACGAAATGGTCGCCGCCGGGGAGCTGGCCGCCCCGGTGGTGATCGGTCGGGACCATCTGGACTGCGGGTCGGTGGCGTCGCCGTACCGGGAAACCGAGGCGATGGCCGACGGCTCGGACGCGATCGCCGACTGGCCGCTGCTCAACGCCCTGGTCAACGCGGCCAGCGGCGCGTCCTGGGTGAGCATCCACCACGGCGGCGGGGTCGGCATCGGCCGGTCGCTGCACTCCGGTCAGGTCTGCGTCGCCGACGGATCGGCGCTGGCCCGGCAGAAGATCGAACGGGTGCTGCGCAACGACCCGGCGACCGGGGTGCTGCGCCACGTCGACGCCGGATACCAGCTGGCCGGTCAGGTCGCCGCCGCGCACGACCTGCCGGTGCCGATGGGCCGCAGATGACCGGCCCGGCCCCGGTGACCACCGCTGACCCGCTGGCCGAGCGGTTCCGGGCGATGTGGGCGGAGCTGGCCGGCGTCGGGCGTGATCCGGCGACCGGCGGCTACCTGCGCTATGCCTGGTCAACGGCGGAGTTGACCTGCCGGGAGTGGTTCACCGCCGAGGCGGTCCGGCGCGGGCTTGCGGTGCAGGCCGACGGCAACGGCAACCTGTGGGCCGACTGGGTACCGTCCGGCGTGGATCCGGCCGCCCCGGCGGTGGTCACCGGTAGTCACTTCGACTCGGTGCCGCACGGCGGCGGCTACGACGGACCGCTCGGCATCGTGTCGGCGCTGCTCGCCGTCGACGAGCTGCGGGACCGTGGGTTCACCCCGGCGCGGCCGGTGACCGTCGCCGCGTTCGTCGAGGAGGAGGGGGCCCGGTTCGGCCTGGCCTGCCTCGGGTCGCGGCTGCTCACCGGCGGCGTGTCGGCGGCGCACGCGCTGGCGCTGACCGACTCCGACGGAGTGACGCTGGCCGAGGCGATGCGGGCGGGCGGCACCGACCCGGCTGGGGCCGGGCCGGACCCGCACCGGTTGGCCAGGATCGGGGTCTTTGTCGAGTTGCACGTTGAGCAGGGCCGGGCGTTGGTCGACCTCGGTGCCCCGGTCGGGGTAGCCAGCATGATCTGGCCGCACGGGCGGTGGCGGCTGGAGTTCACCGGGGCCGGCGACCACGCCGGGACCACCCGGATGGTCGACCGCCGGAACCCGATGCTGACCTGCGCGCACACCGTACTCGCCGCCGAGGCGCAGGCCCGCCTGCTGGGCGCGCACGCCACCATCGGCCGGATCTCGGTGCGGCCCAACGCCACCAACGCGGTCCCGGCCCAGGTGCACGCCTGGCTGGACGCGCGGGCCGCCGACACCACCGCACTGGCCACACTGGTCGAGGCGGTCGGGGCCGACGCGGCGGCCCGGGCACAGGCGGACGGTACGTCGGTGGCGGTGGTCCGCGAGTCGGACAGCCCGCCGGTCGCCTTCGACCCGGACCTGACCGACCGGATCGCCACGGCGGTGGGTGCGCGGCGGACCGCTGCGGTGCCGGTGCTGCCGACCGCCGCCGGGCACGACGCCGGCGTCCTGGCCGGACACGTGCCGACGGCGATGATCTTCGTGCGGAATCCCACCGGGGTGTCGCACGCCCCGGACGAGCACGCCACCGACGACGACTGCGCCGCCGGGGTGCGGGCCCTCGCCGCCGCGCTGGCCGACCTGGCCGGCGAATGAAGCGGCCGGCGGATCGGGCGGCCCGGACGAAGGTGCCGGCAACCGGGGCGGCCCGGATGAGCTGGTACGCCGAACACGCCTGGCTGGGCGGGCCGGCCCCGGCGGCCGGGGTGCTGATCGAGGCCGAGGCGGGCCGGTTCACCGCGGTCACAGCCGGGGTGGCGGCGCCGCCGGGCGTGCCGAGGCTCGCCGGGGTGACCCTGCCCGGCCTGGCCGACACCCACTCGCACGCCTTCCACCGGGCGCTGCGCGGACAGATTCACGACGACCGGGGCAGCTTCTGGACCTGGCGGGAGCGGATGTACGCGGTCGCCGGGCGCCTCGACCCGGACAGCTACCTGGCGCTGGCCCGCGCGGTGTACGCCGAGGCGGCGCTCGCCGGGGTGACCTGCGTCGGCGAGTTCCACTACCTGCACCACGATCCACAGGGCCGGCGCTACGCCGAGCCCAACGTCATGTCCGACGCGCTCGCGCAGGCCGCCACCGACGCCGGGCTGCGGATCACCCTGCTGGACACCTGCTACCTGACCGCTGGGGTGGACGGGGCACCGCTGACCGGGGTGCAGCGCCGGTTCGGCGACGCCGACGCGGCCGACTGGGCGGACCGGTCCGCCGGGTGGCGGCCCACCGGCGACCACGTCCGGGCCGGCGCGGCGGTCCACTCGGTACGGGCGGTACCCGCCGCCGAGCTGCCGGTCGTCGCCGGGGCGGCGGTGCAGCGGGGTGCCCCGCTGCACGTACACCTGTCGGAGCAGCCGATGGAGAACACGGCCTGTCTGGCCCGGTACGGCCGGACCCCGACGGCGCTGCTGGCCGACGCCGGGGTGCTCGGCCCGGACACCACCGCGGTGCACGCCACCCACCTGACCGATACCGACGTGACGCTGCTGGCCGGCGCGCGGGCCGGGGTCTGCCTCTGCCCGACCACCGAGCGGGACCTGGCCGACGGGATCGGCCCGGCCGGCCCGCTGGCGGCCGCCGGGGTCACGCTCAGCGTGGGCAGTGACAGCCACGCGGTGGTCGACCTGTTCGAGGAGGCACGGGCGGTGGAGACACACGAGCGGCTGCGCACCGGCCGGCGGGGGCACTTCTCCCCCGGCGAGCTGATCTCAATGGCCGCCGAAGCCGGTCACGCCGCGCTGGGCTGGGCCGACGCCGGCCGGATCGCGGTCGGCGCCCGTGCCGACCTGGTCACCGTCCGGTGCGACAGCGTACGGACCGCCGGGGTCGACCCGGCCGGGATGATCTTCGCGGCGACCGCCGCCGATGTCACCGACGTGGTGGTCGACGGCCGACCGGTGGTCACCGACGGCCGGCATCTGCACGTCAACGTACCGGCCGAACTGGCCGCCGCGATCCGGGCGGTGACCCGGTGACGGCGGTGAGCGGCACGCTGCCGGTGAGCGGCACGCTGCTGGTGACCGGCATCGGGGAGCTGGTCACCAACGATCCGACCCACGACGGCGGCCCGCTGGGGTTGCTGACCGACGCGGCGGTGCTGGTCGACGGCGACCGGATCGTTTGGGTGGGGCGCGGGGCGCACGCGCCGGCCGCCGACCGGCGGTCGGACGCGGGCGGCCGGGCCGGGCTGCCGGGCTTCGTGGACAGCCACGCGCATCTGGTCTTCGCCGGGGACCGGGCGGGTGAGTTCGCCGCCCGGATGGCCGGCGTCCGCTACGACGGCGGCGGCATCCGGACCACGGTGGCGGCGACCCGCGCCGCCGGCGACGACGAGCTGCGCGGCACCGTCGGGCGGCTGCGTCGTGAGGCACTGCGGCAGGGCAGCACCACGATCGAGATCAAGAGCGGGTACGGGCTCAGCGTCACCGATGAGGCCCGGTCGTTGCGGGTGGCGGCGGAGTTCACCGACGAGACGACGTTCCTCGGCGCCCACCTGGTGCCGGCCGAGTACGCGGACCGCCCGGACGACTACGTCGACCTGGTCACCGGCGACATGCTGGCCGCCGCGGCCCCGTACGCCCGCTGGGTGGATGTGTTCTGTGAGCGCGGCGCGTTCGACGCCGACCAGGCCCGCGCGGTGCTGGCCGCCGGGGCCGCCGCCGGGCTGGGGTTGCGGGTGCACGCCAACCAGCTGGGTCCCGGCCCTGGGGTATCGGTGGCGGTGGAGTCGGGGGCCGCCAGCGCCGACCACTGCACTCATCTGTCCGACGCGGACGTGGCGGCGCTGGCCGGGTCGGCGACGGTGGCGACGCTGCTGCCGGGCGCGGAGTTCTCCACCCGGGCGGCGTACCCGGATGCCCGCCGGCTGCTCGACGCGGGAGCGACGGTGGCGTTGGCCACCGACTGCAACCCGGGTTCGTCGTACACCACGTCGATGCCGTTCTGTGTGGCACTGGCGGTCCGGGAGATGGGGATGACGCCGGCGGAGGCGGTCTGGGCGGCGACCGCCGGTGGTGCCCGGGCGCTGCGCCGCGCCGACGTCGGCGTGCTGCGCCCGGGCGCCCGCGCCGACCTGCTCCTGCTCGACGCGCCGTCCCATCTGCACCTGGCCTACCGGCCGGGGGTGCCGCTGATCCATCAGGTCCTGCACGACGGAGTACCGACATGTCCACTGTGACGATCGAACCGGACGGGATGACCGCCGCACAGGTGCGGGCGGTGGCCCGGGACGGGGCACGGGTCGAGCTGAGCCCCGGCGCGGTCGCGGCGATGGCCCGCAGCCGGGACATCGTCGAGTCGATCGAACGCGACGGCCGCCCGGTGTACGGCGTCTCCACCGGTTTCGGCGCGCTGGCCAGCAGTTTTGTCGCGCCGGACCGGCGTTCGGAGCTGCAGCACGCGCTGATCCGCTCGCACGCGGCCGGGATCGGCGCGCCGATGCCCGACGAGGTGGTCCGGGCGATGCTGGTGCTGCGGGTGCGGTCGCTGGCGCTGGGCCGTTCCGGGGTGCGGCCGCTGCTGGCGCAGGCGCTGCTGGACCTGCTCAATCATCGGATCACCCCGTGGGTGCCGGAGCACGGGTCGCTCGGTGCCTCCGGTGACCTGGCGCCGTTGGCGCACTGCGCGCTGGTGCTGATGGGTGGAGGCTGGGTACGGGACCCGGACACCGGGGACCGGGTCGACGGCGCGGCGGCGCTGCGTCGGGCCGGGCTGGCCCCGGTGGAGCTGGCCGCCAAGGAGGGTCTGGCACTGATCAACGGCACCGACGGGATGCTCGGCATGCTGCTGCTGGCGGTCGAGGACGCCGGGCACCTGTTCACCATGGCCGACGTCACCGCCGCGCTGGCGATCGAGGCGATGCTCGGCTCGGACCGGCCGTTCCAGGCCGACCTGCACACCATCCGGCCGCATCCCGGTCAGGGCGTGTCGGCGGGCAACATCCACCGGCTGTTGCAGGGCTCGGCGGTGATGGACTCGCACCGCGACGATCTGCTGCACGCGGTGCAGGACGCGTACTCGATGCGGTGCGCGCCGCAGGTGGCCGGGGCGGCCCGGGACACCCTGGCGTTCGCCGGCACCGTCGCCGGCCGGGAGCTGCGGTCGGTGGTGGACAACCCGGTGGTGCTGCCGGACGGGCGGGTCGAGTCGACCGGCAACTTCCACGGCGCGCCGCTCGGCTTCGCCGCCGACTTCCTGGCCATCGCGGCCGCCGAGGTCGGGTCGATCAGCGAACGCCGGGTGGACCGGCTGCTGGACCTGAACCGGTCCCGGGGCCTGCCGGCGTTCCTGTCCCCGGACGCCGGGGTCAACTCCGGGCTGATGATCGCCCAGTACACCGCGGCCGGCATCGTCGCGGAGAACCGCCGGCTGGCCGCACCGGCCTCGGTGGACTCGGTGCCCACCTCCGGCATGCAGGAAGACCACGTCTCGATGGGCTGGGCGGCGACCCGCAAGCTACGTACCGTGCTGGACAACCTGACCAGCCTACTCGCGGTGGAACTGCTGGCGGCGGTACGCGGCCTGCAGCTGCGCGCCCCGCTGCGGCCGTCGCCGGCTGGGCAGGCGGCGGTGAAGCTGGTCGGCGGGGTCGCCGGTCAGCCGGGGCCGGACATCTTCCTGGCCCCGGCGTTGGAGGCGACGCGCGCGGTGGTGGCCGGCACCGAGCTGCGGGCGGAGATCGAGGCCCGGATCGGCCCGCTGCGCTGACCCGATGCGTGTCGCCGTCACGCCCTGCCGGCCCGCCTTCACCGATATCCGCTCGGAGCGCCGGGAGGCACAGCGATGCCCCGCTCGTCTCAGCGGGCCGCTGCGCGCCCAGGCCGTGTCATCAAATTCCTCGGCCGCGCTTGTGCAGGGTACGGAGCACCAGGTCCGGCCGTACCGCCCGGCTGGCGACGGCGAGGGCGAGGTAGGCGCGCGGCTCGCGCGGGTTGCGGGCCAGGGTGTGCCGGGCCCAGCGGATCGCCCCGCGGCGGTGCCCGGCGGCGGCCTCGGCGAAGGCGATCTGACCGGCGACCCGGGCTTCGCCGGCCGGCTCGGTGGCGAACTCCGGGTAGCGGTCCAGCAGCCACTGCAGGGCGGTGGCGATGGTGTCCCAGCGCTGCGCGAAGTAGGACCGTTTGTGCCAGCGGACCAGCACGTACGGCGTCCGCAGGTTGCGCAGCGGGGCGCTGCGGGCGGCCCGGAGCAGGAACTCGTAGTCCTCCGCGTAGCTGCCCGGGATCTCCTCGTCGACCAGCCCGAATCCGTCGACCAGCGCGGCGCGCCGGATCACGAACGTCGACGGGTGCAGCTCGGTCATCCGGTCGCGCAGCAGCGCGGCGAGCGACACGCTGTCGAGGTCGAGCACCCGGTCGTTGACGGTGCCGTCGTAACTGACCTGGATACCGCAGCTGACGAACTCGGCGTCCGGGTGGGCGAGCAGCTCGGCGACCTGGGCGGCGAGCTTGCCGGGCAGCCACCGGTCGTCGTCGTCACAGAACGCGACCAGCTCGCCGGTCGCGGCCAGGATGCCGCTGTTGCGGGCGCCGGCCAGGCCGGCGGTCCGGCCGTTGCCGATCACCCGGACCGTCCGGTGCGGATCGTCACTGGCCAGCGTAATGTCCGGAGTGGACTGATCGTAGACCACCACCACGTCGACGACGCCCGGATAGTCCTGCTCGCGGATCGCGGTGATGGCCTCGCGCAGCAGCTCGGGCCGGTCCCGGGTGGGGACCACGACGCTGACCGTCGGGGTCCGGCCGGCGGTCACCGCGACCGCCGGCTGAGCACGCGGCGCGGATGCGCCGATGAGATCAACCCTTCGATGATCTCGCCGACCCGGGCGACGGCCGCGAGTCGTGCCGCGTCGGTGCCGGCGTCGGCGGTGACGCCGAAGCTCGCCGGGGCGCGCAGCCCGTCCTCCAGCGCCTCGAACAGCGCCGTACGCGACTGGCAGAGCCGGACCAGCCCGGCGTCGGCCAGCCGGCGGGCGAACAGCATCTGATGGTCGTCGACGTGCTCGTCCAGAGTGGGATCCCGCGGTACGACGATCGGCAGGTGCCGGTGCCGACGCGCTTCGAGGATGGTCGCTGGGCCGCCGTGGCACACCACCAGGGTGGCCCGCTGCATGGCCTGCTGCAGCGCGTCGTGGTCGAGGAAGTCGACTGCCCCGGCCAGCTTCGGTGCCTGGCTGTGCCCGTACTGCACGATCAACTCGACCCGGTCCGCGGCGGTGTGCCAGTCCTCCAGCCAGCCGATCAGCCGGTCGAACCGGTGCCGGTCGGTCCCGACGGCGACCAGGATGGTGCCGGTACGCGGCCCGACGCGCTGCCGGGGGATTCGTGCGGCGACGCTGGTCGGCCCGGTGTTCGACAACGCGGATTCCACCACGATCAACTCCTTGACCTGGCCACTTCTACTCTTGTTACGTTGACATGTCATCGTCATTCATAAATGCGCACAGTTATAGCAGATTGCCAACGACGGTTGCCTCCGGGTACTGGCGCCGCTGCTCCTCCCACTGCACGAGCATCGCCGACAGGAAAGGGCGACACAGCCGCGCGGTGAGCGTCGCCGTGTCGATGCGGTCATAGACCTCGATGTAGATCGCCGGCACCCCACGCAACCAGGCAAGGAACACGAAGGGAAAGGCCACTCCGGCACCGGTGGTGATTACGGCGGCGACCCGCCGCCGCCGGAAGATCCGCACCGCGAGCCGGGCGTTGCGGACCAGGTTCCGAAGGTTCCGGGTCGTCGGATGGTACGCCCACATGACATCCTCGCCACGCAACAGCGACGTGGCGTCCGGCGTGTCGAAGGTCACCCAGCACCGGGTTCGGTTGACGTACCACGGCTCGAGCGCGAGCAACTGCGCGAGGTGACCACCGCTCGAGCCGACGAGCAGGAGCGTGGGTGCACTGTCAACGTCAGGCACGTTGTTGGCCACGGACGCCCCCAGAGTTCACTAGCCGGCCAACCACTGTTTGCATTGACAATATATGCGACCACGGCCGGAGAAAAAATTGGCGGGGGTCGCTTGACGCCTTCCCGTCGATCCACTTGACCTGCGACAACATCCCCGATCACCACAGCTCGCAACTACACACCGAAACCGTACGACCACCGAGCATTCCAACAAGCAGTTACTATCCGTGCCCAAGAATGTGAAAGTATTTCTATCCGTTCGATAGGATTAGTAGGCAAGCAGACCCAGGCGCCACCGCCGGCAAGCTGGCAATCACGTGATCGACAATCCAGACGTCGGGCCCACGACAAGCGGGTCTCAACATATGGGATGATCCAGGGCGACTGTCAGTCGGCGCACCGCTGCTCGATCACGTCCAGCAGCGCCGGGTGCAGCGCCGGATTCCAACCGGCACCGCCGGCCGCCAGCCGCCAGGTCCGTAGCCACATCTCAATCAGGTAACTCTGGACGATCAGCCGCCGCCGCTCGGCGTCCACACCCAACGCTGGGGCCAGCCGGTGCAGTTGGGCGTCCACAGCAGCCGCCGCGCTCGCCGCCGGAGCCCCGTCGAGCACCAGTTTGCGCTGGAAGGCATCGTGCGCCAGGTCAAAGCCGACCGGTACGTCGGGGCCACTGTGCTCCCAGTCCCAGGCGACCAGCCGGCCGGCGTACCGGCCGAGATTCCACGGCACCCAGTCACCGTGCCAGTGACCGAACTCGACCCGCACCTGCTCGAACCGCTCGGCAAGCCGTTCCACCGCCGCTGCCAGCCGGCGTCCGGCCAGCGGATCCAGTGCACCTGCCGCCGCGGCGTCGACGGCCGTACCGTCGGAGTCACCCGCGGCCGCGGCGGCCGACCGGCGCAGGCGGTCCAGGAACGCCGAGCCGGCCAGCGGCCGCGGCGCGGCCGGCGCACCACCCCGCCGGGCGACCGCCAGCACCGCCGCGACCTGCGGCGGCTCGCCCACCCCGACCCCTCGCACGTCGGCCGGCAGCGGCTCGACGACAGTGACCGCCTGACCGGACCACTCGCCTGCGGCCAGCAACCTCGGCACCATCGGATACTCACCCACCCCCGCTACCGGCGCCACCGCCGCCAACGCGGCTGCCTCGGCACGGACCAGTTCGCGGGTGGCGTCGTTCCATCCGATCTTGGCGTAGCCGCGCGGCCGGCCAGCCGCGTCGAACAGCTGCACCGTCGGCTTGTGGTTCGGGTCCGGCGGACGGACTCCGATCGCCGCGTACCAGCGCGCCCCGCCGGAGTGCGCCGCCAGATCGTCGACCAGGGTCAGCTGCCCGGCTGACCCCGGCCCGGCCGACACGGTCAGCACCGCCGGCCGGGTCACCTGCAGCACCCCGGTCCGGGCCGCCAGACCGAGCAACGCCCGGGGCAGCCGCACCCGCAGCGGGCGCAGCGCGTTGTACGCCCAGACCGAGGCGGCGGTCACCCGACGCGGCCCCAACGGCAACAGAAACCGGGCCCGGGCCGGCGACGGCACCACCGCGTACCGGGCCAGCAGCCGGTCGGCTGGATCCAGCGCCGGCTGCGACGCCCCGGCCGGCAGCAGCGTCAGCCGCACCCGTTCGTCCGGGAAGACCGCCCGGGTCACCCAACCAAGACCGTCGTCGCGGCGACGCGGGTCGGTGCCGGTCATCGCGGCGCCCCGGGCCAGTCCAGCCGCAACCCCAGCCGCTGCGCCAGCGCCTCGTTGTGCGGCTGGTAGTAGGCGGTCAGCTCGGCACGCAACGCGTCGTCCATCGGCGCCGACCGGCGGTCGTTGTACACCTTGAACGTCGGCAGCTCATGCCGGGGCAGGCCGAGGAAATCAAGGGTACGCAGATAGGCCGACCGGGTGTCGCGGTAGAACTCCTCGCTGGTCAGGAAGAGGAACTGGGCGCGGTCGAACCGGTCCAGCCAGGGCTCGAGATGCTCCAGGTAGCGCCCACGCGCCCGGTAGGTGTACCAGTCGTACGGCTCGGAGAAGTAGTTCGGATCGACGATCAGCCGGTCGCGCTCACCGGCGGTCCGCTCCGGCTCGCTCGCCAACGCCTGCGGGAAGTCCAGCGGCTCCTTGCCCTCGGTCCGCCGCTCCTTCCAGTGCGAGTACGCCCGCTCGACCGGATCGCGCAGCAGCACGATCAGCCGTACCTGGGGCAGCAGTTGCTGGACCCGCTCGGCGGCCGTCGGGTGGAACATGTACAGCGGAGCGGCCTCGCCGGCACGGACCGGGCCGCCGTACCGGGCGGTCAGCGCGGCGCGCTGACGCTCGGTGGGAAAGTGCGACCGGTACCACGCTTCCCCCCGCGACCAGTGCTCCTCGAAGTAGTGGGTGGCCTTGGTGTTCCAGGCCGGGAAGAGCCGCGGCACCAGCGGATGCTGGATCAGGTAGTTCCACAGCGACGTGGTGCCGCCGCGCTTCGTGCCGATGATCAGAAAGTCCGGCAGCGGGCGACGGTGACTGGTACGTACTCCGTAGTGCACCATCGACTCGCGTACCCGGTCGGTCACCTGGGTCGGTACCGCCTGCTTGATGCGGTCCCTGATGGACGCCATGGCCGTCTCACCCACCTCTCTGTCTGACGCTGCGCCACACCCGGCGCCGCACACCCGGCAGCGCCGACATTACGATCACGACCGCGCCGACCAGAGCCAACGCGGTACCGAGGCCGGCCGCGTCCCGGCCGGCCGCAGCGACCGCAACCACGCTGACCGCCCCGACACCGGCCAACGTCGCCGCCGCCGCCACCGACACCGGGCGGTCCACCAGTGGTTGCCCGACCACCAGCCGGGCGGCGGTCGCCGCGATCAGGTTCTCCAGCACGATCCCGGTGGCCCAGGCCACCGCCATGCCGAGCACCCCGTGCCGGGGCACCAGCCAGAACGCCAACGACACCGTCGCCGTCAGATTCGCCAGCGTGGCCACCAGGTGCAGGCCGCTGTGACCACTCATCAGCAGCAACGTCTGCACGTTTCCGACCGCGACGTTCACCAGCATCGCGACCGCCAGCACCGTCATCGCCGTAGCGCCGGCGGCGAACTCCGGCCCGAAGATGCTCAGGAAACCCGGTGCGAAGACCGCCAGCAGCAGATAGACCGGCCAGGAGAGCACGATCGCCCAGCTGGTGGTCTGCCGGTGCACCGCCGCCGCCTCGGCCGGCCGGTCCGCGCCGAGCAGCCGGGACAGCTGCGGCGCGACCGCGACCCGCAGCCCCTGCAGGGCGAGCTGCCCGGCCAGGATGTACCGACCGACCGCGCCGAAAATGCCCGCCTCGGCCTGCCCGGCCAGCACCACCGCCAGCAGCACCCCGATCCACATGCCGCCCGCGTCGATGGCGGCCGAGCCGGCCCTCGGCAGCGCGAACCGCCAGAAGCCACGCCAGTCCGCCGACCCGGCCCGCAGTCGGGCGCCACGCCCCAGACCGAGCGGTCCGGCGACCAGGCCGGCGCAGACCAGCAGGGCGGCCAGCGCCGGCACCAGCCAGCCGGCCAACCCGAGCAGCACTGCGCCGCTGGCCAGCGCGGCGAGGCCGACCAGCACCGGCCGGCCGATCGGCAGCAGGAAGAACTGCACCGCCACGTAGCCGCCGATCGGTCGGACCCCGCGTATGGCCGCGAGCATCAGACCGGTGGCGACCAGCACCGGCAACCCGACCGCGCAGAGCTGAACCAGGCGTACGGTCTCCGTGCTCGCTCGGTCGAACAGGCCGTCCGCGAGCTGTGGGGCGACCAGCAGCCCGACGACGGCCACCACGATGGCGAACACCAGCGGCGGCAGCAACGCCACCGGCAGCATCCGGGCGGCGTCCCCGGTGGCGCCGGTACGGCGCCGGGGCAACGCCCAGAGCAGTCCTGTCTCGGCCCCCAGGGTGCAGACCGCAGTGGCCACGGTGAGCAGTCCGACGGCGGCGAAGAACGCGCCCGCGCCGGTTGGCCCGTAGCCGCGGGTGATGACCACCGCCAGGACGAAGCCGAACAGCCCGCTGACCGCCGCGCCGGCCAGTCCGATGACACCGCTGCGGGCGCTACGCCGGGTCTCCCGCTGATCGGTGGCGGCGGTCACCGTGCAGCCCCGGCCAGAGGCTGCGGGGTTGGACGCTGACTGGGCGGGCGACCCGGACGTTCCCGGTCGACGAGCACCAACGCCACCCCGGCGACGTAGAAGATCGCAGTCAGGTTCTGGTTGACCAGGCCGTAGAAGGGCAGTTGGACCAGGCCGATCAGTGGCACGACGGAGAGCCACTGCGCGGCCGCCGTCCGAACCGGCCAGCAGCGGAGCCCGACGATGACGAACCAGCCGATGAAGCAGACCAACGCCGGAATACCGTGGCTGAACAGCACCGCCCACAGTTGGCCCTGGGTGCCGATCGGCGCGTCGGCGGTGACCGTGTCGACCTGCACCGGCGCACCGAAACCGAGCAGCGGCGACCGCTGGACCCAGCGCAGCACCTCCAGGTAGAGCGACAGCCGGTCGGTGTTGGTGTCGCTGACACTCACCCGGCGCTCGATCAGCTCGCCGATCGGGATGAACAGGGTGACCAGCCCGCCGACGGCCAGCATCCCGAGCATGGACGCCAACGCCTTGACGTTGCCCCGGGCCGCGGCCCGCAGGCCGAGCACGGCCAGCCCGACGCCGAGGCTGAGGAACATGCCCCGGTTGAGGGTCAGGAACGCCGGCGGCAGCGACAACGGCAGGGCGACCAGCAGGACCGCCCGGGCCGGCCCCCGGGCACCGAGCAGCAGGCAGGCCACCACCGCCGGCAGGGTGATGGCGAACGTGCTGCCGAACGTGTTGGTGTAGGCGAACGGGGCCGCCGGCCGGAAGATCGGATTGGTCGAGCGGGCGCTGTATTCGGTCGCCTGGGCGTGCACCATGTCCCGAATGAACGGGTTGCCGGACAACCCACCCGGTAGCACCAGTTCGAACGGGGTGACCATGCCGAACCGGGGCATCAGCAGGCCGAGCCAGCCGAGCAACACCAGGGCGACGAAGAACGCGCACAGCGGGCCGAGCACCACCGTCAACGCGTCCCGCTCCCGCGCCATCGTGTACACGTAGCAGCAGACGACGATCGCGGTGACGTAGAACAACAACCGGAAGGTGAAGGTGAGCAGCGCGCCGACGTCGGCCAGTTGGGTGGCGCTGACCACCACGAGAGCCAGGAAGGCCAGCCAGAGTCCGGCGCCGGCGGGCAACGGGATCCGCCCCCGGACGAACATGACGATCAGCAGCAGCGCGCCGAGCACCGGCCAGCCGAAGTAGAACAGCCCGCTGAGCCACCAGACCGGCACCAGGCCGAACATCAGCCACAGCGGCCAGATCGGCAGCGCCGGGGGGTGCCGGGCCTGGTCAACCACGGCCGCTGCCGGTGAGCACGAAGCCGAGCGGCTCGGCCCCGGCGGCGCGCAACCGGTCGGTCAACCGACGCAGGTCGGCCAGCCGGGTACGGTCCCGCTCGACCACGACGATCGCGGTGCCGGTCCGCGCCTCCCGCACGCCACGCTCGTCCGACTCGGCCGGTGGGGCGTTGAACAACACGATCTCCCCGTCGCGCGGTGCCTGGGCGTACAGGCCGATCCGGACCATGCCGGCCCCGACGGTCAGCGCGTCCGCCGGCAGCGTACGGACCGGGATGGTGGCTACCACCGGGCCACCGTCACCGGCCGCCGACCGGTCCCCGGTCGACGGCCGGGACTGCCCGGTGCCGGCGGTCGGCCGCGGCGACGGTCGCCGTGCGGGACCCGCCGGGGCGTCCGCCGTGTCGGTCACCCGGGGCAGGATCACCGTACGGTCCTGGTCGGCGTTGGGCAGAGAGAAGATCAAGGTGCTCTCCGGGTCGCCGCTGTCGCCGGGGCGCTGCGCCGTACCACCCGGCTGGGCCGGGGCCGTACCACCCGGCTGGGCCGGGGCCGTACCACCCGGCTGGGCCGGCACGAACGGCCCGGACGGCACCCGGCGCCGATCGGCGAGCAGCGCGTCGCGCAGCGCAGTCACCCGGTGGCTGTCGTCGCCGATGTAGACGTCCTGCCCGTCGGCGGCGAGTGCGACGGCGAGGCTCGCGGTCATCGGGGTGGTGTCCTCCCGGTTGCGCGACGAGATCACCACCACCGGAGTACGGACCGCCTGGCGGAGCTGTTCGGCTATGGCCATGCCGACGTACCGGACGTCGGCATCGACGGTACGCGCGTCAACCCGCAACCCGCGGCGGCGTACGGTGCCCAGCAGTGGCAGCCCGGCGACCTCGCTGGCCTCCGCCTCGCTGCGGATCCGCCGGTCCACCGACTCCCGCAGGTAGGTCAGCAGCACCCCGAGCACCGCGCCGACCAGCAGACCGGCCACCAGGTACAGGATCCCGGGCGGACCGTCGGTGGACAGCTGCTGCTGGGCACTTTGGGTGATCCAGCCGGGCGTGACGTCGATCGCGGCGATCTCGGTACGGGCCGCGTTGAGCTCGGTCAGCTGATTGCTCAGCGAGCCGAACTCGGCCAGCGCGGCGTCGGCCGCCGGGGTGCTGTTCGCGTTGGCGAGCCGACTCTGCGCCGCGTCCTGCTGCTCCGCGACCTTGACAATGCTCTCGTCGTAGGAGGCCAGCATGTCGGTCCGCTGCTGCTCGTACATCTCCTGGCGGACCTGCAGGTAGGTGGCGGCCGCCAGGTTCACGGTGTCGACTGCGTCGTCGACCGTGCCGGTCGAGTAGGTGAACCGTAGAATCTGGCCGCCGGTGGGGACCTCGATCTCCAGCGCCCGGCGGACCTCCACGACGTCGGAGGACCGGGCCTCGGCGATCCGGGAGAGTACCTCGGTGCTGGCCGCGATGCCACTCTCGACGTTCATGTTGACCGAACGGTCGGCACCGGCCCCGGGATAGGTGAAGGCGTCGGTGACCACCGGCCGGACCGCGACGACCGCGGTGGCCGAGGCCGCGGGTGGGGCCACCACCAGGTAGCCGATCGCCAACAGCAGGCCGGTCGCGGCACCCGCGACGACCGTCATCCACCGCAGACTCGGAATCCGCAGCAGGTCGGTGAGGGTCACGGTCCGGGCTGGCTGGTCACTCATCGAACTTCTTCACAATCTGCTGCGGATTGCCGATCACGACGACCCGGTCAGGTACGTCGACGCGAACCACCGTGCCGGCACCGACGACGCTGTCGTGGCCGATCCGGACGCCCTTCATCACCAGGACGTGCGCCCCGATCCAGACGTTGTCCCCGACGACAATCGGTGCCCGGGTCGCCGGGCCGGGCGGTACGTGCCGCAGCTGCGGCGGGAGATTGTGGAAGTCGTTGTCCATCAGCTCGCAGTCGGACAGCAGACAGCGGTCGCCGACCTCAACGCTGGTCCAACTACCGATCCAGGTGGCATTGAGCAGGCAGTCGGCACCGACGGTGACCTCACCCGTGCCGGCGAAGCGGACCAGCTTGTTGAGCCGGGTCCGGTCGCCGATCGTCACCCGTACCCCTCTGCGCAGCCGGACCCGGCCCCGGATCTCGACGTCCCGGCCGAGCCGCAGCCGGGGATAGCGCAGCTGGTAGTAGGTCCGTTTGACGGCGAACAACACCCGCAGCAACGCGCCGTGCCGACGTGTGCTCGACCCCACCGGTCCGCCTCCCCTGTGCAACGATGCCTCACCATACAAAATGGCCGGTGGGCCGGCAGCCTCGGTGCTGCCGCCGGCCCACCTCTGGTCACCGGGCGGTCTACCGCCAGGTCACTCGGCCGCGAAGAACATCGACCGGTTGGTCCAGTCGAGCGCCGGGTCGGGCTCGGCCAGCACGGTCACCGAGGTGCCGGCCACGGCGACGTCGGCGGTCGGATCGAACGGCACCGCTCGCAGCCGCCCGTCGGACGAGCCGAACACGATGCTGCCGGCCACCCAGGCCATGCCACGGACCGAACTCCAGGTGACGCCGTCGGTCGGCACGGTGAATTCGGTGGCGCCGAGATAGTTGCCGTCGAGTTCGAAGTACCGGTAGAACAGCTGGTTGTTGCCGCTGCCGGCGCGGGTGTAGTAGAGCCGGCCGTCCAGGTAAAACGCCGCGTTCAGCGACAACGCGTCGAACCAGGAGTTATAGCCCGAGCTCTCCCACGGACCGCCGACGCTGCTGCCGTTGAACATCGAGATGTCCAGCCGGCTGCCGGTCTCGGTGCCGGCGACCGGGCGGGCCCAGTAGATCCGGTCGTGCACCCGCCACACCGCGCCGGCGTCGACCAGGTTGGGCTGGTTGGTGATGGTCGCCGCGCCAAGCGTGGCCCCGTCGAACGGCACCTTGGTCAGGTCGCCGTTGGCGGCCGCCAGGTAGAGGTAACCGGTGCTGTCGGTCGGTGGGTTACGCGGCACGATGGTCCGCCCGCCCGCGTCGGGGAACATGCCCAGCCGGCCGTGGTACTCGTTGCCCATGCCGTCGGAGTTGTGGCCGAAGTAGAGGCCGTCGGAGCCGAACCAGAGCACCGGTACTGCGGAACCCCAACTGCTCGCGCCGGCCGGCAGCGCCGATCCGCCGCTGCGCCGCGGGTTCCAGTTGACCGGCATCCCGGTCGCCACGGTCACCGCGCCGATGCCGAGCCGGTCGACCGCGCCGTCGCCGGCGTTGTCGCTGCGGTTCGGGTTGTTCAGCCAGCGGAAGTGCCCACCGGTATAGGCGATGCCGTCGCGGACCACCACCGAGGTGATGGTGTCGTTGCCGGTGAAGTTGAGCCAGGTGGCGTCGAGGCCGCTGCCCCGGTCGGCGGTCTCGTACCGGGCCAGCGAATCGCAGTACGCGGCCGGCCAGCCCGAGCCACCGTTGGTGCCGACGACGAAGTAGCTGCTGTCGTCGCCGAAGCTGATGTCCTGCACGTAGTGGGTGAAGGTTCGCCAGGAGCAGCTCGGCGCGAACCGATGGTTGCTGTCCCAGTCGGCCAGGACCGGGGTGCCGGTCAGGTCGACCATCGCGATCTGCTCCCGGGTCAGGCCTTCGACCTCGCGGAAATTGCCGCCGAACACCAGCGTGTCACCGTCGGGCGCGACGTCGAGCGTCCACACGTACGGCGGCACGTCGTGCCGGCCGACCGCGATGTCGACATCGAAGGTCGGATCGATCGCGCCGGTGTCCACGTCCAGCCGGGCGAGCCCGGCGTGCTGGGTGCCGTTGACCCAGTTGAACGCACCACCGATGTAGAGCCAGTCGCCGCTGACCTCCATGTCGCGGACCACTCCGCCGTCGGAGCGGCCCTCCCAGGAGGACACCGTGGCACCGGTCGCCGGGTCGAGGGCGACCAGATTGCGGCGGGCCTCTCCGTTGACGTTGCGGAAGACCCCGCCGACGATCAGCTCACCGGCCGGAGTGACCTCGAGGGTGTTCACCGCACCGTCCAGGTCGGGCTGGAAGCCGGCGACCAGCGCACCGGTGGACCGCTGGTAGCCGAACAGGTACGGCCGGGCCTGCCAGGTCGCCGAGCTGGTCGGCCGGATCTCGGTGAAGGTGCCACCGACGAAGATCACGCCACCGATCTCGGCGAACGCTCGGGCCTCGCCGTTGCGAGCATGTGGGGTGTGGTCCGCCGGGTTGGTCGAGACCAGAGTGGCCGGGGCCGGGGTGGGGACGACGGCGGCACCCGCAGCCGTCGCGTCGATGATCAGTGTCAGCACTACAGCAGTCGCGACCAGGGACGATGCCCACACGCGACGGCCGCTGGACAGACGCCAGCCAGGCTGGGATTGGTTCACGCTTCCCTCCAGATGGGAAATTGTCTCAGACAGCGTGCGCCAACCCCAGCCGGGTCAGACATCCACCGATCGGACGGCAGCCGATCGGGTTTCTACCAGTCTTGGCTGAACGTTCTACCAGGTCAACTCCGGCCCGGCAGCGGCTGCCGGAAGTAGGAGTCCTTGCCGGCCCTGGTGAATCCGGCCAGCGCCGACGGGTTGTGGTTCATCGTCATGTTGCAGGTGGCCGATGTGCGCGTCGATCCGGCGGAGTTGAAGTAGACCACCGCCTTGATCTTCGGATGCGCCTTGATCGCTGCCGGGAACTGCTCGAACCACCGCTGCTTCGCCGCCGGGTCGTCCGGGTGGAAGTTGCTGCCGAACTCGGCCAGCATCCGGGGTTTGCCCACGCCGATGCGGTGCTCGTCCAGCCACCGGTAGAACCCACCGACCGTGGTGTGCGGGTCCTTCCAGGTCTTGCCACCGTTGCAGGCGTAGAAGTTGTACGGATCGTAGCCGACCCAGTCCACATAGGCATCGCCGGGATAGAGGTCGGCGTACCGGTCGTAATGGCCTGACCAGCCCATCATCACCCAAACCCAGACCGCGTTGTCCGCGCCGGCCTTTGCGAAGCGCTGGTGCACGTGCCGCCAGGCCCGCACGAAGTCGGCATCGCTGCCCTTGGCCGGCTCGTCCTCCGGCTCGTGGTCGAAGCCCATGAACACCGGCACCCCGGTCGCCTTGATCCGGCCGGCCACGTCGTCGATCACCGAGTCGTACCGGCCGCTGTAGACGTCCCGCCAGCTCAACGTGGTGCCGGAGGAAAAGATCCGGGACTCCCAGGCGAAGAACATCAACCGGCCGCCCCGCATCTGCTCCTGCTCGAACTTGTCAGGGAACGCCCCGTTGCTGCCGGCGTTCGAGAAATCGTGATAGCGGTGCACGATGTCGAACTTGCGCCCGACCTGCGCCTCCACCTCGGCGACCGCACCCCCGTGGTTCCAGCCCTTCGCGGCGCTGGTCGGCGAGTACATCCCCCACCAGGCGCCACAGGCGGGTACCAGCAGGTCCGACACCGAGCCGCAGCCGGCGCCGGAGGCCGGCGGGCTGGCCGACGCGCTGGGCGCGACGGTCGGCGAAGCGGACGCCGATGCGGACGCCGACGGGGCCGCGGTGGTCGGCACCGGCGCGCTCGGCGGCGCGGACGGAGTGGGCGCCGCTGCCGGTGGCGGAGTGCTGGGCGCGTCCGCCGCCGATTCGTAGCTGATCACCAGCCGGGGTCGGATCGACTGGTCGCGGTACTCGACCGACGGCCAGTAGACGCGCTGGTTCAGCCCGGTCTGGCGCAGCGCGAACGTGTAGGTGCCGTTGCCGGCGACCTGCGCGGACACGTCCCACTCGTTGTAGCCCTTGCGGACCGTCGGCAGCGTCGCGAGTGCCCGGTCGACGGTCCGGGCGATCCCGTCCGCCCCGGCCAGCGACGGCCGCGGCTGACGGGCGTCCACTGCGGTCCGGTACGCGGTGACCTGCGCGTTCAGGTCCTGCCAGGAGTACAACTGCAGACGGACCCGCAGGTTGCGGACGGCCTTCGGCAGTTGGTCGACGGTGAACTCGACGATCGCGTCCCGGGCCCCCCGCGGGTTGCGTTCGCAGAGCGCGGGACAGGTGGCCAGGGTGGTCTTCGCCCCGTTGTCACCGTCCTGCGGCACGTCGGTGGCGGTGGTGTCCGCGGTGGCCGGCACGGTGACCTCGTCGTCGGCGAGCAACGGCAGAGCGGTGACCACCATGCCGGCCAGCAGCGCGGCGCTCACGCCGCCGACGATGAGCCGGCGGCGGCCGGACCCGGTACGCGCGATGGCGTCGCTCAATCTGTGTCTACTCAAGAAAACAGCCCCCCTGTGGCATGAGCTTGCCGCGCGAGCCTAACGGGGGTGAGCTCAGATGTACGCCGCGTAACCAGAGATCTAAGCACTAATTAAATCTACCGGCGTCATCCGACGGTCTTCGCGACGACCTTTGCCATCAACCGGAATGCCTTGCCACGGTGGCTGATCGCGTCCTTCTCGGCCGGGCTGAGCTCGGCGTTGGTCCGTTCCTGACCGTCACCGAGAAAGATCGGGTCGTAACCGAAGCCACCGTCGCCGCGACCGGCGCGCAACAGCCGGCCGGACTGGCGTCCTTCGACCAGGTGTTCCTTGCCGCCGGGCAGCACCAGGGCCGCAGCGCAGACGAACGACGCCGCCCGGTGTTCGTCCGGCACGTCGGCGAGCTGGGCCAGCACCAGATTCAGGTTGGCGAGGTCGGCACCGTGCCGGCCGGACCACCGGGCACTGAACACTCCGGGCATCCCACCCAGCGCGTCGACGGCCAGCCCGGAATCGTCGGCGACCGTCGGCAGCCCGGTGTACCGGCAGCCTTCCCTGGCTTTGAGCAGCGCGTTCTCGCCGAAGGTGAGACCGGACTCGGGCGCCTCCGGGTAGGGCTCCAGGTCGGCCAGCCCGACCAGTTCGACCCGGTGGGCACCGAGCGAGGTGTCCAGGATCCGCTGCAGCTCGGTCAGCTTCTTGCCGTTGCGGGTGGCGAGCAGCAGCCGGGTACGCCCGGCCGGTGCCGCGCTCACCGGTCCAGCACCCTACGCTGCGCGGCGGTCAGCTCGGCGCAACCGGCGACCGCCAGGTCGAGCATGGCGTCGAGCTGGTCCCGGCCGAACACCGCCGCCTCGCCGGTGCCCTGCACCTCGACGAAGTCCCCGTCGCCGGTGCAGACCACGTTCATGTCCACGTCGGCCGCGACGTCCTCCAGATAACACAGATCCAGCCGCGGTTCGCCGGCGATCACGCCGACGCTGACCGCCGCGATCGAGCGCCGCATCACCCGGTCCGGCTTGCCGCTGAGCGCCTTGCGGTCGGCCAACCAGCTGACCGCGTCGTTCAACGCGACGTAACCGCCGGTGATCGCGGCGGTCCGGGTGCCGCCGTCGGCCTGCAGCACGTCGCAGTCCAGCACGATCGAATTCTCCCCGAGCGCCTTCAGGTCGACGGCGGCGCGCAGGCTGCGCCCGATCAGCCGGGAGATCTCGTGGGTCCGGCCGCCCAGCCGACCCTTGACGCTCTCCCGGTCCGACCGGGTGGTGGTCGCCCGCGGCAGCATGGCGTACTCGGCCGTCACCCAGCCCAGTCCGGACCCTTTCCGCCAGCGGGGCACCCCCTCGGTGACGCTCGCGGTGCAGAGCACCTTGGTCTGCCCGAACTCGACCAGCACCGACCCTTCCGGGTGCATGCTCCAGTTGCGGGTCAGGGTCACCGGTCGTAGCTGAGCGTGGGTGCGTCCGTCGGGTCGTGCCATGTGCAGAGCCTATGTGCCGCGCCGCTGCGGGCCCCGTCCGGGTCACACCGGACCGGTCCGCTCAGGCGGCGACCGGCAGGCGGGCCACGACGCCGGGTACGTCCAGCACGGCGCGGTAGTGCTCGATCAGCTCGTCGCCGATCGCCGCCCAGGTGCGGCCGGCGACCGCGGCCCGCGCGGCCCGTCCGTACCGGGCCCGACGGGCCGGGTCGGCGACCAGCCCGGCGACCGCCCCGGCGAGCGCCGTCTGATCACCGGGTGGCACCAGCAGCCCGGTCACCCCGGGCGTGACCAGGTCCACCGGCCCGCCGGCGGCCGGCGCCACCACCGGTACGCCGCTGGCCTGCGCCTCCTGCACGGTCTGACCGAACGTCTCGTGCGGACCGGTGTGGGTGAACACGTCGAAGCTGGCGTACAGCCGGGCCAGGTCCCGGCCGTGCCGGGCGCCGAGGAAGCGGACCGCCGGCAGGGCGCGCTCCAACTCCTTGCGGGCCGGTCCGTCACCCACCACCACGACCCGTACGCCCGGCAGCCGGCTGGTCTCGGCGAGCAGGTCCACCCGCTTCTCGGCGGCGAGCCGGCCGACGTAACCGACCAGCGTCTCACCGCCGGGGGCCAGCTCGCGGCGGGTCGGTTCGCAGCGGTGGGCCGGGGCGAACCGGACCGGGTCGATGCCGCGGCCCCAGATGCGTACCCGGTCGATGCCGTTGGCGGTCAGGTCGACGGCCGCAGCGGTCGACGGCGCCAGGGTGCGGTCCGCAGCGTTGTGGATCTCGCGCAGCCAGCGCCATACCGTCGCCGCACTCCACCCCAGGTGATACGCGCGGGCGTAGGCGGCCACGTCGGTCTGGTAGACCGCCAGGGTGGGTAGCCGCAACCGGCGGGCCACCGTCAGTCCCCGCGCGCCGAGCACGAACGGGCTGGCCAGGTGTACGACGTCCGGGGCGTGGTCGGCCAGCACCTCGGTGAGCCGGCGGCTCGGCAGGCCGAGCCGGAAACTGCGGTAGAGCGGCACCGGCAGGCTCGGCACCCGGACCACCGGGTACGGGTGGACGTGGACCTCCGCCCGCTCGGCCGCAGCCGGCGCCGGTGCGACGACCAACGGCTCGTGCCCGCGGGCGACCAGGTGTTCGGCGACCCGCACCACGGAGTGCGCCACCCCGTTGAGGTCCGGCGGGAAGGACTCGGTGACGATCGCGACGCGCATGGGTGTCACGGTCTCGCCTGTGCGGGTGGCCGAGGCTACGCCGCGTTGACCAGCGGGCGAACTCTGCGGCAAGAGAACCGTTGGCCGGTGTCGACCGGTCAGACCTCGTAGTGGGCGCCGGCCCGGACGATCTCGACCGGCCCGTCGAAGCTCGATGCCGCCGCCTCGAACGTCAACGCCTCGCTGCCCCAGGCGGTGACCAGATGGGTCAGCAGCAGCCGACCGACCCCCGCCTTGGTTGCGGCCTCCCCGGCCTCCCGGCCGGTCAGGTGCAGGTCCGGCGGGTTGTCCACCCCGTCGAGGTAGCTCGCCTCGCAGAGGAAGACGTGCGCGTCCTGGGCCAGCCGCAGCAGCGCCTCACAGGGTGCCGTGTCCGACGAGTAGGTCAGCACCCGGTCGCCGTGCTCCACGCGTACCCCGTAGGTCTCCACCGGGTGGTTGACCCGGTCGACGGTGACCTGCAGCGGGCCGATCGGAAAGCTGCCGGGCTGCAGGCCGTAGAAGGTGTAGACGTCGTCGACCGGCTCGCCGCTGATGTTGTACGCGGTGGCGATCCGGTCGGGCGCGCCGGCCGGGGCGTAGACTGGCAGCGGCGGGTACGGGCCGTCCGGGGCGTAGCGCCGCACCACCACGTAGGTGCAGGCGTCGAGCATGTGGTCGCAGTGCAGGTGGGTGAGCAGGATCGCGTCGACCGCGTGCAGGCCGACGTACCGCTGCAGGGCGGACAGCGAACCCGAGCCGAAGTCGACGAGCAGGCGGAACCCGTCCGCCTCGATCAGGTAGGCCGAACAGGCGGCCTCGGGCCCGGGGAAACTCCCGGCGCAGCCGAGTACGGTCAGACGCATCAACTGTTCCCACGATCGCGGTGAGACACCGGCGATGCGCCGTTCATGCCATCGAAGATCTCCACCAGCGGCTCTGCCACGCTCGGCAGCCTACGCCGCGGCCAGCGGCGGAATGAAAGATCCGCTGCAACTTGTCGTCAACGTGACACCGAAGCGCGAACAACTGGAGCGACTTCGACAACCCGCCCCAGGATCGCCCATAGCGCAACCAATCATTTGCACCGGAGCGCCGGAGCACAAACCATGCCGCCGGTGCGCCTCAGGCCCAGAGCTGACCTTCCAGCGCTTCCTCGGCGTCGGACAGCGTGCCGCCGTACGCACCGGTGGAGAGGTACTTCCAGCCGCCGTCGGCGACCAGGAACGCCACGTCGGCGCGGCGGCCGGCGTTGACCGCCTCGTGCGCGACGGCGAGCGCGGCGTGCAGTACGGCACCGGTCGAGAAGCCGACGAAGAGCCCCTCCACCTCGACCAACTGCCGGGTCCGCAGCACCGCGTCGCGGGTACCCACCGAGAACCGCCGGGTGAGCACGTTCGCGTCGTACAGCTCCGGCACGTAGCCCTCGTCGATGTTGCGCAACCCGTACACCAGCTCGCCGTAGCGGGGCTCGGCGGCGACCACCTCGATGCCGTCGACCTTCTCCCGCAGGTAGCGCCCGGTGCCCATCAGGGTGCCGGTGGTGCCGAGCCCGGCGACGAAGTGGGTGACCGTGGGTAGGTCGCGCAGCAGCTCCGGCCCGGTGGTCTCGTAGTGCGCCTGGGCGTTGCCGCTGTTGCCGTACTGGTAGAGCATCACCCAGTCAGGGTGCTCGGCGGCGATTTGCTTGGCGGTGGCCACCGCCTGGTTGGAGCCGCCGGCGGCCGGCGAGAAGATGATCTCGGCGCCGTACATCCGAAGCAGTTGGACCCGTTCGGCGGAGACGTTCTCCGGCATCACGCAGACCAGCCGGTAGCCGCGCAGCTTCGCCACCATGGCGAGTGAGATCCCGGTGTTGCCACTGGTGGGTTCGAGGATGGTGTCGCCGGGCCGGAGCTGCCCGGCCTGTTCGGCGGCGCGGACCATGAACATTGCCGCCCGGTCCTTGACGCTGCCGGTCGGGTTGCGGTCCTCCAGCTTGGCCCACAGCCGTACCGGCGGCGCCCCGTCGGGCACCACCGGGGAGAGCCGGGGCAGGCCGACCAGCGGGGTGCCGCCACACGCGTCGAGCAGGCTGTCGTAGCGCGTCATGGCGGGCCGCTCAGCCGCTGATGGTGTCGGTGGCGGCCGGGGCGACGTCGCTCGCGCCGCCGGCCACCGCGGGCAGGATCGTCACGGTGTCCCCGTCGGCGACCTTGGCGTCGAGCGCGCCGAGGAAACGGACATCCTCGTCGTTGACGTAAATGTTGACGAACCGGTGCAGGTTGCCCTCGTCGGTGACCAGCCGGCCACGCAGGCCGGAGTGCTTGGCGTCGAGGTCGTTCAGCAGGGCGGCGAGGGTGTCCCCCGTGCCTTCGACGACCTTGGCGCCGCCGGTGTAGCTACGCAGGATGGTGGGGACGCGAACTTCGATAGACATTGACGTGCTCCTATTGCAACGGTAGGTCGGACCAGATCGCGGTGCGGTACGGCGCCAGGTGTCAGCGGCCGGACGAACACTCGTAGTCGACCGTGGTCGGGGTCTGCCCGAACAGGTACGACTGCACCGCGTGCGGGTCGACACCGGCGTCAATGAGATTGACCGGCTCCTCGGTCACCACGCCGTCCACGATGCGGAACGACCGGATCTCGGTGACCTCCGGGTCACGGGTGGAGACCAGCAGGTAGTGGGCCTCGGGCCAGCCGGCGATCGCCGCATCGGTGCGGGACGGGTACGCCTCGGTCGCGGTGTGCGAGTGGTAGATCACCACCGGCTCCTCGTCCCGGTCGTCCATCTCCCGCCACAGATGCAACTGCTCCATCGAGTCGAACTGGTAGAACGTCATCGAGCGGGCCGCGTTCTGCATCGGGATGTGCCGGGTCGGCGTGTCCGAGCCGGCCGGACCGGCGACGACGCCGCACGCCTCGTCAGGGTGGTCCCGGCGGGCATGGGCGACGATCGCGTCGATGATCGACCGGTCGATGCTCAGCACCACCCCAGCCTACCGCCTTCTCCGCTTCTCCGGCCCGGCCGGCCCGTGGCGGTCGTCACGCTCGTCGACACTAGTCGAGCAACGCGCCGAGCAGGGACTCCTGCAGATAGCCCAGATAGGCGTAGACCGACAGCTGGTACAGCCGGCTCGACGACGGATCGTCCCGCTCGGCCGCCGCCAGCTCAGCGCCGAGATCGGTGTCGGCCCGCACCTGCAACCGGACGCCCATCGCCAGCCGGGCGTCGTTGATCGCGCGTAGCCACGCCTCGGCCGCCTCGCCGTCCAGGCGGACCTCCGCGCCCGTGTCGCCGGCGTCGGCCGGCAACGCGGCGAGCACGGCGCCCGCTTGGTCGATCTTTGCCGTCTTGAGGTCGCTCTCGGTGTATCGCCGCAGCTCCGCCGAGCTCGCCGGATCGTCCGGGTAGATGTCCGGAAACAGCCGGTCGACCACCGGGTCGTCCCGTTCGAACCCGTCGGTGAGGAGGTTCACCACCTCACCGGCGACCTTGCGCAACACCCGTACCTCGTCGGGGGAGAAGACGGCCACGACGCGCCCGTTGCGGCGCCGGAACATGCTCATGCCCGGTCGACCGTCGCCCAGAGCCCGTAGGCGTGCAGCCGGGACGCGTCGAGCTCCATCCGCTCGCGGGCGCCGCTGGACACCACCGCCCGGCCCTTGTTGTGCACGTCGAGCATCAACTCCTCCGCCTTGGCCTGGCTGTACCCGAACAACTTTTGAAAGACCCAGGTCACGTACGTCATCAGGTTGACCGGATCGTCCCAGACGATGGTCACCCACAGGCGTTCGTCACCTGGCGTCTCGACCGTGTCCGGCGTCTCGACCGGAGCAACCTGGGGAGCCGCCATTCCCCCATCGTGCCATCGGTGGGGCCGGGGCGGACAACGCCCACCGCGGTCAGCCCGGCGCGTCGCCGCTGTCGATCGCATCAGCCAACAGGTTGGCCAGGCCACGCCGTACTGCGGCGAACCGCAACGCGATCTCCTGGGACAGCGCGATCTCCACCGCCCGCAGCGCCTGCTGGATCCAGGACCGGGCCTGGTCCGGCGCCATCCCGGACGGTCCACCGCGCGGATGCCAGCAGTCGGCGGCGAGCGCGACGCCGATCGGCGGCACCGTGCACCGGGACCGCTGCACCGGGTACGCGGCGAAGACATCCACCACCATGGTGGACGGCCCGGCGACGGTGGACGGCACCGGCTCGCACCGGCCCGCGGCGGTCGTCAGGAGTCCTTCCGCGACCGCCCTGGGCGGATCCCCGAGCAGCCGGCCGCGGAGCTGCTCGCGCAGCAGCGGTCCGAGCCGCTGTGCCGGGTCCGGCCCGAACACCTGCTCGACCGCCTCGTCCACCGCGTCGTCCACGCCGGCGGCACAGGCCGCGCTGGCGTGCAACGACAGGGTCAGGAGCTCGCGGTCCAGGAAGCCGGGTATCCCGGCCGGTCCACCGCCGAACAACAACTCGCGGACGGCAGCCAGGTGCAGGTTGGCCAGCTCGATCGCCAGGGTGTGCCGCACCCGCTGGCCGATCCGTCGCACCACCCGGTCCAGCCGCTCGGACCAGCCGACTGCCGGCCCGCCGGATGGCAGTGTCAGTGGCTCGTCGAACGCCAGCTGATCGGCCAGACCGGCGCCGGCCCGGTGCAGCGCCTCCCGGGCTGCCCAGTCGGTCACCTCCCGGCGGAGAAACACCGCATCGCCGGTTGCCGCGTCGACCGAATGCCAGGGTGCCTGTTCCAGCTCCGGAACAGCGGCGAGCAGCTCGGCCCGCTGGAACGACCCGCCCGCGCTCTGTACGCCGGCCGCGGTGATCGCGACGAACACCGCGACACCGGCACCCAGCGTCCGGCGCAGCAGTTCGTGTTCGATCTGCCCGGGCGGCGGCCCGGCACCAACCACGAAGACCAGCGCGCCGCCGCGTACCGCCGTGTCGAGCAGCACCGTCGCGCCGGCCGACCGGAGCGTCTCCAGGTCGGGCGAATCGACCAGGCTGAGCCGGCGCAGCGAGGTATCCGGCCGGATCACCTCGACCCGGCGCGGTGGACGGGGCAGGGCCAGGTTGGCACCGGACCGCGCTGACCGCGCCGGGACGATCCACGGCTGCGACCAGCCGGGCAGATATGCCGCGATCCGCTCGACCGTACCGTGCCGGACGACCAGGAAACTCTCGGGCGGACGCAGATCGGGCAGCGGTTCACCGTCGAGAAACGCGGTCAGCACGGCCGAGCGGCTACTGGCGGCGGCTCCGACCACGACGGCCGCGACCGGTTCGTCGGCCGGTGGGGGCGGCGGCGCCGGGGCGGCCATCGGCTACTCCACAACCAGGTCACCCGGGCGGCGCGGCTGCCTGCGCTGCCGGGGAACGCGGGCGGCGGCGCGGGTGGCCGGGCGATTCGCCGGTACTGTCACGGACTCCACAAGACGAGCTCCTTCGGGCGTCATCGCCACGAATTACCAGTCCACCGACGCTACGTGCACAATCACCTACACAGCGACGACTGTCGCTACTCACTGACCGAACACTTCATACTCAACTGCGATCCGTGACCGACCCTTCCCCCTTGGCGACCGTTCTATATGCTCCCCTGCCATGGGCCTGTGGAGCTTCGTAGGACGGTCCGAAGAGCTCGACCGGCTGTTCGCCGCCGCCACCGACGGCGGTCGCGGCCTGATCCTCAGTGGCTCCGCCGGGATCGGCAAGAGTCGGCTGTTGCGCGAAGTCGTAGGTAGACTGCCGACCAAGAGCTACGCGGTCTGGTCCGCCTCGGGCAGCGTCAGCGCCGCGGGCCTGCCGTTCGCCGGCCTCGCCCAGGTGCTCCCGGCGAACCAGCCACCCGGGTTGTCCCCCTCGGCGCTACTGCGGTGGGCCGTCGAGTCGCTACGACAACGGGCCGCAGGCCGGCCGATCGTGCTCGCCATCGACGACGCGCATCTGCTCGACCCCTCCTCGGCGGCGGCGGCGAACCTGATCGCCCGCTCCGGTCGGGCCACTGTACTGGGTACGCTGCTCAGCGGCGAGCCGGTGCCGCTGCCGATCCGGGCACTGTGGGCCGACGATCTGGTGGTACACGACGAGCTGGCGCCACTGGACGTCGTCGACAGCACTGGCCTGCTGATGGAACTGCTCGGTGGACCGCTGGACCCGACCTCGGCCGAACGGCTGTGGCGGCTGTCCGAGGGAAACCCGCTGCTGCTGCGGGAGCTCGTCATCGCCGCCCAGTCCGGGCAGGAGCTGACCCAGACGTACGGGGTGTGGCGGTGGACCGGCCGGTTGGAGCTGGCGCCGAGCCTGACTGACCTGATCGACACCCGGATCGGCCAGCTCAGCCCGCCGGTCCGCGGCGTCGTCGAGCTGGTGGCGTTCGGCCAGCCGATCGGGCTGCGGCTGCTGCTGCGGACCAGCCGGCACGCCGATGTGGAGGCCGCCGAGGAACGAGGACTGATCCGGGTCGACGTCGACGACCGCCGGCAGGACGTGCACATGGCCCATCCGCTGTACGGCGAGGTGGTGCGCCGCCGATGCCCGGTCACCCGGGCGCAGCGGCTGCAGGCGCAGCTCGCTTCGCTCGTGGACGGGGTAGGGACACGCCGCCGGGAGGACCTGCTGCGGGTCGCCGTCTGGCGGCTCGAGTCGAACACCGCCGACGACCCGGCGATGCTGCTCGACGCTGCCGGCCGGGCGTTCGCCGGGTACGACGTCCCACTGGCGGACCGGCTGGCCGCCCGAGCGTATGACGCCGGCGGCGGGTTCGACGCCGCCGAGCTGTGGGCGACCATCCTGATGTTCCGAGACGAGCCGGAGCGGGCGCTGGCCACCATCGAGGCGGTCCGCGACGAGGTCACCACCGACGAACGACGCAGCCGCTGGTTGATGGTGCTGGGACTGGTCGCCTACTGGGGGCTCGGCAACGAGTCGACGCCGGAGGACCTGGCGGCCGGTGCCCGCGAGCTGACCGACCCGGCCGAGCGGGTCCGGGTCGACTCGTTCGAGGCGATCATGCGGCTGCACCGGCTGGAGTGTGACGCCGCGCTGCGGCTGGCCCGCGCCGTACTCGCCCGGCCGGCGGCCAGTCCCGCCGCCCACGGGCTGGCCCAGTGCACCATCGCCCACCTACAGGCCGCGCAGGGCGACCTGACCGGCAGCGGCCGGGCCATCGCCCGGGTCGTGGCCGACGCCCCGCACTGGCGAACCGAACTTCCCTACCTTCAGCTGGCACTGGAACTCGCTCGCGGCACCCGGCTGGTGCTCGCCGGGGAGCTGCCCGGGATCGAGACGATCGTCGCCGAGGAGTTCGCCGACCTGGCCGACGCCGGTGACTTCCGGCTCGGGTCCGGCTACCTGTCGGTGATCCGGGCGCAGGCCGCCCGGCTGCGCGGCCGGCTCGACGAGGCGCTGCGACACAGCCTGCAGGCGTGCGCCACGTTGGCCACCGGCCGGGTGTACGCCGGGCTGGCCCACGCCGAACGGGCACACGCGGCCGCCCTGCGTGGCGAGGCGGCCCAGGCCGCTGCGGCGATGGCCGACTCGGACCGGGCGCAGATGCCCGGGATGGCCATCCTGTACCCGTGGCGGGAGCAGGCGCGCTGCTGGGTGGCAGTCGCCGAGGGGGACGTCACCGGCGCGGTCGACATGCTGCGGGAGTTGGCGGCCCGGCTGCGTACCGACGGGTTCGCCGGCCACGAGGTGATGGTGCTGCACGACCTGGTCCGGCTGGACCGGGCCGACCTGGCGGTGGACCGGCTGACCGAGCTCGCCAAGGTGGTCGAAGGCCCACTGCCGCCGCTGGTCCTGCGCCAGGCACAAGGCGCCACCAACGGACCGTACGGTGCCCTGCTGCGCGCTGCCAGCGGCTTCGCCGGCCTCGGGCTGCACCTGTTCGCCGCCGAGTCCGCCGCGATGGCGGTACGGCGGCAGCGGCTGGCCCGGTCGCCGGTCACCGGGCAGACCAACATGCTGCTCGGCCGGTCGCTCGGCCAGTGCGTCGACGTGCGTACCCCGGCGTTGCTGGCCGGCCTGCCCAACCTGACCGACCGGGAGCACCAGGTGGCGAAGCTGGCGGCGGCCGGCGTCGCCAGCCGGGAGATCGCCCAGCGGTTGTTCCTGTCGCCCCGCACCGTGGAGAACCATCTGCAACGGGCGTACGGCAAGCTCGGCGTGACCGGGCGTGCCAACCTGGCCGAGGCGGTGCGCGCTCTGCCCGACGAGCCGGGGCCGCCGGGCCAGGCCGGGCCGGGCCGCACCGGCCGGGCGGCCGTACAGTAGCCAGGTGACCAGCGCCAGCCCTGCTCTGCTGACCGACCACTACGAGCTAACCATGCTCGCCGCCGCGTTGGCGGACGGCAGCGCGCACCGGCACTGCGTGTTCGAGGTCTTCGCCCGGCGGCTGCCGACCGGCCGCCGGTACGGTGTGGTGGCCGGCACCGGTCGGCTGGTCGACCTGATCCGGGACTTCCGCTTCGACGCGGAAACCGTCCGACACCTGCGGGACCGCGCGGTGGTCGACGCCGGCACCGCACAGTGGCTGACCGACTACCGGTTCACCGGGGACGTCGACGGGTACGCCGAGGGAGAATTGTTCTTCCCGAACTCGCCGATCCTCACCGTCTCCGGCACGTTCGCCGAGTGCGTCCTGCTGGAGACTCTGGTGCTGTCGGTGCTGAACCACGACTGCGCGATCGCGGCGGCGGCGGCGCGGGCGGTGACCGCCGCCCGCGGCCGGCCGGTGATTGAGATGGGTTCGCGGCGCACCCACGAGGAGGCGGCGGTGGCGGCGGCCCGGGCCGCGTACCTGGCCGGTTTCGCGGCCACGTCCAACCTGGCGGCGGGTGCCCGGTACGGCATCCCGACCGCGGGAACCTCGGCGCACGCGTTCACCCTGCTGCACGACGACGAACGGGCGGCGTTCGCGTCACAGGTGGCCACGCTCGGGCGGGACACCACACTGCTGGTCGACACCTACAGCATCAGCCAGGGCATCCGTAATGCGATCGAGGTCGCCGGGCCGGACCTGCGGGCGATCCGGATCGACTCCGGCGACCTGTCGGTCCTGGCGCAACAGTCCCGGGAGCTGCTCGACTCGCTCGGCGCCACCGAGACCAAGATCATTGTCTCCGGTGATCTCGACGAGCACGCGATCGCCTCGCTCGCCGCCGAGCCGGTCGACATGTACGGTGCCGGCACCGCAGTGGTGACCGGCTCCGGCGCGCCGACCGCCCGGCTGGTGTACAAGCTGGTCGAGGTCGACGGCCGGCCGGTGGTCAAGCGCTCCGAGAACAAGGCCACTGTCGGGGGCCGGAAGGTGGCGGTACGCCGGCACAAGCCGACCGGCACCGCCACCGAGGAGATTGTCGTCTCGCAGGGAGTCCCGGACCGGGCCAACGGTGACCGGGTGCTGCAACGGTCCTTTGTCGCCGCTGGCGAGGCGCGGACCCGGCCGACCCTCGACGAGTCCCGCGAGCACCTGCGCCGCTGCCTCATCTCGATACCGTGGGAAGGGCTGAAGCTGTCCGCCGGAGATCCAACCATCCCGGTGACCGTCGTGCCCGCCGTCCAGTGACCGCCGGGCCGCGACCGGTAGCGGCTGGTAATCGACCATGCAGAAGTCAGCAGCAGGAGGACGACGAGCATGCACCGGGCACTGATCATCGTTGACGTACAGAACGACTTTTGTGAAGGTGGCTCACTCGCGGTGGGCGGCGGCACCGGAGTGGCGGTGGCGATCTCCCAGACCGTCGCCGAGGCACCGCAGCAGCGGTGGCGGCACGTGGTGGCAACCAAGGACTACCACGTCGACCCCGGCGCGCACTTCGGCGACCCGCCGGACTTCGTCGACACCTGGCCGGCGCACTGCGTGGTGGGCACCGGCGGGGACGAGTTCCATCCCGGGCTGGCCACCGATCGGATCGAGGCAGTCTTCCGTAAGGGCCAGTACGCGGCGGCCTACTCGGGCTTCGAGGGCCACAGCGACGACGGCACCGGCCTGGCCGACTGGCTGTGGGAACACGGCATCACCGGGGTCGACGTGGTCGGCATCGCCACCGACCACTGTGTACGGGCGACCGCGCTGGACGCCTCCCGGGCCGGCTTCGATACCACCGTGCTGCTCGACCTGACCGCCGGGGTGGCCCGGGATACCACCGAGGTGGCGGTGGACGCGATGCGGGCCGCCGGGGTGACGTTGACCGGTTCCCCGGTGCTGCGTCCGACCTGACCCGCCGGAAAGCCGGCCCGGATATCGGCTGGCCGACGTCGTACCCGGCGGGCATGATGCCGGCCGGAGGTAACACTGTCGATGAATTTGACTCCTTACCGGCAGGCGCTCGCGCTGCCCGGGGTGGCCCGGCTGCTCGCCCTGTCGGTGCTGGCCCGGATGCCGAACACCGCCGCCGGTGTGGCGCTGACCCTGTACGTCGTGCTGGGCCTGGGCCGGGGGTACGCCGCCGCCGGTTTGGCCGGTACCGCGTTGACCATCGGGGCCGCGATCGGCGCACCGCTGCTGGGTCGGCTGGTCGACCGACGCGGGTTACGCCCGGCGCTGGTCGTCTCGGTCACCGCCCAGGGCGTCTTCTGGACCGTGGCGCAGGCGCTGCCGTACCCCGCGTTGCTGGTCGCCGCGGTCGTCGCCGGCCTGCTCAGCCTGCCGGTGTTCTCGGTGATCCGGCAGTCGCTGGCCGCGCTGGTCCCGGCGGAACAGCGCCGTCCGGCGTACGCCCTGGATTCGATGTCGGTCGAGCTTTCCTTCATGGTCGGCCCGGCGCTGGCGGTGCTGCTCGCCACCGCGGTCTCCCCCCGGATCGCGATGGTCGCGGTCGGCGCTGGCCTGGTCGCCGCCGGGCTGGCGCTGTTTGTCGTCGACCCGCCGATCCGGGCCCGGCACGAGGAAGCCGACCGGGCTGGCACCCGGATCGCCCGCCGGGACTGGCTGACCCCGCAGTTGTTCGGGGTACTCGCGGTCGGCACGGCGTCGACGTTGGTGCTCGGCGGCACCGACGTGGCGTTGATCGCCGCGCTGCGGGAGAGCGACCAGTTGGCCTGGACCAGCGTCGTGCTCGCCGGCTGGGGGGCGTACTCCCTGGTCGGCGGGTTCGCCTACGGTGCGACCCGGCGTGCGGTGCCGCCGGTTGGGTTGATGGTCGCGCTGGCCGCCGCCACGGTCCCGGTCGGGCTCGGGGCCGGGCACTGGTGGACGCTCGGGCTGGCCCTGGCCCCGGCCGGGCTGCTCTGCGCGCCGACGATCGCCGCCACGTCCGACGCGGTCGCCCGGCTGGCCCCGGCGGCGGTACGCGGCGAGGCGATGGGTCTGCACGGTTCGGCGTTGACCGTGGGCATGGCCGTCGGGGCACCGCTGACCGGTGCGGTGATCGACGCCAGTACGCCGACGTGGGGGTTCGTGGCGATCGGTGCGGCGGGGCTGCTGCTGGCGCTGCCGATGGTCGCGATGCGGTGGCGCCGCCGGCCGGTGCCGGACCGGGTGCCGGCACCGCGGTGACGGGCTGCCCGAACACCCGACGCGGCCCCGGGCGATGTCGCCCGGGGCCGCGTCGTAGACCGATCGTGGGGTAAGCGCCGGCCAGTGGGTCAGCGCCGGTCGACGTTGCTGGCGGTGTCCTCCTGGTATGTGGCACCGCCGTCCGACTCGCTGGTCAGCGGCTTGGCACCGCCCTCCGGCGGGCCGGCGACCGAGTGGTGGCCGGCGGCCAGCTCCGGGAACTTCAGGTCGAACGCCGGTCGCTCGGAGCGGATCCGGGGCATCCGGTCGAAGTTGCGCAGCGGTGGCGGGCAACTGGTCGCCCACTCCAACGAGTTCCCGTGGCCCCACGGGTCGTCGACCTCGACCAGCGGTCCGGCCTTGTACGACTTCCACACGTTGTACAGGAACGGCAGGGTGGAGATGCCGGTGACGAACGAGCCGACCGTGGAGATCATGTTGAGTGTCGTCCAGCCGTCGATCGCCTGGTAGTCGGCGTACCGGCGGGGAAAGCCCTCGGCCCCGAGCCAGTGCTGCACCAGGAAGGTGGTGTGGAAGCCGACGAAGGTCAGCCAGAAGTGCACTCGGCCCAGCCGCTCGTCGAGCATCCGACCGGTGAACTTCGGGAACCAGAAGTAGATGCCGGCGAAGACCGCGAACACGATCGTGCCGAACAGCACGTAGTGGAAGTGTGCGACGACGAAGTACGAGTCCGAGACGTGGAAGTCGATCGGTGGGCTGGCCAGCAGGACACCCGACAGACCGCCGAAGAGGAAGGTGACCAGGAAGCCGATCGACCAGAGCATCGGCGTCTCGAAGCTGATCTGCCCCCGCCACATGGTGCCGATCCAGTTGAAGAACTTCATGCCGGTCGGCACCGCGATCAGGAAGGACAGGAAGCTGAAGAAGGGCAGCAGCACCGCGCCGGTGGCGAACATGTGGTGCGCCCAGACGCTCATCGACAGCGCGGCGATCGCGATCGTGGCGGCCACCAGACCCTTGTAGCCGAAGATCGGCTTGCGGGAGAAGACCGGGATGATCTCGCTGATGATGCCGAAGAACGGCAGCGCGACGATGTACACCTCGGGGTGGCCGAAGAACCAGAACAGGTGCTGCCACAGCAGCGGCCCGCCGGTCTCCGGCGCGTACACGTGGGCACCGAGCATGCGGTCGGCGGCGAGCGCGAACAGCGCGGCGGCCAGCAGCGGGAAGACCATGATCACCAGGAGGCTGGTGACCAGGATGTTCCAGGTGAAGATCGGCATCCGGAACATGGTCATGCCCGGCGCGCGCAGGGTCAGGATCGTGGTGATCATGTTCACCGCGCCGAGGATGGTGCCCAGACCGGAGATCGCCAAGCCGACGATCCACATGTTGGCGCCGACGCCCGGAGAGTGCTCGACACTGCTCAGCGGGGTGTACGCGAACCAGCCGAAGTCGGCGGCGCCGCCCGGGGTGAGGAAGCCACCCATCGCCAAGGTGCCACCGAACAGGTACAGCCAGTAGGCGAAGCTGTTCAGCCGGGGAAAGGAAACGTCCGGCGCGCCGATCTGGATCGGCGTAACGTAGTTGGCGAAGGCGAACACGATCGGCGTCGCGAAGAACAACAGCATGATCGTGCCGTGCATGGTGAACAGCTGGTTGTACTGCTCCGGGGAGAGGAACTGCATCCCCGGCTGGGCCAGCTCCGCACGCATGATCAGGGCCATCAGGCCACCGATCATGAAGAACGCGAAGGCGGTGATCATGTACATGATCCCGATCTGCTTCGCGTCGGTCGTGCGCAGCAGCCGCGCCATGGCCGAGCCGCGGACCGGCCTGCGGACCGGAAAGGGCCGGCTGGCGATCGGCTTCGGTGCGACGGTGGTCACGAATGGCCTCCGGTTCTCGTCAATCCCACGGCGCCCGGGGTGATGATCCGCTGGCCGTGCCTCGCAGGCAGGATAGTCCCCGTTCACCGCCGGTCCGCACGCCGGGTGCCTGCCCCGCTGCGGGCTGCCGGTCGGCTCACACCGGGTCGACGAGCAACCGGTAGTGCTCCTGGAAGATGGTGCCGCCTTTGGCACGCAGCATCGGGTCGCGCAGGGCCGGGGCGGCGTCGCGGGTCCGGTCCCGGTCGCGGGTCCGGTCCAGGACCCACTGGGTACGCGGCCGACGTCGGCTCTCGTACCTGGCGAGCGCTTCGACGACCGACGGCGCGGCGCGTAGCTCCTCGGCCAGAACCAGCGCGTCCTCGAACGCCATCGCCGCCCCCTGGGACAGGGTCGGTGCGGTGGCGTGGGCAGCGTCCCCGACGAGCACCACGTTCCCCCGGGACCAGCCGCTCAGCTCCACCTCGTCGGTGACGGCCACCTGGACCTTCTCCACCGCGTCGAGGACCGCTGGCACCGGCTCACCGTAGTCACCGAGGAGCTGGTGGAGCCGGACCAACGGGTCGGCCGGCGGGGCGGAGCCGGCCGGCAACGGCTCGTCGGCGTAGAGGTAGACCCGGCCGTAGCCCATCGGGGCGAGCGCGATGCCGGACCGTCGCCCGAGCAGTGCCGTCCACTCGGTGATCACCGGACCGCCGCTGACCACGCTGCGGTAGGCGATCTGGCCGACCGGGTGCGGCGCGCCACCGATCTCGGCCAGTCGACGGACCGCCGACCGGCGCCCGTCCGCTCCGACGACCAGGTCGTACTCGGCGTAGGAACCGTCGCCGAAGGCGACCTTGGTGGTCTCGTCGCCGATCTCCACGTCGCACACCTCGGTGTGGTACCGCACTTCGCCGCCGGCACCGGTGAGCAGCACCTGATGCAGGTCGGCGCGGGGCAACGCCCGGCACTGCCCGACCCCCTGCCACAGCTGTTCCAGATCGACCGAGCACAGCTCGGCACCGGTTGCGTCGAGGAATCGCTGGTGCCGGATCACCGCGCCGAGCGGCCGCAACGGATTGTCCAGCCCGAGTTCACGAAGCGCGCGGATGGCATTGCCGGGCAGGAAGATCCCAGCGCCGGCAACGACGGTCGGAGCCAGCTTCTCCACCAGCTCGGGCCGGATGCCGGCCAGCCGCAGCGCCCGGGCGGCGGCCAGCCCGGCGACGCTGGCACCGACGATGAGCACGCGCACGGGTGGTTGAGCCATGGTCCGCGCCGCCTCCGGGGGAATAGACACTCATTGAAGCCAAGAGACTACTGCCGGCAACACTGCCTGCGGTAGGCCCATCCCACCCTGCTTGCTCCGCGCGAATGCCACCCGCCACGGCACCGGGCAACATCCACCAATGGACAATCTTAACGGCTCATCGGTGCCAGCGGGACCCTCAGCGCTGCACCCTTGCCCCACCGCCACCGGCGAGCGCCGCCACCTCCTCGAGGCTGGCCGTCGAGGTGTCCCCGGGAGTGGTCATCGCCAGCGCCCCGTGGGCGGCACCGTACTCCACCGCGACCGCCAGGTCACCCAGCTCAAGCAGACCGTAGACCAGGCCGGACGCGAAGCTGTCACCGCCGCCGACCCGGTCCAGGATCTCCAGGCCCGGCCGGTGGGTGGCGGACACGAAACCGGTCGGTGCCGACCAGGCGACCGCACCCCAGTCGTTCACCGTCGCGGAACGCACCGTACGCAGCGTCGTCGCCACCACCTTGAAGTTCGGGTACGCCCCGGTCACCTCGGTGATCATCCGCTGGAAGTTGGCGACCTCCAGGTCGGTGAGGCTCTCGTCGGTGTCCGGCACGGCGAACCCGAGACTCGCGGTGAAGTCCTCCTCGTTGCCGATCATGACGTCGACGTAGCCGGCCAGCCGCCGGTTGACCTCCTGCGCCCGAGACTGTCCACCGACCGCCTTCCACAGGCTGGGCCGGTAGTTCAGGTCGTAGGAGATGATCGTGCCGTGCCGGCGGGCGGCCGTCATCGCCGCCTCGATCGTGTCCGGCGTGGTCGGCGACAGGGCCGCGTAGATGCCGCCGGTGTGCAGCCAACGCACGCCGAGGGTACCGAACAGGTGGTCCCAGTCGACGTCTTCGGGGCGCAACTGGCTGGCCGCGCTGTTTGCCCGGTCGGAGGTGCCGATCGCGCCGCGCACCCCGAAGCCGCGCTCGGTGAAGTTGAGCCCGTTGCGGACGGTGCGGCCGATCCCATCGTACGGCAGCCAGCGCGCGTATGCGGTGTCGACGCCGCCCTGCAGCACCAGATCCTCCAGCAGGCGGCCGACCTCGTTGTCGGCGAACGCGGTGACGACCGCGGTACGCAGGCGGAAGCAGCGGCGCAGCCCCCGCGCGACGTTGTATTCGCCGCCGCCCTCCCAGGCCCGGAAGCTGCGGGCGGTGCGCACCCGTCCCTCACCCGGGTCCAGCCGCAGCATGACCTCGCCGAGCGAGACCAGGTCGTAGCGACAGTCGGCGGCCGGCCGGGGGTGCAGCGGGGCGCGGTCGACAGGGTGCTGTTCGGCCATCTCACGACTCCTCAGTCAAACGGTCGGACCGGTCCTGATCGCGGTCGAACCGGTCCTTGTCAAGATCGGTCCCACGCCGGGTCGGACCGGTCAGTCGGCGGCGCGGGCAGCGGCGACCGCGGCTGCGGTCAACCGGGTCACCTCGGCCCAGTCGCCGGCGTCGAGCAGGCGGGGGGCGACCATCCAGGTGCCGCCGACGGCGAGGACCGCCGGGTGGGCCAGGTAGTCCGCGACGTTGGCGGGGCTCACCCCGCCGGTCGGAATGAAGCGCACCGACCGGAACGGCGCGGCGAGCGCGGACACCATGCCCACCCCGCCGAGCTGTTCGGCCGGGAAGAACTTGACCGTGTCCAGCCCGGCGTCGAGGGCCATCTGGATCTCGGTGGCGCTGGACACCCCGGGGAAGACCGGCAGGTCGAGCTCCTGGCAGCGGCGCACGACGGCAGGTCCGAAGCCAGGGCTGACCACGAACCGGGCGCCGGCGTCGACCGCCCGGTCGACCTGTTCGACGGTGAGCACGGTGCCGGCACCGACCAGCATGCCGGAATGCCCGGCCATCGCCGCGATCGCGTCCGCCGCCGCCGGGGTGCGGAAGGTCACTTCTGCGGTACGCAGCCCGCCGGCGAGCAACGCCTCGGCCAGTGGCGCGGCACCGGCCGGATCGGCCAGGACGACCACCGGAAGGATCCGCCCCGCACCGATCACCGAGACGACGTCGCCGCCGTCGTGCGCGCCCTGGTCGGTCTCTCGGCCGGTTGACTCACGTTCAGCATCATGAACATCGGTCACATACGTGACCATACTCCGTGGCACATCGCTGTCAACCGGTGCGGCGCTGGTTAGAGTGACCGCCATGGCGGCGCAGGAGGGTTTCCAGCCGGTGAAGTCCGCCGGCCGGACGTTGGAGGTACTGGAGGCGCTGGCCGCCGCCCCCGACCGCCGGTCCCTCGGCGAACTGGCGCGGGTCCTGCAGATCCCGAAGAGCAGCCTGCACGGGATACTGCGCACGATGGTGCATCGCGGCTGGGTGGAGACCGATCCCACCGGCACCCGGTTCGGCCTGGGCGTACGGGCGCTGCAGGTGGGCGCGGCGTACCTGGCCGCCGACAACGCCGTCAGCCTGCTGGACGGCGTGCTCGACGCGCTGGCCGGGCAGTTCGGTGAGACTGTCCATCTCGGCCGGCTGGACGGCCCGCACGTGGTCTACCTGGCCAAGCGCGAGTCGGTGCACCCGCTGCGGCTGTACAGCGCGATCGGCCGGCACCTGCCGGCGCACGCCACCGCGCTGGGCAAGGCGCTGCTCGCCGAACATCCGGACGACACCGTCGACCAGTTGCTGAGCTGGCCGTTGCGCCGGATGACCCGGCGTACCATCACCGACCAGGCCGCCCTGCACGCCGCCCTGGCCGAGGTCCGCGCCCAGGGCTGGGCCGTGGACCGGGAGGAGAACACCGAGGGGATCGTCTGCCTGGCGATGGCGATGCCGCTGCGCCAGCCGGCCGGCGACGCGATCAGCCTGTCCGTCCCGGCGAACCGGATCGACGCCGCCGGCGAAGCCCGGATGGTCGAGGCGCTGCGGGCCGCCGCCGACCAGGTGGCCGCCGCCCGCGGGCTGATCTCCCACTGACTCTTTTCATGTATGTCGATGTGATCTACCGTGATGGGAGCGCTCCCGCGACGTTGGTTCCTACCCGCCGTCTCCACGGTCTAAGGAGAACCATGAGACGTCCGATCCGCGCCGCCGCCGCAGCCGTACTGCTGCTCACCGGCGGCCTCGTCACCGTGGTCGCCGCCACGCCAGCCCAGGCCGACACACGAATTTGCGAACAGTACGGCAGCACCACCATTCAGGGTCGCTACGTGGTGCAGAACAACCGCTGGGGCACCACCGCCGAACAGTGCATCAACGTGACCGGCACCGGCTTCTCGGTGACCTCGCAGCAAGGCAGCTCACCGACCAACGGCGCACCGGTGTCGTACCCGTCAATTTTCTACGGCTGCCACTACACCAACTGCTCCCCCGGCACCAACATGCCGATCCAGGTGAGCCGGATCAGCAACGCACCGACCAGCATCAACTACCAGTACGTCGGCAACGGGACGTACAACGCCTCGTACGACATCTGGCTCGACCCGACCCCGCGCACCAACGGTGTCAGCCAGATGGAGATCATGATCTGGTTCCACCGGCAGGGCTCCATCCAGCCGATCGGCTCACCGGTCGGCAACGCCACCGTCGCCGGCCGCAGCTGGCAGGTCTGGACCGGCAGCAACGGCTCCAACAACGTGGTGTCCTACCTGGCCCCGTCGTCGATCACCAGTTGGAGCTTCAACGTGCTCGATTTCATCGCCGACGTCCGGGCCCGGGGGCAGATCACCAACTCCTGGTACCTGACCAGCGTCCAGGCCGGCTTCGAGCCGTGGAACGGCGGCGTCGGACTCGGGGTCAACTCCTTCTCCGGTTCGGTCTCCACCGGCGGCGCCCCGCCGACCACCGCCCCGCCGACCAGTCAGCCGCCCGGTGGTGGCGGGTGCCGGGTCAGCTACACGGCGAACACCTGGAACAACGGCTACACCGCCGACGTACGCGTCACCAACACCGGTGGCGGCACCATCAACGGCTGGACGTTGGCCTACCAACTGCCGGCCGGGCAGACGGTCGGCAACTCGTGGAACGCCACCGTCACCCAGAGCGGATCGTCGGTGACCGCTCGGAACGTGGGCTGGAACGGCATGCTGGCCCCCGGGGGGACCGCCTCGTTCGGCTACCAGGCCAGCTACAGCGGTAGCTACTCCTCGCCGAACAGTTTCACCCTGAACGGCACCACCTGCACCACCGGCTGATCCACGGACCCGGGCCCGGCCCGCGGTGCGAGTGACGCGTCCGCCGCAGGCCCGGCCCGGGATCCCGGACAGCGCCGCGACCTACCCGCCCGGCAGCCGGTGGTAGTGGGCCTCAGTCGCGCAGGGCGTCGATCGCGGCCATCTCGTCGGCGGACAGAGTGAAGCCGAAGACGTCGGCGTTGGTACGGATCCGCTCCGGCGTGACGGACTTCGGAATCACCACGATGCCGTGCTGGATGTGCCAGCGCAGCACCACCTGGGCTGGGCTCGCCTGGTGGGCGGCGGCGACCCGGGCCAGCACCGGGTCGGCGAGGTCGGTGTTCTTGAACGGGCTGTACCCCTCCAGTACCACCCTGCGGTCGCGGTGTTCGGCCACCGTCCGCGGATCATGCATCGCCGGTGCCCACGGCACCTGGTTGACCGCCGGCACCACCCCGGTCCCCTCGGTCAGTTCGTCGATCTGGTCGAGGCCGTAGTTGGAGACACCGATCGCCCGGACCGCACCGGTATCCCGGTGGGCGACGAACTCGCGCCAGGTCGGCACGCCGGCACCACCGGCCGGTGGCCAGTGGATCAGCCACAGGTCGACGTACTCGGTGCCCAGCGCGGCCAGGCTCGCAGCCAGCGTCTCCGCCTCCCGCCCGACCCGCTCGGGCGGCAGCTTGGTGGTGATGAAGATCTTGTCCCGGGCGATTCCGCTGTCCTTGATCGCCCGGCCGACCTCTGCCTCGTTGCCGTACATCGTGGCGGTGTCGACGTGTCGGTAGCCGGCGTCCAATGCCGCTCGGACCGCCCGGTACCCGGCGTCGCCCGTCGCCTGCCAGGTGCCGAACCCGAGCAGCGGCATCCCGACCCCGGACGACAGAATTGCCACAGGTTGCTCACCATGCGTTGCCATCCTCCCCGCCTACCCCCTTCGACCTGCCCGTATTCCTTGACCGGACGACTCATCGTCCGGTAGCCGACAGACCCTACCGCTGCCTGCGACAAGGGCACATGCTGTTCACCGCGCGTACATTCGTCGTTACCACCCCACCACTGGCGGTGGTTCCTGCCTGGCCGACGGCCCGGCCGGAGATTGACCAGGACGGAAGAATGAGCAGTATCAGCACCGCCCACACGGCCATCGCGAGGATCCCGGTCACGGACCGGCCGCCGGCCGGACAACTCACCGAACGCACGCCCGCCGACCTGTGGCACATGGCCAGAGCCGTGCTCGACGCCAACTGGTCGCGCAACCACACCGTGCCGTCGCGCAGCCTCTACCCGCACCAGTGGAGCTGGGACGCGGCGTTCATCGCGATCGGCCTGGCCCGGATCGACCCCGACCGGGCCTGGCTCGACCTGCGCAGCCTGTTCCTGGCGCAGTGGCCGGACGGACGGGTCCCGCACATCGTCTTCGACCCGGACGTCGCCGAACACGACTATTTTCCCGGACCGGGTTTCTGGCAGGTGCCGTTGCGCCGTCCCGGGCACCCGGACGGCACCGGCATCGTCCAGCCGCCCGCCCACGCCCTCGCCATCTGGGAAATCTACCGACGGGCACCGGGGCCGCAGGCGGAAGCCGAGCTGCGCTGGTTCTACCCGCGGCTGGTCGCCGCCCAGGACTATCTGTCGAGCTGTCGCGACGCCAGCGGGGACGGGTTGGCCAGCATCGTGCACCCCTGGGAGTCCGGCCTGGACAACAGCCCGGCCTGGGATGCGGCGCTGGCCGCCGTACCGGCCGACCTCGGCGTGCTCGTCGGGCGGCAGCGGCACGACAACCGGGTGGCCGCGGCGGCCCACCGGCCGACCGATGAGGACTACGCCCGGTTCGTCGCGCTGGCGCTGGCTTACCGCGACGGCGGCTACCGGGACGACGAGCTCGCCGCCCGCCACGATTTCGTGGTCGAATGTCCGACCTTCAACGCGTTGCTGGCCGCCGCCGAACACGCGCTCGCCCGGATCGCCGCCGTGATCGGCGCCGACCCGGCGGTCCACCTGGACCGAGCCGCGCGGATCACCCGGGCGGTCGACGACCAACTGTGGAACCCGCAGACCGGCATGTACCACGCCCGGGATGTCCGGACCGGACGGCTCAGTCCGGCACGCTGCGTGAGCGGTCTGGTCCCGCTGATCCTGCCCGACCTACCGCCCGACCGAGTCGCGGCGTTGGTGGCGACGGCCCAGTCGCACCGGTTCGGGCTGTCTGCGTCGATGCCGGTGGCCAGCTACGACCGCTCCGCCGCCGACTTCGACCCGGTGCGCTACTGGCGCGGACCGGTGTGGATCAACATCAACTGGCTGATCTGCCGGGGACTTCGGGAGCATGGCCATCTGGATCAGGCCGAAACGCTGCGTGACGCAATGCTGGAACTGGTCCGCCGGTCCGGCTACTACGAGTATTTCCACCCGGAGACCGGCGACGGGGTCGGATCAGCGGCTTTCAGCTGGACTGCGGCACTGGTGCTCGATCTGCTCGGCGAAGGGACGGTTCCGCCGGTCAGCGGTCCGGTCGACTAGCCGTTAGCCGGTAGCAGGTTGAGCCATGTCGGCCATCGCCGATCCGACAGTCTGCCCGATACCAATACCCATTCGGCCGACCACCCGCAGATACCGATAATTCTGCTATAAGCCCCAAATCAGACAGAAAACGGTTGCTGAACGACGAATTTTCACTGTTCGTAGCCGTCCTCGCACATTGCGGTGGAGTCGACCGTACGGTGCGCGACTGGCGGCCTCACGGAGGGTTCCGGCCCGCCGGCAGGGCATCTATCTTCCCTGCCGGCGGGCCGCACGAACGACGCGATCCTGCGCACTCGACGCTGTCCGCCGTAATTCGCTGCTACCGCCAGGGGGGTGGGCGATGCAACCTGCACACGAAGCCGTACGGCGACCCGCACAGGACGCCGTACGCCGCAAGCGATGGCTCGACGGAGCACTGCTCCGATCAGCCATCACCGTATTGATGCTCGTACCCGTCTGCGTGCTGTTCACGCAGCTGTGGCGCGGCACCTCGGCGGACATCGCCTTCGCCGAACGCGAACGCGAGGGCGTGGCGTATCTCAGCGCGCTGAACGAGTTGACCGTGGCCCTGGTCGACGCACAGTCAGCGGCCGTCGCCGGTCAGCCGGTCAACGACGAGGCGCTGCTTCGGGCTCTCGACGCGGTCACCGAGGTCGACCAGCGGATCGGTGCGTCACTACGGGCCCAGCAACGGTGGGCGACGCTGCGCTCCGCCGTGGAATCCCTGTCGGACCGGCAGTTCAGCCGGCCGGCCGAAGCCTTCGACTCGTACCGCCAGGCCACCGACCTGCTGCTGGCCCAGTACGACCGAATCCGGGAGAGCTCGAACCTGACGCGCGACCCGGAAGGCGACGCCTACCACCTACAGGACGGTGCGGCCGAGGAGTTGCCGGAGGCGATCGTCGCCACCGGACGCTTCGCGGATCTCGCCGTGCTGCTGCCGACCCGGCCGGCGCAGGACCAGCCACTGGCGTTGGTCGAGCTGATCAGCGCGGCCGGCGACGTGCTCTCTCCCGCCGGCGACCTGGCCGACAACGTCCAAGCCGCGGTGGAGAGCACCGACAGCCGGACGATGAGCAGCAACCTGCTCACCCAGGTCGACCGATTCCGGCGCAGCATGGACACCATTGCCGCCGCCGCCGCCGCGCTGAAACCCGCAGATGTCGTTTCGGAGGACGGGTCTGCGGCACCGGGCGGCGGGGCAGCGCTGCCCGACCTGGATCCGCTCATCGGGCTTCGCGGCGATGCCCAGGTTGCAGCGGCCGAACTCACCGGCACCATGCTGGCCGAGCTGGACAATCTGATCACCGACCGGATCAGCACCCTGCAACGCGGCCAGTGGGTCTCGGCCGGCGCCCTGGTGGTGGCCTTCGCCCTGGCCGTAGCCCCGATGGTCATCGCCTACCTCGGCCAGCCCGCGTCGACCGCCGGCCAGCCCGGCACCGGTGCGGCCGGCCACGCCGGGACCGGTCGCCCGCCGGGACCGGCCGAGCCCCGTCCGGACGCGGCGGACCAGCAGACCCGCTGGCCGGAACTCGACCCGACGGCGCACGGTGGCGCACCCGCCGGCACCGCCGACCCGGGCACCGGACGATGGGGGCCGACCGTTGCTGCTCGATAGGCTACGGATCCGGGGAAAGCTGGCCCTGCTGGTCATGATCCCGCTGATCGCGGTCGCTGCCCTGACAGTGCCGATCGTGATCGACCGCGCCGCGCTGGCCGGCCGAGCCGCCGACACGGTCCGTACCGTGCAGACCGGTGGCCAGATCGGCTCGCTCGCCCAGGACCTGCAGCAGGAACGTCTGCTGGCGATCGGCTACCTGCTGGACAGCGTGGATCGGTCCCGACTGGTGTTGCAGGAGGCAACCGTCACCGACCGGGTCGCCGACATCCGGGCGGAGCTGGGGGACCACCTCGGCACCGAACTGACCGCAGCGGTCAACACTGTCGACGACCTCGCCGAGGTCCGGTCCGCGGTACGCGACCGCACGGCAACCAGCGATCAGGTGATGGCCACGTACGGCGATCTCATCGAGCGGTTGATCGACGGGTTGAAGCTGGTCGACTCGGCCGACGTCGCCACCCCGGAGGGACGCCAGATCGTAGCGTTGGACGCCGCGCTGCGGCTGGATGCCGCGATCAGCGCCGGAGCGGCTCACATGCTGCTGGTGGTCGGATCCCGCGATCCGCAGTCCGCCACCCGGTACGCGATGAGTCTGGTCGCCGCGCAGGAGAACGCCGCTCGGTTCAGCCGATTCGCCACCGCCGACCAGGTGGCCCTCTACAGCCTGGTCGAGGAGGCGCTCGACCAGCGGCTCGGCAGCGGGTTCACCGCCACCTCCCAGGCCGGCGCGCAGGACGGCTTCCCAGTCGACCCGACCCAGGCGTTGGCCGGCCTGTCCGTAACCACGCTGTTCCCGGCCCTGGAGTCGCTGATCGCCCTCGGCCGGTTCGTCGAACGCAAGATCGTTATCGACGTCACGGTCGACGTGACCCGGCGGCAGGAACAGATCCTCTTCATCGCGTACGGCGTGGTGGCCGGTGCGCTGCTGGTCCTGCTGGCGGTCGTCGCGTTGAGTCTGTACGTGGCCCGGTCGGTCGCCCAGCCGCTGGCCAGGCTCACCTCCTCGGCCGACCGGGTCGCCCGGATCGCCGAGGCGGAGCTGGTCCGGGTGGCCGATGACGAGTCGGAACGCCCCGACCCGGTGCACCTCGACCCGGTCGAGGTTTCCGCCACCGACGAGATCGGCGACCTGGCCCGCGCCTTCGAACGGGTGCAGCAGACCGCCGCCCGGCTCGTCGAACGACAGGTGTCGAGCCGACGCAACGTGGCGCAGATGTTCGGCCACGTCGGACGGCGGACGCAGAACCTGGTGGGCCGCCAGTTGTCGATCATCGACCGGCTGGAGCGGGAGGAGACCGACCCGCGCCGGCTGCAGCACCTCTACCGGCTCGACCACGTCTCCAGCCGGCTGCGGCGCAACGCCGGCAGCCTGGTGGTGCTCTCCGGCGCGACCGGCGCCGAGGAGCACATGGCCCCACTGCCGATCTCCGACGTCATCCGACTCGCTCTCGGCGAGATCGAGGACTACACCCGGGTCGACGTACAGGCACCAGCCGGGTACGCCCTCCAGCCGTCGGTCATCGCCGACATGGTGCTGCTGCTGGCCGAGCTGATGGAGAACGGCACCGTCTTCTCGCCACCGCACACCCGGGTGACCGTGACCGCCGGGCCGCTCGATGACGGTCTGCGGGTCAGCGTCTCCGACCGTGGGCTCGGGCTGTCTCCGGCACGACTGGCCGAGGAGAACGCCCGGCTGACCCGACGAGAACGGCTCGACCTGGTACCGACCGAGGTCCTCGGCCTGTTCGTGGTCGGCCGACTCGCCCGCCGGCATGCGATGAACGTCGAACTGACCGCCACGCCGGGCGGTGGGATCACGGTCACGGTCGACCTGGGACCCAATCTGATCGTGCCGGCCACCGGCACCCCTGGACCGGCCATGGCCACCGGTTCCGCCAGCCGGTCGCCAGCGGTCGCGCCCACCGTCGCGCCGATACCCGGCACGGTCCCGGCCGATGCGGTGTTGATCGGCACCGCCCCGGACGGACCGTCCGGGGACAGTCCGTCCGGGGACAGTCCGGCGGCCGCGCCGCCGGCAACCGCCAGCGAGCCCCGACCGGAACGGACCGTCGCGCGGGCCAGCGTCCGCACCGGCACACCAAACGGCTCCGGCGCCGGCTTCGACTCGTCAGCGGTGCAGCGGGCCACCCGGTCGCTCGGCACCGGAACCCCGTGGAACGCGTTCGGCACGACGGCCGAAGCGGCCGGGGCACCGGACCAGCCGGCGGCGGCGCCCGCCGCCGAGCCGGTGGGACGTGGACCGCTGCGGCAGCGCGTTCCCGGCGCCCAGCATCCGGTCGGCGGCGGACCGGCGGCGCTCAGCGACGCACCGGCCGACCCGGTCGCCGCACGAGCGCTGCTGGAGGAATTCGAGGCCGGGGTACGGCGGGCACAGCAAGCGGTTGCGCAGGACCCGGCGGTCGCCAGGTCGGACCGCCTCACTCAGCGGGTGCCCGGGGCGAGCCTGCCCGACCCGCCCCCGGCCAGCGCAACCGCCGGCAACAGCCAGTCCTGGCCACCGGACCCGCAGCGGGCCAAGGAGTCCCTGGACGAGTTTGAGACGGGCGTTCAGCGCGCGCTCACCGAGATCACCACCACCTTTCAGCACGGCAGCAAAGGAACCGACGGATGAACAGTCCCTACACGCCGGACACCGCGGAACGCCCGACGACCCCGGCCGGCAACGGCAACGGCTCGCTGAGCGCCGAAGCGCAGACCTTCAACTGGTTGCTGGACTCGTTCACCTCCAGCACAGCCGGTGTCCGTGAGACCATCGCGGTCTCCTCTGACGGGCTGCTGATGGCCATGTCCGGAATTCAGGACCGGGCCAACGCCGAGCGGCTGGCGGCGGTGGTGTCCGGCATGACCAGCCTGGCCGGTGGCGCGGCGAACTGGTACTCACTCGGCACGCTGAACCGGGTGGTGGTCGACATGGCCGACGGCTACCTGCTGGTCAGCTCGATCAGTTCCGGATCGGTGCTGGGGGTGATCGCCGACCGCTCGGCCAGCCTTGGCACCGTCGCCTACGAGATGACCCTGTTCGCCGGGCGCGCCGGCGGCCCGCTCACTCCCCGGCTGATCGCCGAGTTGAAGAACTCCGTCCAGTCGTGACCCGACCGCCGTACGGGGCGGACGAGCCGGTCGATCCGCAGCCGCGGATCCGCCCCTACCTGCGTACCCCGCCGGCGGGTGACGCCCCGGCGGGTGGGGCTTCGCCCGGTGTCGGCAAGTCCGATGGCGGCGGGCCGGACCGGTCGGACGGCGACACCGCGCCAACGACGCTGCGGCCGTTCGTGCTGACCGCCGGTCGGGTCACCGGGGCGGACCCGGACATCAACCTGGAGACGCAGGTGACCGCCCGGGCACCGGACCTGTTCGGCCCCGGCCCCTCGGGAGCCGGCCTGGCCCCTGAGCTGCGGGCGATCATCGCGCTCGCCGCTGACCCGATCTCCGTCGCGGAACTGTCCGCCCGGCTGGGGCTGCACCTGGGGGTGACCCGGGTGCTCGTCGGTGACCTCCGCGCCTCCGCCCATCTCGACGTCCACGTACCCGACGTCGACGCCCCTGCCGATGCCGACACCATCCTGCGAGTGATCCGTGGACTACGTGCCATCTCCTGACCGTCCGACCGCCGGACCGCCCCCGACAGCCCGGCACCGGGCCGCACCCCGGACCGCGCCGATCCCGGTCAAGATCGTCGTGGCGGGTGGCTTCGGGGTCGGCAAGACCACCACCGTAGGGGCCATCTCCGAGATCGCCCCGCTGACCACCGAGGCGGAGATGACCACCGTCTCCGTCGGAGTCGATGACCCCGGCTCGGAGTCCGGCAAGACCACCACGACCGTCGCGATGGACTTCGGCTGTGTCACGATCGACCGAAGTCTGAAGCTGTACCTGTTCGGCACCCCGGGTCAGACCCGTTTCGGGTTCATGTGGGACGACCTGGCCCGGGGGGCGTTGGGCGCACTGGTCGTGGTGGACAGCTCACGCCTGGACGACTGCTATCCCGCCGTCGACTACTTCGAGCGGGCCGGGCTGCCGTTCGTGGTGGGAGTAAATACCTTCCACGGCCGCCTTGGTCATAGCATTGACGAGGTTAGGTGGGCGTTGGCGACCGGCCCGGCCGTTCCGGTCGTCGCGTACGACGCCCGCGACCGACTGTCGGTCCGGGACGCGCTGCTGGTGGTCCTGGACCGGGCGCTGGACCGAGCGGTACGGAGTCAGCCATCCTGAGGTGGTAGCAGAGGAGGACAGATGCGTGGTGACCTGGACGACGCGCTCGCCCGGCTCGCCCGACGCGACCAGTTGCAGAAGCGGGTCAGTCAGGGCAACGACCGGACGGCGTCGGCGGCGCACGAGATCGCCGCGGCGGTCCGGCAGGTGGTCGAGCGCCACCCTGGGTTGACCGCGACGGTCCACCTCACCGACGGCGGTCAGGCCGTGCAGCTCACCGTCGGCAACCGGGACGGCCGGGTGCAGGTGACGGTCGACGGCGGTACGCCTGCGGCGGGGCCGAACCCGCCGTCCGGCGACCCGGCGGCGCCCGGGGTGCCGACCGCCGGGCGCCCACCGGAATGGCCGCCGCGCGGACAGCCCGCCCAGGACGGTCCGGCGGCCCGCCTGGCAGAGCTGATCCGACGCGATCCGTCACTGCTCAACGGGGCGACGGAGGGCTGAACCGGCCGCGTCGCCGGATAGCCGAGGTGTACGGCGGAGGCCGCCGTCACGACGTGGGCGGCTCGTCCTGGCCGGACGCCTCCGCCGCGTCCGCCTCCTCCTTGGTGTGGTGCACCGCTCCGTCGGTGTGCTCCGGCGGACCGTAGACGGTGTAGAGCACCAGTGGGTTGGGGCCGGTGTTGACGAAGTTGTGCTTGGTGCCGGCCGGCACGGCGACCAGATCACCGGCGGCGACGGCCTGCCGCTCGCCGGCCACCAGCGCTTCGCCGACACCGCTGACGAAGGTGAGGATCTGGTCGATGTCCGCATGGACCTCCTCGCCGATCTCGCCGCCTGGCGGAACGGTCATGATCACAAGCTGGGAGTGCTCACCGGTCCAGAGCACCCGGCGGAAATCGGGGCTCTGCTCAGCGACGGTGGCGATCGTGAAGTGCTGCATACCGCTCAACGTACCCAGGACCGGCCGTCGGTACGCGTGTTGCTGTGCGCACGGCCGACATCGACGGGCGCCGGGTCAGCCGGCCAGTTCGACGACCGCCTCGACCAGCAGCCAGCAGCCGAACGCGAAAAACAGCGCTGCCGCCCCGTACGCGATCACCCGTTCGGGAAGCCGCCGGCCGAGCAGCCGGCCCACCACGATGGCCAGCGCGTCTGCCGCGACCATGCCGAGCGTGGAGCCGAGCCAGGTGCCGAACCAACCGTGCCGGGTGGCCAACGTGATCGTCGCCAGCATCGTCTTGTCCCCCAGCTCGGCCAGGAAGAAGGCGGTGAACACGGCGATCACCGCTGTCCTGGTGGTCCGCTGCGCCCGGCGGGACTCCTCGTCGGTGAGGGTGTCGCCGCGCAGTGTCCAGAAGCCGAACCCGATGAACGCCAGCGCGGCGGCCAGCGCGATCCAGCCGGTGGGCAGGGCCACGCCGAGGCCGTACCCGAGGGCGACCGACACCAGGTGCACGACGGCGGTGGCCGCGGTGATGCCGATCAGCACCGGCCAGGTCCTGAATCGGGTGGCGAAGGTCAACGCCATCAGCTGTGACTTGTCGCCCAGCTCGGCGATGAAGATCACGCCGAAGCTGATCGCGGTCGCGGCAAGGAAGCCGTCCATGGTGCCTCTCATCCGGTCGGGGCCGGATCGTGGCACGCGGACCTCGACCCGGCTACTGCAGCCTGGGTCGAAGGTCTCGCCCACCCGACGTACCGCCGGGTCGTCGCGGCCGGGTGCGCAGCACCAGTGTGTCGACCGCGATGTTGGGAGCTACTCCCCTTCGCAGTCGCCGAGTCTAGCGGTTCCAGCAGCGACGATCGCGGTTGGTGACCGAACACACGGGGGCGGGTCCACCAACGCGACCAGTTTCCGTTACGTTCACCCCTGTCCGTGGCGTACCGCGCGCATCGCCCCAGGGTGGACGTGACGGCGGCGCTAACGGACACTGTCCCGGAACTTTCAGGACGATCAATCGCCGAACTGCTGTGGTGAGGGCGGGAACATGACCGAGCCAATCCTGGTGGTTGATGTCGGCACCTCGGGCACCCGGGTGGCGCTGGTCGTCGCGGACCAGACGACCCTGGTCAAGGAACCGGCCAGCGGAGCGACCAGCTGGCCGTCGTCGGTGTGTCTGGCGGACGAGGGATTCCTGGTCGGCACTCCGTCCGAGGTACGTAAGCGGGCCATGCCGCGGCGGTACATCGACGGGCCACGCCGGGCCGTCGACGCCCAGGCGGCCATGCGGCTGGAACACCGGGAGGTCACCGGCGCCGAGGCGCTCACCGCGTACCTCACCGTGGTCGCCAATGAGGTTCGCCAACTGTACGGCGGCCAGATCGACCGGCTGACCCTGTCGGTGCCGGCGGACTACCTGCCCGGCGATCCCCGTCGGGACACGATGCTCGCCATCGGTGCGGCCGCCGGGTTCCGCGACGTCGAGCTGATCGACAGCGCGGTGGCGGCGGCGCTGGACCCGACGACCGGCGACAACCTGCCGGCCGGCGCGCTGGTGCTGGTCTGTGACCTCGGCGCGACCTGGACCGTCGCGCTGGTGCAGGTGTACGGCAGCCACACCGTCCAGCTCGCTCAGCAGACCAGCCCGGCCGGGCAGGAGCTCGACGCGCTGCTCATCAACGACCTGCGTACCGAGGGGCGGGCCTGGCTGGAGCCGATGCTCGCCGCACCCGGTGACGCCGGGCTGCGCGCCTACCACGAGGCGATCGACTTCGCCCGCCGGCTCAAGCACCAACTGGTCAACGCCGACGAGGTGGTCGATCACCTCACCCCGCTCACCCCGCCGTACCGGCTGACCCGGGCCTGGCTGGACGCGTTCGCCGAACCGGCGTTGCGCTGGCTGGTGGAGGGCGCCGCAGGTGTGCTGGGCGCGGTCGGCGCCGCACCGGCCGACCTGGCCGCGGTGGTCGTCGCCGGCGGCAACGCCTACCTGCCGGCGGTGCACACCACGTTGCGGGCCGGCCTCGGCATCATCGACGCCGGGTCGCCGGGGCCGCTGCGCTGCGGTTCGGACCCGGAGCTGGCGGTGCTGCGCGGCACGGCCCGGTTCGCGGCCGGCGCCAGCGGGCGCACCGTCACCGCCGAGCCTCAGCGGTGGCGCACCGAGCCAACCTCGTGGGAGATCCCGGGCGGTCGGGCCCGGCTGCTGCGCTGGTGCGTGCCGCCGGGCGAGCCCTACCCGGCCGGGGCGGTACTCGCCCACATCCGTACCCCCGACGAGCGGGTCTTCGAGCTCACCGCCGCCCAGCACGGCCGGCAGTTGGGCCAGCAGGCGTACCCGGGCGACCTGGTCGGCCCGGTCCTGGTGGTGGCCACCGCGAAGGACGCGGTGGCCCTGCAGCGCCAGCCGCCGCCCCGGCGGCGGCACCTGGAGTCCACCGGGAGCTGGCTGCTCACCCCGGACCGCGAGCATCTGGTGGAGTGCGACCCGGCGGCCCGGCTGGTCCGGCTCCGGGCGATCGCCGACGACACGGTCCGCGCCGAGTTCCGCCCGGAGCACACCGCCGGCGCACAGCCGACCGGCCGGGTGTTCGTCGACCCGGACGGCCGGCTGGCGGTGGTGGCCTGGGCCACGGACGGGTTCATCTCGGTGTGGGATATCGAGACCGGCAAGCTCAGCGCCCGGTTCCGCGATCCGGGCGAGCCGCACCGGGTGCTGATCGACGAGACCGGGTGGCGGGCAGCGGCCGAGGGCCGGGCGAAGGCGGTAGGCCGGTACCGGCGCACCGTGACGACCCTGTGGGACCTGCGTACCGGCAGCCAGATCGACCGGATCACCGACGACCGGTGGAAGCAGCGGATGCCGGAGTTCGCCGAGCACAGCCGGCGGGAAGGGTTCGGCACGGCTGTGGTCAGCGCCGACGGGCAACTGCGGGCCGCAGTCGCCGGCGCGCTCGACGGCATCGCCGCGGTGGTCCTGCAGGACACGTCGACCGGGCAGGAGCTGTTCCGGGTGCTGGGTGGCACCGGGCAGCGGGTCCGGGTCGGGTTCAGCGCCGACAGCCGGCACCTGCTGGCCAACTGGGAGTCCAACGAGCGGAGCCTGATCGATGTCTGGGATGTCTGACCAGCCCGTCCTGGTGGTCGACTTCGGCACCTCCTCCTCCGCCGCGATGGTGGTCACCGGTGAGACCGGTGAGCTGGTACCGGACCCGGTCACCGGCGCGCCGACCTGGCCGTCGGCGGTGCACTGGGACGGCCAGAGCATGATCGTCGGCGCGTTGGCGGAGCGGCGGAAGCGGTCCGAGCCGACCGCGTACGCCGCCGAGTTCAAACGCGGCATGGCCGCCGATGTGCCGATGACGCTCGGGGATCGCCGGTTCCGGCCGATCGAGCAGGTCGCGGCGGTGCTGACCGCGCTGCGGGCGGAGGCCGAGCGGCGAAACGGCGCCCCGGTGCACCGGACGGTGGTGACGGTTCCGGCGTCGTACGGCCCGGACGACCCGCGCCGCGCGCAGATGATCGCCGCAGCCGAAGCGGCCGGTCTCGGCCCGGTCGAGCTGCTGCCGGAGCCGGTCGCGGCCGCGTTCGCCCCGGTCGCCGGCCCACCGCCGGTCCCCGGCGAGCTGGTGCTGGTCTACGACCTGGGCGGAGGCACCTTCGACACGGCACTGGTGCGCATCGACGAACGCTGGCACGAGGTGCTCGGACACGCGGCGATCGACGACTGCGGCGGCCGGGACATCGACGCGCTGCTGGCCGGACGGATCCACGCCGACGGCCAGCAGTGGCTGGCGCCGCTGCTGGCCAGTGCCGCAGCCAGCCAGTCCGCCCCGGCCACGTTGCGGCTCGGCATGGCGGTCACCGACTTCGCGAACCGGATCAAGCACCAGCTCAGTGACACCCCGGCGGTGGAGGACTTCCTGCTGCCGGACACCCCGGCGTACCGGCTGACCCGAGCGGACCTGGCGCAGCTGGTGGCCCCGCTGCTGGCCCGCACGATCGCCTGCTGCCGGCAGATGCTGGCCGCCGTCGGGGTGCCACCGGCAAGCATCGGATCGGTGCTGCTGGTCGGCGGCGGGGCCCGGATGCCTGCCGTGGCGCAGGCGGTACACGACGCCTTCCAGCGCCCGCTGCGTCAGGTGGAGGAGCCGGAGCTGGCGACCGTGCACGGTGCCGCCCGGTGGCTGCCGCGCAGTGGCCCACGGACCATCCGCGCGTCGACGGAGACCACCGCAATGGTTCCGCTGTCGTTCGGCATCCCGGGCGGGTCCGCGCGGCTGCATCGCTGGCTGGTGGTGCCGGGCCAGCCGTATCCGGCGGGAACCCCGCTGGCCCGGGTCCGGCTGCCCGGCGGCGCGCTGTGGGATCTGGTGGCCGCGACGCCGGGCACACTCGACCGGCTGCTGGTGCCGCCCAGCGCCGAGGTCACCAGCCACCAGTGGCTGGCGCTGGCCACCGGCTGAGGCGACGGGTCAGCGGGCGGTGATCAGCCGGAACAGGGTGAGCCACTGCTCCGGCCAAATCTCGCCGGCCAGGGCGTCGACCGGGATCCGGGTGGCCCGCAACGCCGCGTCGACGCGGCGGACGGGAAAGCCACGCCGCAGCGACGCCGCCACCGAACCGCCGACACCGCTGAACCCGAGCTCGACCAGCCGTTGGTACGCCGGTGTCGCGGCGGGCGGCACCAACGGCACCGGGCGGCGAGTCAGCCGCAGGATGCCGGCGTCCACCCCGGGTACCGGCCGGAACGCGGTGCGCGGCAGCTGGCCGGCCAGCCGCCAGTCGAACTCCGGCCAGGTGCGGACGGTGAGCAGACTCCATCGACCGTAGTCGCCGGTGCGCTTGCGGGCGTACTTCAATTGGGTCACCAGGGTGGCAGCGCGCAGCCGGGACGCGTGCAGGCACCACCGCACGATCGGCGCGGTGGCGGCGTACGGGATGTTGCCGACCACCGCGAACGGCTCGGCCGGCGGCCCGGCGGCCAGGAAGTCGCCGGGTGCCAGCGTCACGTTCGGCAGATCGGCACACCGGCGGGCCAGGCGCGCGGTGAGGTCCGGATCGACCTCGTACGCCAGGAGCCGGCCGTCGACCCGGGCGAGCACCCGGGTCAGCTGCCCGGTGCCGGCACCGACCTCGATGGTCAGCTCACCGGGCGTGGGCCGTACGGCCCGGACCACCCGGTCGATGGCCGCCCGGTCGTGCAGAAAGGTCTGGGAGAAGGCCCGACGGGTACGGTCGGCGCCGGTGGCGGCACCGACCCGGGTCGGGTCGAGGTTTCGCGTCGGATCGGATCTGCGTGTCGGATCAGATTTGCGGTGGGGGCGAGGCACGGCCAGGTCCAGTCTGCCGGCCGGCAGGGGCCGGCTCGGCGGTTCACGGACCGGCCGCCGGTCCGGCGGCCGGTCCAGAAAGGGCAGGACTCGGACCGCCCTGGCCGGGGCGGGGTGCTTCGCGCGCGACTGGTACCCGTCGGCGGGCCGACGGGTGGATCGGAATCAGCAGCACTGGTGACCGGCGGAGTGCCGGTCAACTGCCGGTCAACTGCCGGGCGCGAACTGACCGCAGGCCAGGACGGGACGCCGGGCACGCGGGCGGGCAGTCAGCAACGGGCACCACCCGGCCGGCGTACCGCCGGTCAGGATCAGCGCCTGGAAGGTGGTCGACACGCCTGGCAGATTAACCGGCGGGCATCGCTCAGGCGACCGGTTTTTCAGCCGGGACGTTGACGGTGCGCTGCTCGGTCCGGGCGGTGTCGGCGGCGGCCAGGACGGCCACCACCTGCCGGCCGAACCGGACGTCGCACGGGTGTCCGGCCCGGCCGGCGGTGACCTGCCCGAGCAGCGCGTCGACGGCCGTGTGGAACGCCTGCCCGGTGGTCGCGTCCCGGTGCGGCACCGGCACGATTCCGGGCTCACCGAAGAACGTGACGTCGAAGGTCTTCGCCGCCACCGGGCCGTCCAAGTTGAGCGACAGCGTGCTGGTGGCCCCGCCGGTGTGTTGCAGCAGCAGGTGCACCCCGCCGGCCGGGCCGGGCATCGCGGCGACCCGGGCGACCGGGCCGAGCACCGGCAGCACCACCGACAGCACGTGCGGGCCGATGTCCCACAGCCCGCCGTAGGTGCGCCGCCAGGGCGAGGCACCATACGGGTTGCCGGGCTCGGAGATCGCCGCGAACAGCGCTCCCCGGGCACCGTGCCAGGCACCGTTGGCCGGCCGGGCAATGAAGTCGATCATGGCCGGGTTGAACCGGCTGGTGAAGAAGACCACCGAGGCGACGGCCCGCCGGTCGACCGCCGCGACGATCCGGTCGGCGTCCGGCAGGGTCAGCGCCAGCGGCTTGTCCAGCAGCAGGTGCCGGCCGGCGTCGGCGGCGCGGACCGCGATCCCTGCCTGCACGTCGGGCGGCAGGGCGACGGCGACCGCGTCGACGTCGGCGAGCAGCGCGTCCACGTCCTGGTACGGCGCGACGCCATACCGCTGCGCCAGCGCCGTAACCTTCGCCCGGTCCCGTCCCCAGACCCCGACCAGCTCCGCGCCGGGGTGCGTGGCGAGCCCGGCCGCGTGGGTCTCGGCCGCCCAGTGCCCGGTGCCGAACAGACCGAACCGCAATGCCATCGCCGCGTCTCCCTTCGTCGACCGGAGTTCAGTGTGACCGCTCGGCCCGGTCCGCGACGTAGCGGGCCTCCTCTGCGTCGGCTGCGGCGGCCGCCGCCTCCTCGGCCAGCCCGGCAGCACTCAGCTCGGCGATATAGGCCGCTTCCATGGCCCGACGCGCGGCGGCGGCGACCACGTCGTACTCCCGGCGGGCCGCCTGGTCGCGGACGCGGTGCCGGTCGACGGCCCGGTCGGCTCGGCCGGCCGCCGTCGGATCCGGCGACGCGCCACCGGCCCGCCGCCACACCGTACGCAGTTGCTGCACCGAGATGTCGCCCCGGCGGTACGCGGTGAGCGCGGCCCGGCTGACATCGCGCCCGTGCTCGGCGGGCAGCGGCGCACCGGTGACGACGGCCGCCGGCCGGTCCTCCTGGTCGGCGAGCATCGCCTGCTGATAGGCCCGGCCGGCGGTCTCCTGGCGCTGCCAGGCGTCGTCGCGGGCCAGCTCGGCGGCGGCCGCCCGGTCGCGCAGCTGGTCGGCGGCGGTCCGGGCGGTGGCGGCCGCGACGGCGATGGCCTGCGCCTCGGCGGCGAGTTCGTCGGCTTCGGCCCGCAGCGCCCGCCGGTCGGCCGGGTGCTCCGCCGTACGGGCGGCCAACGCGGCCAGCGCGAGCAGGGCGAGCAGGACGAGACAGCTGGCGATCAGAAGGCCCCAGATGCCGACGCCAACCACCACACCCTCCCCAGGGTGGATCGGACCGTCCCGGACTGACTATAAACTCCGGCTGATACCGACAGCCACCGTCCGAACACTGCGGATCGGAGCGCCGGTTACCGGTCCTCGGCGACCTGCGGGGGCGCACCTCGGCGGGTCGGGTAGCTGGTGAGTATGGTGTTCGGCGTGACTGTGGCAGCTGAGCCGGTGGTGCGGCGGTGAACGGGCCGATCGCCGCCGTGGTCATCGTCGGCGCGCTGGCCGTCGCCGGCTGGGCGCTGCTCTGCGCGGCGTTGGACCGGCCGCCGGGTCTGATCCAGTACGGCGGGCTGGCGGTGGTCGAGGTCGCCCTGCTCGCACTGACCGTGGCCGCCGTGGTGGCGCTGGTCGGTGGGGAGCGTCCCGGTGAACCACCGGTCTTCGCCGGTTACCTGATCACCACGCTCAGCCTGCCGCCGATGGCGGGGGTGCTGGGTCGGATGGAGCCGACCCGGTGGGGCTCGTTGACCGTCGGCGTCTTCGCCCTGGTGATTCCGGTGCTGGTGGTCCGGCTGCAGCAGACCTGGACGGCGGTCGGCGGTGGCTGACCCGACGTCGACGGACGGCCGGACGGCGCGCACCGGCCGGACGGCGCGGACCCGCAGCGGGCCGGGACGGGTGCTGATCGGCGTCTACATCCTCTTCGCGATCGCCGCCTCGTCCCGGGCCGGCGTGCAGATCGCCACCCGGTTCGGCGAGGCGCCGGTGGCGTATCTGCTCTCCGCCTTCGCCGCAGTGGTGTACCTGGTGGCGGCCGCCGGGCTGATCATCGATGGCCCGGTCGGCCGGCGGATCGCGTACGGCTGCTGCACGGTGGAGCTGGTCGGCGTACTCGGCATCGGCGCGGCGAGTCTCGCGGTGCCGGCGGCGTTTCCGGACGAGACGGTCTGGTCGGGCTTTGGCAGCGGCTACGGCTACATCCCGCTGGTGCTGCCGGTCGTCGGGCTTCTCTGGCTGCGCCGCAGCCGAGCCTCGGCCGATCCGGGCGCCGGCGCAACGGCGTAGTTCGTACGCCGCGCTCGGGCTGGTGCGGGCACCGGTCAGCGGATGTCCGCTGTGGAATCTTCACTGGTGTCGGTATCCCGACAGTGGACGGTCACGGCGTCGCAGCTCAGCGCCGGACTGCATGCGCTACGCCATGGGTGTCCGATCTGCTGGGCCATCGCGCTCCGTACCCGGTCTGTAATTATCGTCCCGGGTTCCGTGACCGGCACCCTCGGGCCGGGAGCAAGTGAAGAGGGCGATGAACAATGGCGACCATCTACGACGTTGCGCGGAAAGCGGAGGTCTCCCCGGCTACCGTCTCCCGGGTCGTCAACGGCCACACCAACGTGGATCCCGCGCTGGCGGACCGGGTCCGGCGGGCGATGCGCGAGCTGGACTACCGGCCCAACGCGGTGGCCCGTAATCTGCGCCGCAGCCGGACCACGTTGTGGGCGGTGGTGATCAGCGACATCGGCAACCCGTTCTTCACCGCCCTGGTCCGCGGCGTCGAGGACCTCGCCCAGCAGGCCGGCTACTCGGTCGTGCTGTGCAACACCGACGAGGATCCGGCCAAGGAAAGCCGCTACCTGAACGCCGTCCTCGCCGAACAGGTCGCCGGGGTAATCATCGCCCCGTCCGGGCCGGCCGCCGATCTGGGGCAGCTCACCGCCGCCCGGGTGCCGGTGGTGGTGGTCGACCGGCAGCTGCACGGCAGCCGGATCGACACCGTACTGGTGGACAACGAGCACGGCGCCCGGCTGGCCACCGCGCACCTGCTCGACTCGGGCTACCGGCGGATCGCCTGCATCACCGGGCGACGTGGCGTCTGGACCGCCTGCCGACGGCTGGGTGGCTACCAGCGGGCACTGGCCGATGCCGGGCAGCCGTACCAGGAGGAGCTGGTCCGCCATGCCGATTTCCGCTCCGACGGAGGCTACCGGGCGATGACGGAGCTGCTGCGGCTACGACCGCGACCGGACGCGCTGTTCGCGGCGAACAACCTGATGACCGTTGGTGCGGTGGAGTACCTGGTCGACCAGGGCATCGCGGTGCCGGCGGAGATGGGTGTGGTCGGCTTCGACGACCTGCCGTGGGCACATCTGGTTCGGCCCGCGTTGACCACCGTGACCCAGCCGACGTACCAGTTGGGCGAGACCGCCGCCCAGCTGCTCATCGAGCGGATCGCCGACCCCGACCGGGCCGCGACCACCGTCACCCTGCCCACCAAGCTGCAGGTCCGGGAGAGCTCGGTACGTCGCCGGCCGTCAGCGGTCGTTGACCCAACGTGAGGCGTAGCCGGTCGTTGAGCAGGTGTAGCGCCGTCGGCCGCCGGGTATCCGATGGACTTACCTCGACGCAGGGAGCGCCATGGCCGTCACCGTCGACACCCCACCGGACCAGATCGGCGGGCTGACCGGCTGGGTGGCCGATGTCATCGCCCGGCTGGGCGAGCTCGGGGTCGGCCTGCTGGTGGCGCTGGAGAGCGTCGTCCCGCCGATCCCCAGCGAGGTGGTGCTGGCGATGGCCGGCTACCTGGCAAGCCAGGACCGGGCGAATCTGGTCGGGGTCTGGGTCGGGGCGACGATCGGCTCGCTGGCCGGCGCGTTGCTGCTCTACTGGCTGGGTGCGGCGATCGGCGAGGCACGGCTGCGACGCTGGTTGGACAGGGTGCCGCTGGTCGATCTGGAAGACCTGGACAAGGCCGACCGGTGGTTCGACCGGTACGGGCGGTGGGCGGTGCTGTTCGGCCGGATGGTGCCGGTCGTGCGGAGCCTGGTCTCGGTGCCGGCCGGCGCCGACCGGATGCCGTTGACCCGGTTCAGCGCCTTCACCACGCTGGGCAGCGGGGTGTGGAACGCCCTGTTCGTCGGTGCCGGGTTCGCGCTCGGTTCACAGTGGCAGCAGGTCGAGCGGTACAGCCGCTGGTTCGACGTGGCGGTCCTCGTACTGCTCGGCGGGCTGGTCGTCTACTGGGTGGTCGGCCAGGTCCGGCGTCGCCGCCGTCGGGCTGCCGCTGGCCGCCGACCGTCGCCCTGATGCCAGGGACGGTTCGGCCGACGAGCCGTCGCCGGTGCCGATAAGCCCCCGGCCAGTTTGACTCAGAGCGACACCGTCGGGACGAGGTAGACGTCCAGGAGATACCTTGGGTTCCCCGGAGCTACGCGGGGGACGTGTCTGCGTCGGATGACCACGGGCATCGAGGGAACCTACCTGGTTGTCTCCGGGCCGGTTTGACGACAATGAGGGCTCCCTCGGCTGGGTGGATCAACGTACATCGTCGCGGCGTCCGTGTCGGCCGACGCGTAACCACCGCCGGGCCTCCCGTCCAACCCACTGTGGCACAGGCCGACCACGAGGTTCATGAAACCCCATTACTGGTGATAATACCCCTGGGGGGTATCGTGGTGACGTGGAAACGGACGGCACCCGACACGACGAGCACACCGGCCACGACCCGGAGATGTTCCGCCGCAGGTTCTGGCTGAGTCTCGCGCTGACCGTACCGGCCGTGGTCACCAGTCACATGGTGATGGACTGGTTCGGCTACTCGCTGGATGTTCCCGGTATGTCCCTGGTCGGCCCGGTGCTCGGCTCGGTGGTGTTCTGCTACGGCGGCTGGCCGTTCCTGGTCGGCGGGGTACGCGAGGTCCGCGACCGCGCACCCGGCATGATGCTGCTGATCTCGATGGCTATCACCGTCGCCTACCTGGCCTCGCTGGCCACCAGCTTCGGTGCCTTCGACCTGGACTTCTGGTGAGAGCTGGCGGCGCTGGTGACGATCATGCTGCTCGGCCACTGGCAGGAGATGAGGGCGATCGGCCAGGCACAGGGGGCGCTGTCCGCGCTGGCCGCGCTGCTGCCCGACAACGCGGAACGGGTCGCCGACGACGGGCAGGTCCAGCAGGTCACGGCGGCCGACCTGCGGGCCGGGGATCTGGTGCTGGTGCGCTCCGGTGCCCGGGTGCCCGCCGACGGGCGGATCACCGACGGCGAGGCGGAGATGGACGAGTCGATGATCACCGGAGAGTCCCGGCCGGTGCACCGACGCGTCGGTGCACCGGTGGTTGCCGGCACCGTCGCGACCGACTCGGCTGTCCGGGTACGGGTCGAGGCCGTCGGCGAGGACACCGCCCTGGCCGGCATTCAGCGCCTCGTCGCACAGGCCCAGGCATCGAGCGGCCGGGCCCAGATGCTCGCCGACCGGTTCGCCGCCCTGCTGTTCTACGCCGCGATGGCCGCCGCCGTGCTGACCTTCGGCGCCTGGTGGGCGTTTGGCAGCCTCAACGACTCCGTGGTACGGACGGTCACCGTACTGGTGATCGCCTGCCCGCACGCCCTGGGCCTGGCGATCCCCCTGGTGATCGCGTTGTCGACGGCCGTGGCGGCCAAGGCCGGAATCCTGGTCAAGAACCGGCTGGCCCTGGAACGGATGCGGACCGTCGACGCGGTGCTGTTCGACAAGACCGGCACCCTGACCCGGGGCGCGCACACCGTGACCGGGGTCGCGGCGGCCCCCGGGCGCACCGAGCACGACGTACTGCGGCTGGCCGCGGCGGTGGAGGCCGACAGCGAGCACCTACTGGCCCGGGCCATCGTGGCCGCCGCCACCGGACGCGGTCCGACGAGCGCCGCAACCGACTTCCGGTCGTTGACCGGCCGGGGCGGGCAGGCAAACGTGAACGGCACCCACTATGCCGTCGGCGGCCCGGCGCTGCTGGGCGAACTCGACGCCGCAGTCCCGCCGGAGCTGACCACCACGACCGTGGGCTGGTCGCAGCGTGGTGCCGCCGTGCTGCATCTGCTGCGGCTCGACGGCGGCCGAGCCGAGGTGCTCGGTGCGATCGGGCTGGCCGACGAGGTCCGGCCCGAGGCCCGGAGGTCGCCGAGGCGGTCGCCGCCGATCTCGGCTTCCGGCCCTGCGTGGACGAGGTCTTCGCCGAGGTGCTGCCCGCTGACAAGGACAAGACGGTGGCGGACCTGCAGGCCCGGGGGCTGACCGTGGCGATGGTCGGCGACGGCGTCAATGACGCACCGGCGCTGGCCCGAGCCGACGTCGGCATCGCGATTGGGGCCGGCACCGACGTCGCGATCGAGTCCGCCGGGGTCGTTCTCGCCTCGTCCGACCCGCGCGGGGTCACCGGGGTGGTCCGCCGGCGTGCTGGCCTGGGCCGGGCTGACGTCGAGCCCGGCGGTCGGGGCGATCCTGATGTCCGCGTCCACCATCGTGGTCGCGCTCAACGCGCAACTGCTCCGCCGGGTGCGGCTCGCCCCGGACGAGCGGTAGCGGCGGGTGGCCGGGCCGCCGGTCAGGGCAGCGTCGCCAGGTGCGGCTTGACGGTACGGGCGAACCCGTTGCCGTTGGTCACGTCCCAGTTGATCGACCAGGTCATCGCACCCCGGATGCCGGGGTAGGTGCGCGGCGGCCGGAAACTGCCGCAGCTGGTGCCCCGGGCCAGGCAGTCGAGTGCCTGGTTGACCATCGTCGGGGCGACGATGCCGCCGCCGGCCGCTCCCGGACCGGCGGGCAGGCCGAGGGCCACCTGGTCGGGCCGCAGGCCCGATTCCAGTTGCAGACAGGCCAGCGCGGTCATGAAGTTGACCGTGCCCTGGCTGTAGGCAAACGCCTGGTCGCAGCCGAGCATCGACCCGGAGTTGTAGAACTGGGTGTGCACCACGGTCAGGATGTCGCGGATGTCCAGCGCCAGTTTGAAGTACGACACCGATGCTGACTGCATGTCGATGGTCTGCGGTGCCATCGTGATGATCAGCCCCGGCCCGGTCCGGCTGCGCAGCGCGCGCATCGCCTCCGCCATGTAGGTCGGGTTGAGCCCGTTCTCCAGGTCGATGTCGACGCCGTCGAAGCCGTAGTCCTGGATCAGCCGGTACAGGCTGTCGGCGAGCGCAGCGGCGGACGCGGGGTCGTTGACCGCGACCCGGCCGGTCTCCCCGCCGATCGAGATGATCACCTTCTTGCCGCGCTGGTGCAGGGTGGCGAGGTCGGCCTTGAACTGTGCGTCGGTGTAGCCGCCGAGTGCGGCGGACAGACCCGGGTCGATACCGAAGCTGACCGCGCCGGGGGTGCTGGTGGCCTCGGCGAAGGCGACCGCGATCAGGTCGTACTCGGCCGGCACGTCGCGTAGCCGCAGCTCGACGGCCGGGTTGTCGAAGTTGTGCCAGTACCCGGTGAGGAAGTGCTCCGGCAGCCCGTCGTCGGTTGGCGGCGCCGTGCTGGGGGGTGAGGTCGTCGGGGGCGCGGTGGTGGGTGGCGCGGTGGTCGGTGGCGCGGAGGTGGGTGGGGCCGTGGTTGGCGGCTGCTGGCCGCCGCAGGACGCACCGTTGAGGGTGCAGTTGGTCGGGCTGCCCGGCCCGCTGCCGAGGAATCCGAACGAGACCGACGCGCCTGGCGCGAGTTGGCCGTTCCAGCTGCGGTTGGTGAAGGTGAACCGCTGCCCGGAGACGCTGAGCAGGGCGTCCCAGTAGGTGCCGACCGTGGTGCCGGCCGGCAGGTCGAAGGCGACGGTCCAGGCGGTGATGGCGGTGGCGCCGCCGTTGGCGACGGTGACCTTGCCTTCCCAGCCGCTGCCCCAGTCGGAGGTTCTCTCGAAGGTCGCGGTGGGGCCGGCGGCCAGGGCCGGGCCGGCCGCCCAGATCACCCCTGCGGCGGCGAGGACCGCGGCCAGCACCGGGGCGGCTATCCGTACGGGTTTCATCGACATCCCTCCCTCGAAGCACCAGTGCGGCAATTATTAAGACTCTTAACAGTTTTGTAAACACCTCGGCCGAGGTCGAAGGCGGTGAGCGGCGGCAGCGAAGGCGGCGGCGTACTACTCGTCGGCAAGCTGCTCGCGGAGGATGTCCGCGTGCCCACAGTGCTGGGCGAGCTCGCGCAGCACGTGCAGGTACACCCAGCGCAGCGGAAGCGGACCTCTCCGGTTGCCGTGCAGGATGTCGTCCAACTCCAGGGACGACGTCGCCCGGCGGGACGCTTCGCAGGCTTCGCGGTGTGCGCGTTGGACACTGGCGATCGTGTCGTCGGTAGCGAGGATGAACGACTCGTCCGCCGTAGCGGGCAGCCCGAGCTCCGTACGCGGCCGGCACGTCACGGCCTCGTCGAACCAGACCTTCTCGACGAAGGTCGTGTGCTTCACCAGACCCAGCAACGTGGTCCGGGAGGCGACCAACGATCGGCGGGCCTGCTCCTCGGTCAGCCCGTCCAGACAGCGGTTGAGTGCGCTGCGGTGCTCGTCGAGGAACGCCTCGAACTGAGCGCGCAGCGGTTGGGTGACGACCTGGTCGGCGAATGTCGGCGGGTAGGAAGGCATGCCCGAAGCATCCCAGCCGACCGGGAGTACGGGCGCGAGGCCGGCCCCGTGGCAGCGGGCGCCGAGACGGCGCGGATGACCTCGGCGGCATCCGTGCCCTGGGGCAGTTCCGCCCGCCGTACGGCCTGCTCCACGCAGGTGCCCCACTCGGCGATGCGGACGGCGACCGTGCCCCAGCGGCGGTAGACCGTCCTTGCCCACCTCGGCGCGGCGCGCCACGTCGGCGAGGTCCAGACGGTCGAAGCCGTGCTCGACGAGCGCGCCACCCACGGTCCCCCGGTCGACGACGAGTACCTGTTCCGCGTCGTGGACGTCCTCGAGGAACTGTCCCGCGAGACCGGCCGGGCGGTGCCTGCAGATCGCGGTCAACTGGCTGCTGCGACGACCCACCGTGGCCACCGTCATCATCGGCGCCCGCAACGAGGAGCAACTTCCCCTATGAGCGGCAGGAAGGCCTCGCCAGGCTGAACCCCTCGCCGTTCGCGCGCACCGCGGGCGAGGGGAGCCCGGCTCGCCCGTTACCTTTTTGATCGTCCCCAGCCGGGGACGGCTCGGTCGCCCGGCTCGGTATGACT